>JALGZR010000279.1:1533-2658 GCA_025774805.1 bacterium
CTTGGAGATCGAGAACGGCAGCGCCCAGATACCCTCGTTGTTCCGGGAGCGTTCATAGAGCAGGAAGCCGGGCTCTACCCAGCGCGGGTAGAACACGCTGGCGTCGCCGAGCCCGAGAATCCTCTTGCGCTCGTCGCGGGTCCACACCTCCAGCGCGTTGGTCTGGTCCGTGTCGTGCACGACCACGATCCAGCCGCGGTCGCCGGGAAGGTGGTCGACGCCGTGGAGGTCGTGGGCGTCCTTGCGTTCCAGCTCCCGGATGGTCTCGACTTCGCCTCCACGCTCGGAGACCTGCTGGAGGCTCCTTCCCTCCGTGAACGCGATCGTTCCATCGTCGTGCCAGCTCGCCTCCCGCATGCCCTCCACGTCGCAGATGATCGTCGGCTTGCCGCCGCCGGCCGGGACCTTCAGCAGCTTGCCCTCGGCATGGAACGCGATCGTGGAGCCGTCGGGCGACCAGAACGGCGCGCGCGCGCCCTGCGAGTCCTCGATGACCCGGGGTTCGATCCGGTCCATCTCCCGGATGTGGAGCTTGCCGTCCAGGATGTAGGCGAGCCGCCGGCCATCGGGCGAGATGCGAGGGGTTTGCGGCTCTTCCGGCGCGACGGTGCTCGGAATGAGGAAGCGCCGCACCTCGGGCCCGGGGGGAGCCGGCCTCACGCTCCAGCCGATCGCGGCGCCGGCCGCCAAGCCGAGCAGGAGGAGAACGGCCGCGAGCCAAGGGCGCGGCGGGCGGCTGTCCCGGGCCGCGGTCACGCCGGCCGGCTCGGCGACATCGTCCCGGCGCCCCTCGAGTGCCTCCGCGATCACGATTCGCGCGTCGCCGATGTCGCGGAGCCGCCGGCGCGGGTCCCGCTCCAGGCATCGCCGGAGGAGGCGGACGATGCGCGGCGGCGTGTCGGAGGGGAGCGCGTTCCAGTCGGGGTCGGTCTTGAGCACGCCCGCGAGGGAGTCGGACACGGTCTCGCCCGCGAACAGGCGGCGCCCGGTGAGCATCTCGAAGAGGATCACCCCGAACGCCCAGATGTCCGCGCGCTTGTCGACACTCTGGCCGCGAGCCTGCTCGGGGCTCATGTAGGCCGCGGTGCCGAGGATGACGTCGGCTCCGGTCAGCGCCCCCGTGAC
>JALGZR010000054.1 GCA_025774805.1 bacterium
ACGTCGACGTCGTGATGGTCCACGCGCCCGCTGCCGAGGAGGAATTCGTCCGCCGTGGTTTCGGCGTGTCGCGCGTGCCCGTCATGTACAATGACTTCGTCATTCTCGGCCCTCTCTCCGATCCCGCGTCCATTCGCGAGAGCGACAGCGCCGCGGACGCCCTGCGCCGCATCAGCGAGCACCGCGCGGAGTTCGTCTCCCGCGGCGACGACTCCGGAACCCACAAGAAGGAGCTCGCGATCTGGAGAGAGGCCGGGATCTCCCCGGCCCGTCCGTGGTACCTCGACGCCGGGCAGGGAATGGGCGCCTGTTTGCTCCTGGCCAGCGAGAAGGACGCCTACATCCTCTCGGATCGCGGAACGTACCTCTCCCGGGTGGACAGACTCCGGATCGAAGTTCTCTTCGAGGGGGATCCGATCCTCGTGAATCCGTATGCGGTCATCGTCGTCACTCCCGAGCGCCGGCCGCACGGACGTCATGCGGGGGCCCAACGGCTCGTCGAATGGCTGACCTCCGAGGAGGGGCAACGCCGGATCGGGCAGTTCCGCGTCAACGGCCAGGTGCTGTTCCATCCCGATGCGCTTCCGGGGGCGGCGGCGGAGGGAGCATGAGCTTTCTGTTCGGCGGGATCGAGGAGGCAGTCCGGCTCATCGTGACTCTCGATCGGGAGCTGCTCGAGGCGGTCCGGACGACGCTCCGGGTCTCCCTCACGTCCACGGCGATCGCGTCCGCCCTGGCCCTGCCCCTCGGATTCCTGCTCGCCAGTCGGAAGTTCCCTGGCAAGGAGGGGATTCTCGCACTGCTCAAGACCGCGCTCGCCCTTCCCACCGTCCTGATCGGGCTCTTCGTGTACGGATTCGTCGCCCGGAGCGCCCCCCTCGGCAGTCTGAAGCTGCTGTTCACCCCCGAGGCGATCATCATCGGCCAGGTTCTCCTCATCACGCCGCTCGTCACGGCGCTGATTCACGGCGTGCTCCAGGGGACGAGCCGCACGGTCTACGAGGAGGCGATCCTGCTCGGCGCCTCGCCTGTCGCCGCGTTTTGGAAGACGATTCTCGAGGCGAGGGTCGGGGTCGTGACCGCGCTCATGGCCGGCTTCGGACGGGTCGCCACGGAGATCGGGATCTCCCTCATCCTGGGCGGCAACATTCGCGGTTTCACTCGGACCATCACGACGGCGATCTCGCTCGAGACGGCCCAGGGGGACTTCCCGCGCGCGGTCGCCCTGGGGATCGTGCTCTTGCTCATCGTCTTCGCGATCAACGTGGTGGTTGTCGCCGCCGGGGGACGAAGCGATGCTGTGGTATGAGGTCCAGCGCCTTCGCTTCGATTACCCCGACCGATTCCGGCTCGAGATCGACGACTTCCGCCTCGACTCGAAGGAGAAGGTGTCCGTCGTCGGCCGCAACGGCGCCGGCAAGTCGACGCTCTTGAGAGTCCTCGCGTTTCTCGAGAGGCCCCTGTCCTGGGAACGGTTCCGCTACGCGGGGCGGGATGTCGTGCCGGGGAAGACACCCCGCAAAGGGATCGGACTGCTCCGGCAACAGCCCTGGATCTTTCGCGGCACCGTCGAGGGCAACCTCGCCTACGGGCTGCGGGTCCGACGCCGATCGCGGCGAGAGATCCGTCGTCGGGTCGGGGCGATGTGCGAGCGCCTCGACCTCACGCGTCACCATCTCACGCCGGCCCGCGCTCTCTCCGGGGGCGAGCAGCGTCGCGTGGCCCTCGGGCGCATGCTGATCGTGGAGCCGGAGGTCCTGCTCCTCGACGAGCCCACCACCCACCTGGACGAGGCGTCCCGCAAGATCATCGGGCAGGTGCTCGCGGAGTGCGACGCCGCCGTGCTGCTCATGACCCACGACCTGCGACTCGCGTACGAGCTTCCCGGGCGGACCCTCGGAATGGAAAACGGCCGCCTCTCCGAGGTGCTCTCACGAAACGTCTTCTCGGGAACGTGCTCCGGCGGAGTGCTCACGACTCCGGGCGGGCTCGAGATTCTGCTCCCCCGGCCGCCGAGCGAATCGAAAGCGATGGTCGCCATCGATCCCCGTTCCGTCGTCATCTCGCACGAACCCCTGCACTCCAGCATGAGGAACTCCTTCACCGGCCGGATTCGGTCGGTCGAGAGCGAAGGAGAGAACCGCTGGCTCGAGATCGAGGGACGCGAGAGGTTCACGGCGGTCATCAGCCGGAAATCCTACGAAGAGATGGAGCTCAACCTGGACCGAACCGTGGTGGTCTCGTTCAAGATCAACGCGGTCCAGCTCTTGCAGGGAAACGATGACGACTCTCGATGAGGCCCTCCGGATCATCCGCGACCACGCCATCGTGGGCTCGGAGACCGTCTCGACGGAGGTGCGCCGGGCGGCAGGTCTGGTGCTCGCCGAGGACGTCGCCTCCGACATGGACATGCCGGCGTTCGACCGGGCGATGATGGACGGGTTCGCTTACCGCCATCGGGACGTCGCCACGCACGAGACGATGCACATCGTCGCCACCGTCGCCGCCGGGGAGGAGTTCACCGGAGACCTGGCTCCGGGAGAGTGCGTGCGGATCATGACCGGCGCCCCCGTGCCCTCCGACGCGGACACCGTGATTCCGGTGGAGGAGACCCGGGAGGAGGGAGATCGGGTTCGATTCGAGGCTCCGCCGCCCGAGGGTCATCACATCTCCCCCCGCGGCGAGGATCTCGTCACCGGAGCGGTGGTCCTGCGGGAGGGCCAGCTCCTCGGGAGCGCCGAGGTCGGCGTTCTCGCGGCGGTGGGGCGCCGGTCGGTCCGGGTGTACGGGCCGCCTCGCGTGGCCTACCTGTCCACGGGGGACGAGCTCCTCGAGCCGGGAGAGCCCCTCCGCCCTGGCATGATCCGAAGCTCCAACTCCTCCGCCGTCCACGCGCAGATCCTCGCTCTCCGGGCTCTGCCACACGATCTCGGGATCGCACGGGACGTCGAGGACGATCTGAGGGAGAAGATCGGCCGGGGTCTCGAACACGATATGCTCCTCCTCTCCGGCGGTGTCTCGAGGGGACGCTACGATCTCGTTCCCGATGTGCTCGAGAAGCTGGGCGTGCAGCTTCTCTTCCACCGGCTCCTGGTGAAGCCCGGACATCCGACGCTGTTCGGCGTCCGGGACCGCGCCCTGGTCTATGGCCTTCCCGGAAACCCGATCGCGGCGCTCTTCGCCTTCGAGCTCTATGCCGCCCCCGCGATCCGGGCGTTCATGCGTCATCCTCGTCCTTCGACCACGCGCTATCTCGGCGAGCTGACGGAGTCCATCACGAAACGTCCCGGAAAGGAGACCCTCGTTCCGTGTTTCACCGAGTGGAGGGACGCCGGCTTTCTCGTCCGTCCGATTCGCACCCACGGTTCCGCGGACATCTTCGGCATGACCGGGGCGAACGCGATCGCGATCCTGCCCGCCGACGTCGGGCACTTCGAGGCGGGACGCCCCGTTCCGTTTTGTCGGTTGGGGGAATCCGAAGGAGGGTTCTCGCGAAAGGAGACTCGATGAAGCTGCGCATTCACGAGAACACACTGCGCCTCCGTCTCGGCGAGAAGGAGCTCGCCCGACTCGCGGAGAAGGGGAGGATCGAGAGCTCGCTTCGGTTCGGTTCGGGCGACCGGGAGCTCCTGGTCTACTCGCTGGAGAAGGACGGGGGAATCCGGGGGATCTCGGCCGACCTCGCGGATCACCGCATCCGGATCCGAATCGAGCCGGACGAGGCGGACCGCCTCACCCGCGGGGAGGAGGAGACGATCGCGGGGGGTCACCCGGTGGGAGGGAACGGATCGCTCGAGATCCGGGTCGAGCGGGACCTTCTCGGTTAGAGGTCCCCGGGGGGCCGACGCCGGCTCCTGGGCCGGGGTCGTGCCGCCGGCGCCCGGGCCGGGTCGCCGGGGCCGCGCCGCGCCGCCGAGCCGATGCCCTGACCGCCGCGAAAGGCCAGCGTTATAGCTGGGTGCTCGGAAGGTCTCTCTCGGCTTTCGGACGTGCCCCAAGCGCGACCGCCGATCTCCCTGTAGGATGGAGCGAGCCTTCGGGGTTTCCTCCGGGGCCCGACGTACCGTGAGGCCCGCGCAGCAAGGCTCGGAAGGGCTGCCGGCGCCGGAGTCCGCCCCCCGTTCGTCTCCCGCGACACAATCCGAGCGCCAACTTCGCAAACTCCTTGAATTGGCCGGCCCCGACCCCCTAGGATTGTCCCGAGGCGCCTCACGGCGCGATGCGCCGGACAGCCTCGAATCCGGGGTCCGCGGGCCGGATCAAGCGCGCGCGGTTCGGCCGATTCATGCGGTTTCAGCCTGCCCCGGGTAGGTGTTCACCGAAGCGTTGGAGGACAGTTTCATGAGAACTACGCGACTGCTTCTTTCTGCAGCTGCGATCCTGGTCCTGGCCGCGGGTTCAGCGTTCGCGACAAAGCAGGACGAGATCGACCAGCAACTCCTCAAGCCGTGGAACCTGCTCGGCATGCCCGACTTCGGAGGCCCGCGGGCGGACGTGAACGAGAACGAGCCGAACGACGCGTGTCCTGGAGAGCTGTACACGCTCGGGGACGTGATGCACGGCGCGATCAATCCGGGCGGGGACCATGACTGGTTCTGCTTCTCCGGCACCGCGGGTGAGCTGCTCACCATCGGGACGGACGAGGACCCCGGTCTTCCCACGGTCGACACGGTCATCGAGCTGTACGCGGACGACTGCGTGACCCAGCTCGCGTTCAACAAGCTCGAGTACACCGGGAACTACTACCTGTTGGTTCGCGGCTACAGCTCGGCTTCGACCGGCAACTACATCATGGTCGGGGTCACTGTCCCGCAGACCGGCCCCGGGTTCTGCCCGGTCGGGGAGTACAAGGCCAGCAAGATCGACGTGAACCTGGTCATCTCCGATACGCTGGGGACGATCGTGACGCCGGCCATCAAGTTCAACCCGCAGGTGACGAAGATCGTCGACGTCGTGGTCGACATCGAGATCGAGCACACCTGGGTGGGTGACCTCGACATCATCCTGAGGCACACGGACGACGGCGGCTTCGTGCGGGAAGCGGCTCTGCTGGCCCGTCCGGGGGTGCCCGAGACCGGGTTCGGTTGCTCGGGTGACCTGATCGCCGATCCGGAGAACAAGTACTACTTCGGAACGCGCGACGACCTCGAGCCGATCGGCGAGTTCGACTGCCCGGCGGTCATCGGAGCTCTCGAGCAATTCCGCGGTCTGGGCTGCGGAGACGGGATCTGGCAGCTGATCATCACGGACCATGCCGGTGGAGACGACGGCTTCATCCACAACTGGTCGATCCATATCCGGTGTGAGGGTACGATCGCCGTCGAGAATGAGACCTGGGGGAACCTGAAGGCGCTGTACCGCTAGGATCTCTGACGGTAGACAAGAGTCGGGCGCGACGCTCGATGCACGAAAGAGCGGGCCGGGGATCACCCCCCGGCCCGCTTCGTCATGGGGCCTATCGTGAGTGCCGGCTCACCCTTTGCGGGGAGTCTCGTGGGGAGTCCGAGTGATAGCTCCTTGCAAGCTTTCGGGACCAAGCCGACCGTTCGCCCGCCCTACGGCGCGTAGAGGCCGGCCTCGAGAAACTCCCGGCAACGCCCCCGATCTCCCTGTTGAAATGCCTTGCCGGTTCCCGTTACGATTGCTGCGTCGCGCGGAGGCATGGTGACCTCCCGCGTTTGCCATGGGCGCCGGCGTCGCGGCGTGGAGGTGTCTCCACTCCCGGCCGGGCAAGCCCTCACCGTTCCGCTCGGGCTCACGCATTCCGAGATCGTCGCTCGGAGCGGGCTCCCCGGACGGATCCACCCTCCATTCAGGAAGGACGACCCCATGCGCATATCTAGACTTCTTCTTCTTTCGACCCTTGCAATAGTGGCTCTGGCTGCCGGGTCCGTAATGGCCGAGTTGCCCGCCAGCCTGGACAAGCGGGGAGAGATCGAGCAGCAGAACGACAAGCCGTGGAATCTCTTCGACATGCTGGACTTCGCGGATCCGCGGGCGGACGTGAACGAGAACGAGCCCAACGATACCTGCCCCGGGGAGCCGTACACGCTCGGGGACGTGATGCACGGCGCGATCAACCCGCCCGGGGACCACGACTGGTACTGCTTCGCCGGCAACGCGGGTGACGTCCTCACCATCGGGACGGACGCGGACCCCGGTCTTCCCCTGGTCGACACCGTGATCGAGCTGTACGCATCCGACTGCGTGACCCAGCTCGCGATCGACGACGACAGCGGTCCCGGCCTCTACTCGCTGATCGATGACTACAAGCTCGAGTACACCGGGAACTACTACCTGAGAGTCCGGGGCTTCAGCTCCTCCTCGAACGGCAACTACATCATGATCGGGGTCACCACCCCGCAGACCGGTCCCGCGATCTGCCCGGTCGGACAGTACAAGGCCAGCAAGGTCGACGTGAACATGGTGATCTCCGACACGCTGGGAACGATCTGCACGCCGGCCATCAAGTTCAACCCGCAGAACACGGTGATCACCGACGTCGTGATCGACATCGAGATCGAGCACACGTGGGTCGGTGACCTCGACATCGTTCTGAGGCACACGGCCGACAATGGCGAGGTGCGGGAAGCGGCCCTGATCGCCCGTCCGGGGGTGCCGGAGACCACGTTCGGTTGCGCGGGTGACCTGATCGCCGATCCGGAGAACAAGTACTACTTCGGAACGCGCGACGACCTCGAGCCGCTCGGCGAGTTCGACTGCCCGTCGGTCATCGATCCCGCCTGCTACGCCGTGGCGGTCGAGAACCCGGGCGCTCTCGAGCAGTTCCGCGGTCTCTTCTGCGGCGACGGCACCTGGGAGCTCTGCATCACGGACAGCGCTGCCGGAGACGACGGCTTCATCCACAACTGGTCGGTCCACATCCTGTGTGAGGCCCCGGTGGCCGTCGAGTCCGAGACCTGGGGCAACCTCAAGGCGCTCTACCGCTAGGTTCTCGGACGAACCGACATCGCGTCGGACGGAAGCGCCCGTCGTGCCCAAGAGCGGGTCGGGGAGAAATCCCCGGCCCGCTTCTCATTAGTACGTCGGTCCGGCACGTCGGTCTGAGCCGACGGGGCGTTTCGGGCTACGTCGGGGAGCCGGTCCACCTACCTCAGGCGGACGGACTTCCTCACGAAGGAGAGATCCCCGTCCGCGCGGAGGAAGTAGATGCCCGCGGGCACCCGGCGCCCGCTCCCGTCCCGCCCGTCCCAGAGGATGCGGATCTCGCTCCCGGTTCCGTGGAGCTCCGGAAGCGTCCGGACGTGCCGTCCGGCCACGTCGAACACCCGGACGCCGATCCGGCTGCCGGCGGGAAGGACGAGACGGAGCTCCTGAAGGCCCCGCGCCGGCTGGGGCGTCACCGTTCCCACGAGAGAACCCTCGGGCCGGGTGGGAGTCGGAGCGTCGGTGGCATTGGACTCGAGGACGACCGACGTGTCGGCGGGAAAGGGCCCGAAAACCTCCATGGATCCACCCGGCCAGGTGACGACCACGCTGTCCACGGCGGTCCGATCGCCCAGCCCGAAGTGGAGCGCGAGGGGGCCCTGGAACCCGCGCCAGGGACTCGCCTCGGCGCGGCGGTGGACGACCGTCGATCCGGCGTGGCACGCGACCCGGGACCCGACGTACGTTCCGCCGTGGACAGTCTCGCCGAGGCGCACCGAGAGCCAGTGCCCGGCCGGGCCGTCGTTCCGGTAGACCGTGGAAGGGGCCTGGATGCTGTAGAAGTTCGGTCCCGCCCCGTCCTGGAGGAAGAGATCGAGGTCCCCGTCCTCGTCGAGATCGGCCCACACGCCCCCGTCGCCGAGGTGGTCCGTGTCGCCGGGGATCCATCCCGCCCCCTCCAGCGGCACGAAGGCGGCGCCGTCGTTCCGCCAGAGGATGTCGGGCTCGTTGAACGTCTCCGACGTTCCCTTGTTGACGAGATGGAGATCGAGGTCCCCGTCGTTGTCGAAGTCGACCCAGTTCACGTGCCTCGGGTTCGTGGAGGTCGTCAGGCCGAGGGAGTCCGTGATCTCGCTGAACACGCCACCGTCGTTTCGATAGACGCGGAGCGCTCCGGGAGGATACGCGGGCTGCTCGAGATTCGAGTCCCCGGCGTACGGGATCCCCGAACCGTAGATCCGTCCGGAGTAATTACCGGCGGTCCCGGGCGGTGCGGAGACCCGGATCTGCCAGCGCCCACCGGCCGACTCCCGCCAGAGGTAGAGCCCCTCGTCCTCGCCGGGGGTGAAGGGGGGGGCGCCCACGTACTCGTCCGTGAGCACGGTCACCGGGTTGTTGGGGTGCACTCCGTCCGGGCCGAGGAAGAAGCGGTCGGGGATGAACGAGCCGCGCCACTGGAGGAGCGCGAGGGGAGATGCCGCCGCCGTGTCGAGCTCGAACGCGTCGACGCCGTCGTCGTTCAGACGGTGGTGCGCGAAGAACCAGAAGTCGTTTCCCTCGACTCCCCTCGCGTCCCAGATTCCCTCGTGTCCCTCGCACACCGCGAGATCCATGTCTCCGTCGCTGTCGAAGTCGTCCCAGTCGGCGCCCGCGACAATCGGCAGCGAGTCGAACGCCGCCGCCGTGACGTCCGTGAATCCGGATCCGTCGTTTCTCCAGAGGATCGTCGGGCGGGAGAACTCCTCTCCGCCCACGAGAAGATCCGGATCGCCGTCGTCGTCGTAATCGGCGAAGAGACCCCCGACGGTGCCGTACCCCTCATCCACGCCCCAGTCGTTGGCGACGTCCGTGAAGCTCATCGATCCGTCGTTGCGGTAGAGGGAGTTCGGGCTCATCCCCAGAGGGGCTTTGGCGTGGTAGAGGTCGAGGTCGCCGTCTCCGTCGACGTCGGCGGCCGAGAAGCACCTCCCGCGACCCACGGTGTCGGCCATGCCTCCCGCGCCCGGGATCGAATCGAGGAGCCCGCCCCCGAGCGACCGCCAGAGCTCGTTCCCGTCGTCCGAGCACGCGCAGCCCCCGTCGCCCCCGTGGGAGCACACGGCGTCGAGATACTCGTCGCCGTCGAGATCCGCCCACAGGAACCCGTGACGGTCCTCGACGTCCGAGACGATCTGGGGGATTCCCGTGTGGGTGAAGGACCCGGTGCCATCGTTCGTGAAGATCCAGACGCTCAGGTAGTGGTGCGCGTTCACCACGTCGACGTCACCGTCCCGGTCGATGTCGATCGCCTGCGCGCCCCACGTCGGTTCGTCGCCGAAGATCCCCGACGACCCGGTCACGTCGGTGAAGCCCGCCACCGCATCCCGACCGGACACCGCCAGGGCCACAGCGACGATGAGTCCGGTGGAGACGAGGCGCCGCAGCGCCGGGAGGAGCGAGATCTTCCCGAAGATGGCCGCTCTCCTAACGAAGAAGCGTTCCCTTGACCGTGCGAACGGCCCCCTCCGCCTCGAGGCGGAAGAAGTAGACACCGCTTGCGACCCGGGACCCGGTGGCATCGCGTCCGTCCCAGGGTAGGGAGGTGACGCCGGCCGGGGCCGGTCCGTCCAGAAGCACCTGAATCGTTCGTCCGTTCACGTCCAGGATCGACAGCCGGGCCGCTCCCGCGCGCTCCTGCGAGAACGTGAGGCGGGTCGACGTCGCGAACGGGTTCGGCTCGCTCGGGTAGAGCCGGAGCCCCTCGACCCGCTCCCCCTCCGCGATCGCCGTCGGTCCGCCGCCGTACGGAGCCAGCGAGTTCAGGAAGAAGGTCGTGCCGACGCCGGGTCGGAACAGGCCGCCCTTCACCTTGGAGACGACGGGCGGGCGATCCGCGTCGAACCGGAAGTTGAACTGGGTCTGGTAGAAGAGCGCCGGCGCGTCGGGAACCGTGGCGTAGTCGTCCGTCCACCAGGAGATGCGATCGCTCGTGAAGGAGGACGACCAGTCCGTCTCCGGTTTGTGATCGATGTCGTGAAAACCGATGTTCGACACGACGGCCCCGGTGATCGGCACCTCGAAGAGGCGCATTCCGCGGCCGCAAGTGCGGTTGTACACGGCGTACTCGTAGTGCCAGCTCCCCCCGCCGAGGTCCGTCACCTTCACCGAGTGGAACATCCAGCCGTCATCGGGCGAGACGAGGGTGGAGTCGTGCGCATCTCCCCAGGTGAAGATCGGGGCGCCCAGGATCACGTCGAGTCCGCCGCCGACGTCGGTGAAGTCCCAGTCGGTCCCGGACCAGGTCATCGTGCACTCGCGCCACCCGATGTTGTTGTAGAGGCTGTCGTCGTCGGCCACGAAGTAGACGCCCTCGTAGAGATAGGTCGCGGTGGTGTCCCCGAGATCCACATCGTCGACCTCGAGCCGGTGCGCCACTTCGTCCGGCTCGATTCCCAGGTAGTCCCGCTCGCAATCGACCGGAGTCGCGTCGAAGAACGAACCGCAGGCCTCCCAGGACGCGATGTGCGGGTCGACCTCCTCGCGTGGCCCGAGATAGTAGCGGGACGCGTTGTTGGCGGCCGAGTAGGTGTCCGAGCAGCCGATCTCCATGTAGGTGCCCCCGCCGCCGTCGCAACCGAGGTCGCAATCGTCGTTGGCCAACGCGTACCAGGCGTGCTTGACCCAGTTCTGGCCGATCATCTCGAGGGCGCCGTCCTTCTCGCGATAGAGCGCCAGCCCGATGAACGGGTGGGTCTCCTCCATCGGCGCGTTCCAGGGCACGATCACTTCCCCGTTGTTGCACGCGGTCGTCGCGGCGGTGAGCCCGGCCGTCCCGTTCGGATAGATTCCGATCCGACCCGCGCTGTCGATGCCGTAGAGCTCGCGAAGGAGGATGTCGAGGACGAGTTCCTGCTGATCGGAGGCCCGGGAAGGGGGCTCGGGCGCTCTCACGCGGGGGCGCGCGGGAGTCGCCGCGAGACGCAGATCGAACGCACCCACGAGCTTCCCCTCGAGCGACGGCTGGCCGAGACGCTCGGCCCACTCTTCGGAGATCACGAGATCACCCATTCTCAGGGAGAGCTCCCCCCGCTCGGCTTCCAGGGTCCACCAGGCGTTGCGGACCTCGAGAGGGACGGGAAGATCGCGGTCCCCCGTACGAATCCGGATCGGGACCCGGCCGGTTCCCGGCACCACCTCGAGAGCGAAGTCGAACAGGAACAGCGGATCGAGGAGAGCCTGGGTGCTCCGGTGACGGGCGCGAAACGCGAGCCCTCCCTGCACGGGGAGAATCGGGGCCATGCCGACGAACCCCTCGAACCTCTCCCCGGACGTTCGAAATCTCACCTCGGGAAGCTCGTCGACCACGAACGAGTAGACCGGTGGCTCCATTCCCAGCTTGATCGGAGCCGGTCCGGGGCGGGTCTCCCGAGTCGACACGATCTCGAGACCCAGATCTCTCAGACGACCGTCACTCAGCGAGAACGAGGCCCGGGCCCCTGTGACCGTCCAGACGTTCTCGGCGGCGGAGGGTGAGGACAACGCGACCGTCAGAGCGGCCCCGAGCAGAAGAACCGTGCGTGGCGCCGACATGGGCTCTCTCCGCGGAGTGAAAGTTCGAGGACGTGGTGACCGGGGACCGAGCCGGCATCGGGGGGGGCCGGAGCGCTCGTTCGATCATCCCAGATCCGGGAGTGCGAGAGCAACCCCCGGAGCCCGGAAAGGGGCCGTCGGGGCCGTTTCGAGGCTCTGGGGGCACTCGGAGGCCGGGGAAGGCTCCTTCCCGCCGATTGCCGGGGACGGCTCCTTCGCTCCGATTGCCGGGGAGCTGCCGCTTTCCCGCCATCACCGATTCGGACGGCGACGGCGTCGCGGATGACCCGGCCGCCGACCGGGCATCTCCGCCGTGAGGATCCACTCCAGGTGTGAGTTCTCACCACGAGGTCGGACCCCCTCGGGAGAGCGGGCCGCGACGTGGGGCGCTTCCGGAACTCGTTGTTTTCCAGTGGATTGTGGCGGCGACGAGGTCCGTGGCCCGGACTGGCACACAGGCTGCACCAGGACCGGACGTGCACCTGATGAACCGCCCACCCGAAACCAGGAGACCGAAATGAACCCGGTGACCTCTCTTCGAAAGCTCCGCAGCCTCGCCGCCGTCGCCACCGCCCTGATCCTCGCGAGCGGCTGCACCCAGGAACTGCCCACGACTCCCGGTTCCGAGCCCACGCCGGAGACCCCGCCGGCGCTTCCCCCGGCCGAGAGCCTCACGTTCGACTTCGACTTCTTCCAGGAGCCTCCGCCGCTCGAGCGCGCCTCGAAGCACAACTTCTTCAACGCGTTCGTCCGAGTCGTGGTCGTCAAGGCCGTGACGCATCTGGTCCTGACCCCGCCCGTCGCCGCGTTCTCGCTCGCGCTCCACACCGTTCCGAGCCCCCAGCCCGACGGCTCCTACATCTGGGTCTACACGTGGGTCCACGGTGAGGAAGAGGCTCAGGTGCGGTTGCGGGGGAAGGCTCTCGACGCGGACCGCGTCGAGTGGCAGATGCGTGTGTCGAGCACCGTCGAGGGATGGGATCAGGAGCTCTGGTTCGAGGGCCGGACCCGTGACGACGGCGAGTCAGGACAGTGGACCTTCTACGACCTCGATCTCGAGGAGCAGCCGGCGGCGGCGGAGCTCGAATGGGGCGCCGACTTCGAGGGCGAGTTCCTCCGGTTCACCGATCTCTACCAGAACGTCGACGACACGCTCGAATACCGTGAGAACGGTTCCCTCATGTCGCTCACGTTCACCGACGCGAGCGATCCCGACCTCGGCTGGTACGTGAAGTGGAACGACGCGGACGGCACCGGCAGCCTCCGCGCCCCGGACTACAACGACGGCGAGCCGGCCTGCTGGGACGAGCGCCAGAATGACACCGACTGCCCGGAGGTCACGTCCTGATCGAGGCGTGAACTGCAGCGCTACAGCGAAGGTCGCGACCGGCCGCCCGGGAGAGATCCCGGGCGGCTTCACTCGTAACGGCGCGGCGCGCGATACCACCCCCGCCCATCCTACGACGTCACCTTCAACGCTTCCGGTAACGGCAGAGGCGACTCGCCCTGGCGGGCGATCTCGCGGCGGAGCGCGATGAGGTTGCGGGCCATCGCGGATACGAAGTCCCGCGCCATGTCGAAGTGGTCCTCCAAAATGTCGAGAAAGTCCTCGGTGTCGCCCCGCAGTGCGACGACGGGCGTCTCGCACACGGCGGTGAACCAGCGCGGCTGGCCGCAGAGCCGCTCGAGATTGCCGAGGGGATAACCGGGTCCGGCGCGGAAGAGAACCGCCCCGTCCGCACCGGTGCAGACGATTCGTCCCGAAACGATGACGTACATGAGCGGAGAGGGTTCGCCGATCCGCCAGACGGTCTGGCCCTCCCGGAAACGGACCTCGGGGGTCGATCGCGCGAGCTGGGCGAGAGCCTCCAGGCTCGAATTGGCGAACGGTGAGCCGGGACGGCGGATCAGGACGATCCGCTCCACGAGATCGATCCGCTCGGGCGTCTTCTGAAACAGTCCCTCCGCGGGCGCGAGATAGGTGGAAGGGGGAATCCGACGGCGCTCGACCAGCATGATCCGAGCGAGGTTGCGGACGAGGTTGAGCAGGACTGAAAAGTGGTCCTCGAGGATGTCGTGGATCACATCATCTTCGAACATCAGGGTGAGGGTGGCCTCTTCCGCCGTCGCCTGGAGCCCCTCGGGGAGACCGGCGAGCATGGGAAGGAACCCGAACCCGTCGCGCGGCCCGAGCACCGCCGGTTCCGGGTACTCGCCTCCCTCCGCCCGAACGCGGCCCTCGGTGATGACGTGGTAGGAGCACGCGCGCTCTCCGGCTCGCAGGATCGTCTCTCCCGGGGCGAACTGACCCTCTTGGGCGTTCTCCGCGAAGACCGCGATGTCGGCGAGGTCCAGGGCCTCCAGGGGTCCCAGGGTCTTGAGGAACAGGACCCGCTCGAGCGGCCCCACTCTGCGGGCGCTATCGAATCGGGACAACGAACGCCTTCTCCTTCCCCGGATCGTCGAGCATGTCGAGCGCGACGCCGAACGTGTCCCGCATCGCCTCCATCGCGCTGTCCCGGAGGCGCGCGAGATCCTCTCGCAGATCCCGCAGCCCGAGCTCGCCCACGTGGTAGGCCACCAGGCAGCGCAGGTGGAGGCTGTTCTGCTCGAGGAGAACCTTGAGCAGGTCGTCGTGCGTCCGCGCCGGAGGACGGTAGAGCCGCGCCCCTGCCGCCAGACGCCGGTCGTCGGGAACGTCGTCGAGAATCCCCAGGACGACCTCCTTGATCGGCGAGGGAAGGGCGTTCTCCAGGAGCTCCCGGCTGCTCGCCCGCGAGTTTCGGTCGCCCTGCAGTCCGCGGTGGATGCGGCGGAAATCCTCGCGCGGATACCTCAGTCCGAACAGGCGGAACAGACGCTCGATGCCGTGCTCCTCCTTGTGCTCGAGAAGCTCGACGACCAGCCGTCGCACGGGCGTGTTCCACTCCGGGCGCGGTATCGATTCCCGTGCGAGCTGATGCCCCCAGTCGATCGTCCGGAGGATCTTGCGCAACGTGTCCTCGATCACGCGGTCGAGCACGTCGAGATCCAACAAGACATCGGGGTGATGACTTCGGATGTGCCCGAGGGCCCGCAGGATCTTGTAGCGAACCGTGCCGTCGGGATCGACGGGGAGCCGGTCGAGGAGGAAGCGCGCCGCCCGGACCGGATCGAAGCAGCAGATCGTGCGGGGAAGGTGCCGACGGATCGGCCGGGGCAGCGACTCGTCCGCCAGGGCCTCGGCGAGACGATCCAGCGCGGGATTGCCGATGGCGACCAACGTCCGGCGCGCCTCTTCCCGGCATCCGCGCTGGGAGAGCATGGTGAGCAGGCTGTCGAAGTACTCGATCTTCGGCGTCTCGCGCATGGCGACGGCGACCTCGGACCGGAGCGCGGGGACGGGGTGGGTGGCCAGCGAGCGGAGCACCCCGTCGAACCGCGGGCCGGCACGGCGGCGGATCGCGCGGACCAGGGCCCTCTTCGCCTCGATCGAGCCGGCGTGGATGATCGTATCGAGGATCGACTGGACCCTCGGGTGAAGATCATCGGGCCGCCTGGCGGAGGCGAGCAGGAGCACGAGCGCCGTGGCCCGCACGTCGGGGGACTCGTCGGCGAGCGCACTCTCGAGCAGGTCGCAATCCGGCTCCACGGCCGGCATGGCCGTCAGCGCGGCGACTCGCACCTCTTCGTCGGGGTTCTTGTGCAGTCGCTCGAGCAGAGGGAGGTGGTCGGTGCGCCCCGCCTGCTGAAAGAGCTCGAGGGCCCGCACGACGACCTTCGGTGAAGGGTGATAGAGAATCAACGCGGGGGCGAGGTGGATGCGGTCCTTCTCCGCGAGGAGGTCGAGCGCGGCGCGGACCTCGGCGTCGTTCGGGCTCGAGAGGGCGGCCATGAGAGTCTCGAGCGAGGCGAGATCCATCTCGGGAAACTCCGCGCGCGTCTGGATCGTCCCCTCGTCGAGCGCGCTCCGGAAGAGGTCGAAGTAGTGCCGCTTCAGGCCGACCGCGATCACGAGCCATCCTGCACACAGGAGAAACAGCGCAACGCCGATTGTGGCATCCCCGGCTCCGAGCCCGATCGCCGCGAGAAAGGCGAGAGACGCGATCGCCTGGCCCCCGCGCTGGCCGAGCACGTCGACGAGACCCCGCGCGCGGGCCCGCCACTCGCCGGCGAGCGGCACGTAGAGCACCTCCGTCGAGGTCCGGTGGAGCGAGTGGCGGAAGATGCCGTCGGAGCCCTTGATGGCGAACGCGGCCCAGAAAGTGCCGGCGCCGGAGGCCGCGGCGGTCATGCCGATTCCGAACGCGGCCCAGACGAAACCACCCGACACCACGAGGAGCAAGAGGGGCATGAAGGCCAGCACGCGATCGATGGCGAGGTTGCGCGTCATCCATCCGACGAGGGAGATCTGCACGAGGAGAGCGGCGATGTTGAGAAGGAGGTAGGTCGTGGCGAAGACGTAACCCAGGTTCTCCGGCCTCACCTCCCGGGCGACGGCGGTCTTGAACACGAGATCCGCGACCGTGAGCGTGATCGTCGAAACGACGACAAGCGCGGCGACCCGGCGGACATAGGGGTGGCGGGCGATCGCACGCAGGGTCGAGATCGTCGGGGCGGCGGCCCGAGCCGCGACTCGCGGGATCTCGACCGGAGGGGACTCGCCGTCGACCGGAGGCGGAGCGGCGTCGGGCGAAGGGGCCGGTGCCGGGAAAGCGCGCTCCTCCCGGCCTCTCTCCTGGGAGGCCGGACGCAGAAGGAATGGGGGGATGCCGGCGAGAAGGAACGAGATCGTCGCGGCGAGAACGAGCTCGGTCGCCTCGGCGGACGTGACGATCCGCTGCGCGAGAAACGACCCGGTGATCGCGCCGAGAATGCTGCCCGCGCCGATCGTCGCGAAGAGACGCCGTGCCTGGGTGACGGTGAAGATCTCCCCGAGGAGGACCCAGAAGCGCACGACCAGGAGGGTGGCGAGCAGTCCCGACCAGATATAGAGAACGTACAGGATCCACTCCCCCGTACGCCCGATCAGGATCCAGAGGGAGAACGTGACCACACCGGCGCCCATCAGCAGAGACGCGAGCTGGGCTCGTGAAGGTCGGACGGGAGATCCCCGGCGGCGCTGCCTTCCCTCGAAGATCACGAGCGCCAGCACGGCGATTCCGAGATAGACGAAGGGGAGCCGTGCCGCCTCGAGCTTCGCGAGAAAGAGGGAGTCGCGCGCGGTCTCCAGAATGGAGTGCCCCACCATGATCCCGAAGAGGGTCAGGAACGCTCCGAGAGCGTTGCGTCTCTCCCCGGAACGGATGTCGGCGAGGCGGATTCTCATGACCGCTCGGGGGCGGCGGAGCCGGCGGGTCCGCCGCCCACCAACGCCTCCACGTTCTCCACGCCCTTCGGGATCGCCGCGGTGAGCACCTCGGGGCCGTCGGAAGTGATCCGCACGTCGTCCTCGATCCGGATGCCCCCGAAGCCGCGCCCCTCGTTTCGGGACAGGAGCTCCTCCGCCCGATCGAAGTCGACGCAGTCGGCGAACCGCGCGGACAGCTCGGGATGGCGGAGAATCGCGGGCACGAAGTAGATCCCGGGCTCGATCGTCACCACCATGCCCGGCTCGAGATCGCGATCGATGCGCAGGAAGGCGGTGCCGAACTGCTCGCTGCGGGCGCGACCTTCACCGTAGAGAACACGATCGCCGAACGACTCGAGATCGTGGGCATCGAGGCCGAGGAAATGCCCGAGTCCGTGCGGGAAGAAGAGCGCGTGGGCTCCGCGCTCGACGAGATCCTCCGGCGATCCGCGCAGGATGCCGAGGTCGACCAGCCCCTCCGCGATCACCCGCGCCGCGGCCAGATGGAGGTATCGGAAGCGGGTGCCGACAGTCGCTCCCGCGACGCCGGTCTCGTTCGCGCGGAGGACGATCTCGTAGACGGCGCGCTGCTCCGGACCGAATCGCCCCGTCGCCGGCCACGTGCGGGTCACGTCACACGCATAGCCCGACTCGATCTCCGCCCCCGTATCGAGAAGGAGAAGGTCCCCCTCGGCGAGCGTCCCCTCGTGGTGGTGGTTGTGGAGGATCTCCCCGCGCACCGAGAGGATCGTCTCGAACGCAGGGCAGCCCCCGTGCCGAGCGAAGCCCTCTTCGAGCGTGGCCACGAGGTGGTGCTCCCGGACGCCGGGACGGCTGCCGGCCATGACCGCGGCCACCGCGTCATGTGTCACCGCGACGGCGCGACGGATCTCCTCGACCTCGGGCTCGAGCTTGTGGAGACGGAGGTCGGCGAGAATGTCCTGCAATTCGATCGGCGCGATCCGATCGGGATCGCGAAACTCGAGCGGTATCCCGGTGATCCGCCGCGCCCGATCCGTGACCTGGGGGTCGGCGACGGCCACGGAGTGGATCGGTCGGCCCCCGGCGATCTCTTCCACGCGCTCTTCCAGCCGCTCGACCGCCTCCACTCGATCCACTCCGGTTCGGTCCCGCATCTCCCCGAATCCCGGCACGGGTCCCATCCAGAGGGCGTTCTCCACCGTGCGCTCGGACAGGAAGAGCGTGACGGTTCCGTCTGCCGGGTCGAAAAGACCCGCCGCGTCCCTTTCGGCCGCGCCGAAGAAGAAGAGGAAATGGCTGTCCGCGCGATCGGGATACGGGTTGTCGGGGTAGTTCCGCGGACGCGCGCCGCCGGCAAAGAGGAGAACGGGAGCGGGAATGCGATCGAGGAATTGACGGCGGCGGACGAGAAGGTGATCGAGCGGGATCATGGCGGTTCCCGGGAGGCGGTGAGGTGGTGCCGACGGATTCGGACCCAGCCGGGACCGGGGAGACGTCACCGACGCCGAGCGGGGAAGAAAACGGTCGGCCCGCTCGCACCGTCCGGTCGAAGCAGGGTGGGTCTCAGAAGAGTGTAAGACCGGAACGGGGATCCCGGTAGGGGGTTGTGGGCGCCCGGCGGAAGACACCCCCTTGCCGTCGCCGCCCCCGCGGTCGTGCGGTCTCGCCGCCTTGCCCCGAGATCCCTTCCCCCGCATACTCTCGCGATCCGTGCTCCGGAGGAGGCGCGACATGATCACCGTACGACCGGAGACGATGGACGATATCCCGGCGATTCGGGACGTGAACGAACGGGCCTTCGAGGATCGGGTCGAGGCGGATCTGATCGATGCGCTCCGGCTCCGAGGGGCGGTGACCTCGTCCCTGGTCGCGGTTCGAGGCACGAGCGTCGTGGGACACATCCTCTTCACTCCCGCGGAGATCGTCTTCGAGGACTTCCGACTTCCGGCCGTGGCCCTCGGTCCGATGGCGGTCGTGCCGGATCTGCAGAGAACGGGAATCGGCACCCGGCTCGTCGAGGTCGGGCTGGAATCCTTGCGGGCCGAAGGACACGACATCGTGATCGTCCTCGGACATCCGGAGTACTACCCGCGGTTCGGGTTCGTGACCGCCCGCACCCGTCAGATCGGATGCCCGTACGATGCACCGGACGAGGCGTTCATGGTGCTGGGGCTTCAGCCGGATACGAATTGGGGAAAGGGCGGAACGGCGCGCTATCAACCGGAGTTCGACTCGGCGTAGGAGCGGCGGACGGCGCGGCCCATGACGCGCGATCCCTGACGCGACCCGCGGCGCAGCGCGCGGCGCAGCCCGTGATACGGCCCAAGGGCGCCGGCCGTTCCTTCCGGGGAGGCGAGACGTGGATGTGGTGAAGCACAACCGGAACGCGTGGGATCGGTACGTGAAGACGGGAAACCCCTGGACCGTTCCCGTCTCGCCGGAGCGGATCGCCGCCGCGCGGCGCGGCGATTGGAGCGTCATCCTGACGCCCACGAAGCCCGTACCTCGGGAGTGGTTCGGGCCGGTCGACGGGGCCCGCATTCTCTGTCTCGCGTCCGGCGGAGGCCAGCAGGCCTCCGTCCTCGCGGCCGCGGGCGGCCGGGTGACGTTGCTCGACAACTCGCCCCGTCAACTGGATCAGGACCGAAACGTGGCGGCACGGGACTCACTCGATCTACGCCTCGAGCTGGGAACGATGACCGATCTGTCCCGGTTCGACGACAAGAGCTTCGATCTGGTGTTTCATCCGGTGTCGAACGTGTTCGTGCCGGACGTGCGCCCCGTCTGGCGGGAAGCCTTTCGTGTGCTTCGCCCCGGCGGTCGGATGCTGGCCGGCATCGTGAACCCGCTGGTATATCTATTTGACGACGAGGAGATCGAGCGCTCCGATCCGGTCGTGAGGTACCCGATTCCCTACTCGGACCTGGAGTGCCGATCCCCGGAGCGGCTTCGCGATCAGATCGAATCGGGGGAGGCGCTGGAATTCGGCCATTCCCTGGAGGACCAGATCGGAGGACAGATCGACGCCGGCTTCGTTCTCACCGGCCTCTTCGAGGACCGGGACCCCGAGAGCCCTCTCGCCCGCTTCGCTCCCACATTCCTCGCCACGCGCGCGACGAAGCCTCCACTCGAGGTGGCCTCCTCACCCGAACGCGGCCCCCGCGACGACAGCCGTCCGTGAGGATCGAGCGTGCACGCCCCGCGGACGTCGAGGATCTCCTCCCGCTCATTCACGAGCAGTTCCTCGAGCACCGAATCGAGGTCCCCGAGCCGGGGCTCCGGGGCGCGGTCCTCGCCGTTCTGGACCACGGGCAACACGGCATACTTCTCGTCGCGCGCGACGTGACCGAGCTCGTCGGCTTCGCGTACGTCTCGTTCACCTGGTCGCTCGAGCACGGCGGGAGGTCGGGCTGGCTGGAAGAGCTCTACGTACGGCCGGCCCACCGGTGTCGCGGCGTCGGTCGCGCATTGCTTCGCGGGGTCGTGGAACGTCTCCGGGAAGCGGGATGCGCCGCGGTGGATCTGGAGGTCGACCGTGCCCATTCCCGCGCGGAGAACCTCTACCGTCGGGAGGGCTTCGTGGCTCTCGATCGCGCTCGGTGGGTCCGCCCTCTGACCCGAGGGGCACCCGACGACTAGCTCCTCCCGGCGCGCCGCCGCCGGGGGTTCCCGAGAGAAGGCATTTCCACTACCCTCTAGCGTGCATTTCTCACCAGGCTCGTCGCGCGGCTTCGCCGCTGCCGCAGCAGAGCCTGGTGAGATATGCAGGCCAGTCCTTCCAGCTCCGGGAAGACGATCCGACGGTCCGGAACGCTTGCCGGAGCGGCCACGCTCGGGTCCGGACACGGTCCGGGAAGCACCTGGGGCAAGATGAGGCCATTGCGGCCGCGCGTGCGGCCGTTCGACGGATCATGAGCTCCCGGTCGATCACGGGATCGGGCGAACCGAGAGGAGAATGAGATGGCGGAGAGCGTGTACAAGGTCGTGGAACTGGTCGGCACGAGCACGGAATCTTGGGAGACGGCCGCGAGGAGCGCGGTGGAGCTGGCGTCGAAGAGCCTCCGGGATCTTCGCGTGGCGGAGGTCTCCGAGCTCGACATGCTGCTGGAAGAGGGGAAAGTGCGAACCTACCGGGCCAAGGTGAAGGTCTCGTTCAAGTATGAGGGAGGTTCGTAGAACCGCGCCCGTATTTCTCACCTGACCCTGCCGCGGCAGCGGCACGCGGCGCCGGACGGTGTCGTTGCCGCGGACAGACCCGAGCCGGCCACGGCCGGCAGCACCTTGAACGGGAGGCCAGAAGACACTTCATGACCGGAGAACGGGAGAAGAGCATCCGCATCGCGGTCGTTCCCGGAAGCGTGCGGCCGGGAAACTACACGGGGAAGGCCGTGGGTCTGGTCCTCGACGAGCTCTCGACGTACGAGGACGTCGCCTGCGATGTCCTCGATCTGGCCGAGCTCCAGCTGCCCCACCCGGGTCAGGGAGGAGAGACCCCGGAGGTGGCTCGGTTCCGCGAGACGGTGGATCGGGCCACCGGAGTGATCCTCGCGACACCGGAGTATCATGGGAGCTTCAGCAGCGTGATCAAAGTAGCCATCGAGAACTTGGGGTTTCCGTCGGTGCTCGCGGGAAAGCCGGTCGGTCTTCTCGGAGTCGCGGCGGGCACGATCGGGGCGGTCAAGTCCTTGGAGCAGCTTCGAGGGGTTTGCTCCCACGTCGGCGCGCTCGTGCTTCCCGGGCCGGTCTCGGTCGCCGGCGTTCAGAGGATCTTCGACGACGAGGGAAGATGTACGGACGAAGCGGTCGAGGAGCGGATCCGGGGGGTGGCACGCACCCTGGTCGATTACATCCGGGGGCACATCTGCCCCCGCGTCGCGCTCGAGAAGTTCGTGAGGGAATCCGGGTCGAATCCCTAGCCCGCATCGAACGGCATCGATGCGGTCCCCGATCCCGAGGGTAGAACATGCCTCTTCCGGAGCTCGTTCGACAACACGTGCAGGCGAAGCTTGGCCGCTTCTGCCGGGAGCGGGTACCGGCCGAGGTTCGGGATCAGATTCGCCTGGACTTCGGAATCCGCGGAAACATGGTGACCCTCTTCGAGTGCCGGCCCCGATTCGATGCGCCCGAGGAGTGGGTCGAGTCGAAGATCGCTCAGTTCCGGTTCGATCCGAAGCTCCGCTCCTGGGGTCTCTACTGGACGGACCGGAACGGCAAGTGGCATCGCCACGACGGAGCGCCGCCGGCCAAGGAGATCAGCCCCCTGCTGGAAGAAGTCGATCGGGATCCCACGGGCATCTTCTGGGGATAGCGAGCCGACGGAACGGGAGGTCGACGTGAAGTACGGCGCGAGAAACAGGGTTCAGGCGACCGTGACGTCCATCCAAAAGGGCGATGTCATGGCGCTCGTGAAGTTCGATGTTCCGAGCCCCTCGAGGATGGCCTCCGTGATCACTACGGAGTCCGTCGAGGATCTCGGGCTTCGAGAGGGAGACACGGTGCAGCTCGTCATCAAGGCGGTCCACGTTCTCCCGGTGAAGGACTGAGAGAACGGGCCCCGAAAAGCCGACTCTAGCCTGCATATCTCACCAGCCTCTGCTGCGGCCGCGGCAAAGCCGCGCCTGGCTTCGTCGTTGGGGCGCTTCCGCCCTGCGACGGGGCTACGGCCCCGCCTCGGGCGAAAAGCCCCCCATCTCCTCGCCAGCCACGGCTATCCGCAGCCTCGCGACGAGCCTGGTGAAAAATACAGGCTAGGCTCGGAATTGCGCTTTGCAACGCTCGGGACATCGAGATCAGGAGGGCGCTCTGACCGAGAAGAACGTCCTGCCCGATTCGCCCTTCCGCTTCCGGACTCTTGTCACGATTCGCTGAGCTCGGATCCGGAGTAGCGGCTCAGGACCCGACAGAAGGCCGTCCAGGCGATCACGGTGACCACCAGATTGCCGGCCAGAAGCCCGAACGACACGCCGAGCAGTCCGCCCTGGTAAACCACGGCGGTCGCCACTCCCAGCATCACGACGACGCCGACCAGCGAGATCCCGAACGACAGGTCCGGTCGCTCCAGAACCCGCAGCCCGACGATGGGCGCGAGATCGAGCGAGGCCACCCACGTCGCGAGCGCGATCACGGCCACGACGTCGCCGTTCCCCGCGAAGGCTTCCCCGTAGATGCCCCCCACCAACCGCCCGCCCCAGATTACCAGGACCAGGCAGAACACCGACATCGCGAGCGCGACCAGGAGCGCGATCTTTCGGCTGACTCGCCACAACTCGTCCCGGCCGCCGTCCGCGACCGCCCGGGCCATCCGGGGGGTGAGGATGTTGAGTATTCCGAGGATGAACGGATTGGAAATCGCGACAACGGTCAAGCAGGCCGAGTAGATGCCGGTCGCGGCGGTGCCCAGGGTGAGAGCCAGAAACCAGTGGATCGAGTAGCCCCGCATCACCGACACCATCTGGCCGGCGAAGATCCATCGACTGAAGATCCAATTCTTGCGCCAGTCGCGGACCAGCCGCTCCCTTCGCACCTCGATTTCCCGGCGAACGTGGCCGAACCAGATCCCGGCGGTCAGCAGACAGGCGATACCGAGAGCGACGTAGGCCGCACGCGCCGACAGACGGCCGGTTGCAACCAGCCCTCCCATCCCCAGGACGAACAGTCCGGAGACGACGGCGTCGACGGCCAGCGCCGTTCGCATCCGGAGGTGCGCGAAGGAGAAGCGGCGCGCGAACTCCCGAGCGAGCAGCATCGGAGCGACCAGGGCCAAGACCAGCATCAGCGACGGACTGCCCGGGGGGCCGCCCGCGGCGGCCAGCAACCCGGCCAGTGTCAGGGTGGCGAGGGAGGCGATCAGAGCCAGCGAACCGGCGTGGGCCAGCGCGCTCCCGGCGAACGTCCGTCGCTCGGACGGGTCCATCCGGTTCCCGAAGATGGTGTAGGGCGTCGTGACCAGGGAGTCATGGGAGTTGGCCACGAACAGCATCACCGTGAAGGCGAGGGAGTAGAGGCCGAGCTCGCTCTCCGAGGCGACACGACCTATCAGGATGGTCGTGAGAAAGCTGATGCCGCTGACGATCCCCTGATCGATCTGCGCCCAGTAGCTCGCGCGCGCGCTCTGCCCCCTGACCAGATCGCGCAACCGCCTCGTTCCCCGGTCCATCATGGACAACCGTGTACCGCCCTCTGTCTCGAGAGTCCGGTCCCGATCCGTCTCACGGTCAGCGTCGATGACCGGTGTGATCGGGTGAGGCCGTGAGCGACCCCGTCTCCAAATCGTGAATTCGCTGATGTCCGAGATCGGACGTGACGAACCGAAGCTTGTCTCCCGAACCGGCGAGAGAGTCCACGACGTCCAGGGTCACCGGATAGCCCTCGATCAGCTCTTCCAGCTTCTGCCGGATCACCGCCAGATCGGGTGGAGAGGATGAGCCGTCCGGCTCCACTCGAACCGTCACCGCGCCGTCGGTCTCCTGATGCACGCGGTAGTGAGCGATGCCCACGCACCCCGGATCCTCGAACAGAGTCTCGATGCGGGCAGGATGCACGGGGATCCCGAGTCGAGTGAAGATCAGATCGTTCTCTCGCCCGGAGATGTCCCCCAAGATCGCGAAGCCTCGTTCGGGGAATGTTAGCGGTTCGTCGGTCAGGTCTCCGATCGCGTATCGGATCAGAGGAAACGACGGATTGTTCAGTCTCGTCACCACGATGTCGAGGTGGCCGTGCCCGCCGGCAATCGCCTCCATCAAGACCACGTCCTCGCGAACCCTCATCGTGCCGTCGGGAAACTCCCCGGCCAGAAACCCGCACTCCACCGATCCGTACTCACCGACCACCGGGACCTGAAACGCGTCATGAATGGCTTGCCGCACTCGGAACGTGACCCGTTCGGAGGTGACGATGATGCAACGAAGCGAGCTGCAGTGGAACCCCGCCGCCAACGCTTCCTGCGCCAGCAGGTGAATCGCGTTGGTGTACCCGTAGATCGATGCCGGTCGGAACTTCTCGATCTCGGCCAGATACCGCCGGAGATCCTCGGGCGCCAGCTTCTGAACCGTGTATCGGCGCCGACCGCGTAGCCGATCGAGGATCGCGAGCTGAAGTCGTCGAACCCGGCGCGTGTCGTATCCCCATACGAACACCTTGCGATCCAGCATGTCCAGGCCCCACGCGGCCTCGAAGCGGTACTTGCTCCGCAACATCTCCCGGTGGGCACTCCGGCTCCAAAAGACGTTCAGCGGCGCGCCGGTGGAGCCCGACGTGCGGTGCCAGAACCCCGGCCCCGCCCGTTCCGACAGAAGGGCCCGGGTATCGGATCCGATGGACGCGCGCCGGAGGATCGGCACCCGGTTCCGAAACTCATCCAGAGACTCGAATCGGTCGGGCAGATCCAACGATCGTGACAGACGACGGTAATGGGGTACGAACCGCACCGCGTGAGACCAGAGAGCGTTGAGCCGGCGGCACTGGAAGGTCTCGATCTCCGGACGCGACCACCGCTCGCGATCGGCCAGCCGGGATAGCTCGCGCCGGGCTCTTCGGAAACGGGGGGAAATCAGCAGCAGATGCTGGACGTTCACGGATCGCTCTCTTCTGGACAGTTCGGTCCATTGTATCGGATTTGGCCCGGACCATTCATGAAGGATCTGCTGCGATCGCGGAACCACGCCACCGGACGGGCGTCCTCGGGGTCCGTACCCTGCGACGTATCGTCGAGATACGCCTCGGGTCCAAACCCCTGCGGGTGCCCGTCCGGTGGGCGTCTCCGCAATCTCGCGACGATCTTCATGAATGGTCCGGGCCAGGGGCGGAAGCCACGGTCGATCTCGATCCCGGAGCCGTCCGACGGGCGCCGGCACGCAGTTCGGCCGGTGAGCGGCGGGAAGTCGAAGCGGTTGATTTGGCCCCGCTTGTGCGAGCGAGGGAGGGGCCTTCTACGTCTTCCCCGAGTCGGACTGGAGGGGTGACGAATGTACGGGCCTCCGGTAGTCTCTCGGACGGACGGCCGGAGGGCCTTCGGTCACCGGAGACGCACGGCCGGGCTCATGGATCGAGCGCGGGTCCGTCCGACCGACTGCTTTCCGGAACCAGCAACGTCGAATGGGGGTGGGGGATGAACATCCGGACTCTGAGCGCCGGGATGTCCTTTCAGGGAAAGGTGTCCGGACGGAAGCAGACCTACTACGTGTTCGAGGGGCGGAACGCCTACTTCGTCTTCTCGTTCTCTCGTGCCAAGCCGAAGGCGGGTTACTTCAACATGGTCTCCGCCGAGGCCCTGAAGTACGCTCGTCGGCTCACGAAGGGGCAGCAGGGCGTGACCGCTCAGTCCGTCTTCAAGCGGTCGCGAACGCCCAGGTACATCGGATCGGCCCTGGAAGCGCTGAACATACTCTACGTCCTCGTCGCGCTGGGCGAGGCGAAGATCGACGGCCGTCACAAGACCAAGCAGCTCTTCTTCAACATGACCGCCTGATTGACGAGGTCGTTCGGGCGCAGGCTATCGATTGCAGGCTGGACGCAGGGCTTCCGGGAAGTTCCCCCGAGGTTCTTCGGTCTTCAGCGCTGCTCGATCCACAACGGCGTGTACTTCCACGGCATCAAGACGAAGGAGCGTTCTCACACGTGATCCGGTAGTCCGTCACGTCGTGGGGGCCGTCCGGAATCGGGCAGAAGCTCCTCCAGAGCAGGATCAGCTTCATCTCGTCGGTGTCGACGATCACCGTGTCGAGGTTCGTCTCGAGGAGCACTTCGTCGCCCGATCTGCGCGCGACGAGGCACTCGGGGGGCTTGGTCCCCGGGAGGCGGAACTCCAGCCTCCCCGCCGGAACCGCGTTCCGCACCAGGATGGATTCGTTTCCCCGCAGATAGCGGGGCATGACGAGGCCGGGAGAGGCCGCATTGAAGAAATCGCGCCGGAAGTCCTCCGGGAGAAGAGGCGATCGCGTCTTCTCCCACTTCTCGCCGTACGTGCCGGCGAGCTCGCTGCGGGGCCTCCAGTCGGGAGAAACGAATCCGAATCCGGCGGGACGGCTCTTCCCCCCGTACTTCGCCACCGGCTTCTCCGGATCCTCGAGATTGGGTAGGGGCGCGCCCTCCTCGAACTTCGAGCCCTTGGCGTGGAACCCGACTCCGACCGGATTCCGGGGCTCGCAATCGTGCTTCTTCGGGTCCGGATGGCTCCGGTCCCACCCCCCGAACGCCCGCTCGTAGACGAGCGGAATCTTCTCGAACGGCGCGGGCGGAGTGACCTTCGGCTTCAATAGCGTCTTCTCCCAATGACGGTCCCCGACGACGTGAATCGTCTTCCTGAGGTTCGAGACCCCGAACTGTACCCCGATCTTCGCGGTCCCCGGACGGGGGGCGTAGGCGTGGCCGACGAGAACGACGTCCGTCTTCGGCTTGATAAACGCGGTCTCCGGCTCGTACCGGAGGCTGCTCTCGCCGGGCGCGCCGTGGTACTCCCCCGCGAAGTTGACGGGGAGCTGGTCTTCGGCGAGCGTAACTCCTCCGTTCGAATCGAGATCGAACGTCGCCTTGACGAGCGGCGCGACGATCGGCCGACCGTCCTCGTCGGCGAGGAGGAGCGGCTCGAACGCGAAGGGCGTTCGATTGTCGATGGAAGGATGTCCCATGACGCCCGCTAGCCCGGGCTAGTTCCCGGCGACCTTCGAGCCCTTGATGATCACGTCTCCCGAGCCCTTGACGTTGATCTTCTTGCCCTTGATCGTGATGTCGCCGCTCTTCCTCAACTGGATGGAAGCGCTGCCGGCCTTGAGCAGGATCTCATCCTTCGCCTCGAGCTGGATCTTCTTGGCCGACACTCCGTAGCTGTCCTTGACCGTCAGCGTTCCCCCCGCGCCGACCTCCACCGTGTAGCCGCTGCCGACGGTGAGCTTCACCGCCTTTCCTGCGGACACGGTGACGTTCCCGGAAACGGACTCCGTGAGATCCTGCTCCACGGTCACCGTCCGGTTCTTGGAGACGCTGACGCCCATGGAGCCGGCGACGGACTCGTTGTGGTTCTTCTGGACCGTGATGCTCTTGTCGGCGTTGACCGTCTCGGACTTGTTCTTCTCGACCGTCAGATCCCGGCTTCCGCCGACGCTCTCGTTCCGATTGCCGCCGATCGTGATCGTGACGTTCTTCTCGACGCTCTCGGACCGGTTCGCGCCGATCTCCTTGGTCTCGTCGTTCTCGACCACGATCTTCTTGTCGCGCTCGGCGTGGATGTAGAGCTCTTCGTTGTCCTTCTTGTCCTCGAAGCGGATCTCGTTGAAGTTGTCGGGGTTGCCCTCCATGCTGCGGGTCTTGATCCCGCCACGGGAGTGCGTGTCGCTGTACGGCCCCTCGTTCTCACCGTTGTAGACGCGCCCCACGACGAGAGGGAGATCGGGATCCCCCTCGAAAAACGTGACGATGACCTCGTGACCGACCCGAGGGTGATACTGGGCTCCCCATCCCCCGCCCGCGAGACCCTGCGAGACGCGCAGCCAGCAGGACGACGCGCCGCGCGACCAGGGGAACTCGACCCGGACCCGTGCCTGATCGTCGATCGCCTCCCTCACGATCGCGGTGTGAACGCCGTGGATGCGGGGCTTGGGGGTCCGACGCAGGGGTGTGAAGTTGACGGAGTCGGGAACGCAGACGAAGGAGTTCTCGTAGCTGAACTCCTCGAACGTTCCGGCCTCGAAGTCCCCGGAGAAGGTGAGCTCGTGCCGGACCTCGGTGAGGAGATAGTCGCCGTCGAAGTCTTCCCGGAAGTGGTTGGTGAGCGTGATGCCGTGACCGGCCATGAGCGCCCACACCTTGCTCTTGCCCTGGAAGAGGATTGCCTTGGTGTCCTCCTCGGACATTCTCAGCCGGACCAGGCTTCGGAGCTCGTCGGTGCTGCCGCGCGTGCGCTTCCCGAACTCGGCGGGAAAGTCGTAGTAGTTGTACTCGGATGATGTGTCCAGCCCGACGTCGGAGTTCACCGACTCGTGGGGGTCGCCGAGCTTGGGGTCGGAGTACTCGAAGTCGATCATCTCGAAGGAGCCGGGCGTCAGCTCCTGGGTCTTCACGAACTCCGTGATGCGCGTCGTCTCGTCGACGTGCTCCCCCTCGTCCAGGCCGAACTCGACCTCGACGAGAGTGCCGCACGAGGCGGTCCCGTCGCCGACGACCATCTTGTGACCTTCGCCGTCCGGCTCGAAGTAGTAGTAGAACCCCTCCTCCTCGAGGAGACGGGAAACGAAGTTGAAGTCGGTCTCCCGGTACTGGACGCAGTAGAGACGGGGGTCGGAGCTGGGTCCGGCCGTGTGATCCCAGTCGGCCTGCGAGAGCTTTTGGAAGAGCTCCTGGAAGATGTCGACGGTGGACCTCTCGTTGTGGATCTGGCAGCCCATATGCCGGCTCAACAGCCAGATCCAGGGGACCATCCGGATCTCGTAGACCCCGTAGCGTTCCTCGGTCGGGAGCTGCTTGAAGTGGGCGATGACGCCGTTGAACCGCCGAAGCGTCTCGCCTCCGGGGGCGATCTCGATGGAGATGGGCTGCCCCACCAGCTGGAGGAAGTCGATCTCCAGATCGTCGGAGAGGAGCTCGACGCGGAACTCCGAGGGCCGGGAGACGTATTCCGTGCCCTCGAGCTTCCTCAGGTGAAACGTTCCGTCGGGAAGCGGAGTG
>JALGZR010000055.1 GCA_025774805.1 bacterium
GGAGGACCAGTCGTTCCGGGTCGGCGACCCACCGGTCGCGATAAGCCCCATCACGATCACGGACGACGCCGTCACGCCGACGATCACGGCCGCGAACGATCTGAGGGTCCGCATCCCCACGGGATTCAACATGGATTGGGATACGGCCGACGTGACCGCGACGGTCACCGGTCCGGCCGCGGGCAAGGTGTCGGCTGCCGTCACTTACGAGGATGGCGGGAAGACGCTTCTCATCGATGTGACGACCGACTTCGCCGCGAATGATCGGATCACTGTGTCCGGATTGAGCTTCATGAACTTCACGGCGACATCCGCCGCCGACAGCCTGGAGCTCGAGGTGTATGCCGACGACGTCGTCACGGCCTGGGACGACAAGAAGATCGACGTTCTCGAACCGACCCCGGCCGAGGATTCGCGAATCGCTCCCACGGTCTACTCTCTCGAGACGGGGTCGCCGAACCCGTTTCGACATACGACGACGATCCGGTACGACATCCCGGTGGCGGGAACGGCCCGACTGGCCGTCTACGACGTCGCCGGACGGCTGGTGAAGACGCTCCTGCGTGACGCCGTGGTTCCGGGCCGGCACGTGTCGGTTTGGGACGGCCGAGATACCCTCGGTCTACGCGTCGCGGCGGGCGTGTACTTCGTCCGTCTGGACTCCGGGACCTTCAACGCCACGCAAAAGGTCGTGCATCTGCGATAGGACCGAAACGCGGATCACTGCCCTTCCGAGTCCGGGGGCCGTACGGCTCCCGGACTCTCCGTTGGCAGTGGGAATCACTCGTAGCGCAGGGCCTCGATCGGATCGAGCTTGGCCGCCCGGGACGCCGGGTAGAGTCCGAAAAAGACGCCGATCCCGGCCGAGAAGAGAACGCCGATGGCCGCGGCCAGCGGGTGAACGATGGCGGGAAAGTTCGCGACCTTTCCCAGCGCGTGGGCCAGGCCACTTCCCAAGGCGACTCCCAGGACCCCCCCGATCCCGGTCAACATTCCCGCCTCGACGAGGAACTGAGCGAGAATGGTCCGCCGCCGGGCCCCCAAGGCCATCCGGATCCCGATCTCGCGGGTCCGCTCCGTAACGGAGACGAGCATGATGTTCATCACTCCGATGCCCCCGACGGTCAACCCGATCGAGGAGAGTACGAGGAGGACCAGACCGATCGGCCCGGTGATCCGCTTCACGAACTCGTTGATCCGGTCGTTGGAGATCAATACGAAATCGTCCTTCTCTCCCGGCCTCAATCCGTGCCTCCGACGCATCACGGCCCGCGCCTCCTGCTCGACATCGTCCGGGACGTGGCCCTCCGCGACGGTCATGTAGATGAAGTAGGGGTCGTTCCTTCGTCCCCAGCTCTTCTTGAACGTGGTCCACGGGATGACCGCGAAGTTCTCGCTGAGCCCCCCGAAAATCGATTTGCGCTCGTCGAAGACCCCGATGATCCGATAGTGCTCGTCTCCGAGTCGGATCCGCTTCCCGATCGGATCCACGTCGGGGAACAGGTCCTTCGCCGGACCGTGCCCGAGAACCATCACGTCCGCCCGGAATCGTGAAGTTGTAGACGTAGGGCATACGGGGTCCGCCTCCCGCGATCGCCACCGGAGGGGTCCGCTGATCCCCGTAGCGAAGGGTGGTCATGCGATTCGCGTCGATGTAGAACTCGGCAATGCCCACCGATGGGCAGAGCTCCTCGAGTGCGGTGGCGTCCTCGGGGACGATGTCGGGGCGGGCGAGGATCTTCTCGTCCTCGGGATTCCCCTCGGTGAGGAAGTCGTACTTCGATAGCGTGATGACCGTACGGTCGGACGCGGTCACGTCCTCCTCGATCTTGCGGCCGAGTCCGGCGAGGACCGAGACCATGCCCATCAGCACCGCTACCCCGATCGTCACTCCGAGAACGAGAAGTCCCGACCGGAGCTTGTGGGCCACGACCACCCCGAATGCCAATCGGGCGGCCTCCTGGAGGGTCGCGCCCCTCGAACGCACCTCCTCACTCATGGCGCAGGGCCTCCACCGGATCGAGACGGGCCGCCCGGTTCGCGGGGTAGAGCCCGAAGAAGATCCCGACCGCGAACGTGACGATCAGCCCGGCGAGAACGGCCTCCGGACGGATCGCGTACGGCAGTGGCGTGAACTCGGCCACCCCGATGGCGATGAGGAAACCGATCAGGATTCCGAGCACCCCTCCGACCAGAGAGAGGACGACCGACTCGACGAGGAACTGCCACAGAATGTCTCCCCGACGCGCCCCGATCGCCTTGCGCGTTCCGACCTCGCGAGTTCGCTCGGTGACCGACACGAGCATGATGTTCATGATGACGACCCCCCCCACCACGAGCGAGATGGAGACGAGCATGATGAGGGCGGAGAAGATCGCTTTGGAGATCGCTTTCCACAGGTCCACGATCCGGTCCGCGGATGTCACCGCGAAGTCGTCCTTGTCGCCAGGGCGCAGCCGGTGCCGAATCCGCATGTGCCCTCGGATCTCGTCTCGGACGGAGTCGAGGGTGGCGATCTCGTCCGCCTGGAGACGGATCGAGAGGGAGCGCCTTCCTCCGAACATCTTGAGGAATCGTCCCAGCGGCAGGTAGACGATGACGTTCGGATTGCCTCCGAGGACGCCCGAGCGCTCCTCGAGGACCCCGATCACCTCGAGGTGGCGGCCGTTCACGCGGATGGTCTCGCCCACGGGAGAACGGGAGCGGAGCACCCGCTCCGCGATCTCCGAGCCGATGACCGCCACCGGCCGGCTGCTGCGTTCTTCGAACGCGTTGAAGTGGCGTCCCTCCGCGAGACGGAAGTCGTGGAAGGCGGGGTAGTCCGCAGTCCAGCCCTCGACCGTTGCGTCGCGGACCGCCCGGCCCCGCGACGAAACCCGACCGACGCTTCGGTCGAAGGCCGCGATCTCGTCCACCGACGGCAGGTCGGCGTTTCGCAGGGAGCGATAGTCGTCGATCGTCACGTCGGGGTTGTGGAGCGATTCGAGGAAGGCGTCGAAGTCGGTCAGTACCTGGAGCTCGTCGACCCTTCGCAACGTGAGGACGTTCGAGCCCTCCTGGGCGATCTCCGTGCGCACGTACCCGTCCATGCCGTCGATGAGCGATACCACGGCGATCACCGACGTGACGGCCACGATGTTGCCGAGAACGGTGAGAAAGGTGCGGAGCTTGTACGTATACAGGGAGACCAAGGCGACGCGAATCCCCTCGCCGAGCCGCACGTCAGGAGTCCTCGCCGGGCGACTCCCCGCCGTCCGCGTCCTCTTCCCCCTCCCGATCCCGGTCCCGATCCCGATCCCGATCGGAGGGGGTCTTCTTCTTGCGGGACTTGACCTTGTCTCCGGACGCGAGGTCCCGAATGGCGTCGAACGGCCCTCGAACCACCTTCTCTCCCTCGGCGAGCCCCTCGACGACCTCGAAGTCCTTCTCCCCCGCGATGCCCGTCTTCACCGGCCGAAACCGCGCGACGTCGTCGTCGACCACGAAGACCCCCTCGACCTCCTCGGAATCCTCGCTCGACTCCCGCTCCAGGACTCGTCTCCGCCGGCCACCCTTCTTCCCTTCCGCAGCCAGCCTCTCCTCCCGCTCCGGATCGCGCAACGTGAGAGCCTCGATCGGAATGGCGAGAGCGGAGTCTCGGACATCGGTGACGATCTCGCCCCGGGCGGAAAGACCCGGTCGAAAGCGGGGCGGGGCCTCGTCGAGGAGAATGCGAACGCGGAAATCCTTGGCCTCCTGGGAACCGAGGGGACCCGCGTTGTAGGCGCTGTTGCCCACCTCGATGACGCGACCGACGAGCGTCGTGTCGGGAAACGCGTCGACCGTGACCTCGGCCCGCTGGCCTTTCTCCACGGAGACCACTTCGGTTTCGTCGACCAGGACTTGGGCCTCCATCTCGGAGAGGTCGGCGATCACGACGATGGCCGAGCCTGAGTTGTAGAGGTCGCCCGCGAGCACGTTCTCCCCCTCCTCCACCGAGAGGCGAACGATCACTCCCGGAATCTCGGCGCGCACCACCGTCTTTTCGAGCTCGCGCTCGGCGTGCTCCACGCGCGCCCGGGCGTTGCGCACGTCCTCCTTCGCGGCCGCCAGGCGTGCCGATCTCACGTCGCGGGACGTCAGGGCCCCCTCCAGATTCTGCTCCGAGGCGAGTCCGCCCTCCACCAGACCCCGCACCCGGGTCAACTCCACCTCGGCCTGCCGGAGCTCCGCGGCGGCCAACTCCACCTCGGCGGCCGCCCGTGCCCGGGAGGCCTCCGCCTGCTCCAGCAGAGCCTTCCGTTCCCCCGGATCGATCCGGAGAATGAGGTCTCCCGTCTCGACGAAATCCCCCTCCTCGACGGCCACCTCGAGGACCTTTCCGACCACGTTCGATGTGATGCTCACGGAGTTGCGCGCCTCGATGCGACCGGATCCGGAGACCTCCGCCGCGAGATCCTTGCGACCGACCTCGACGAGGTCGACCTCTGTCGCGTCCCCGCGGGCCCGCCGCAGGTTGAGGTAGATGATGACGGCGAGCACGAGAATGACAGCGACGATCCCGAGGGTCTTCTTCATGGATTCCTCCCCGGGGAGAGAAAGCGGCTCCGACGTCAATCAGCGCCGCGGTTGCCGTTTGCGAGTTCTCCTCTTGAAACCGCCCTCGGGGTCGGGCTCGAGACGGCGGATGCCCGAGGATTGGCCGGCCGACCGAGAGGGAGCGCTCGGGCGCGGCGTTTCCGGCGGAGGGGCCTCCCGCCGGGGTTGCGACGTGGGGGGAAACTCGGGGACCCGGAGGACTTCGACCGGAAGCGCGGGACAGAGCCAGATCAGATCCGTCGCCCGATGGAACGTGATTCCACGTTCCCGCGCTGCGGCCGTATCGATCTCGAGGAGCACGGGGTTCTCGGCGTGGCGTCCTCCCACGGCGAGCGCCTCCTCCTCGGTCGCGGACAGATGGACATAGGCGCGTCCCGAGGGCAACAGCCCTTCCCGGGACACGACCCGCGCCCGATCCCCCGAGGTTCCGTGGAAGAGTGTCGGGGGAGGATCGTCCTCGAGGAGTGCCAGGTTCACCCGGGCGGAGTGCCCGTACAGCGCCCGAATTCGCCCCTCCGAGATCTCGAAGCGGCGTCGATCGGAGCCCTCGACGAGCTTCTGGACCTCTTCCTCGGCATTCTTGCCCAGAATGTCCTCGGCCACGATGACATCGATCAGACTTTCGAAGTCGACGAATCCGAGCTCGTCCATTCGCAGACCGTACTCGTCCGGACGGTGGCGGAGGACCAGCGAAAGGAACTTGCTGAGACGGGTGGCCGTCCTTCGGTCCATCTCTTCCTCCGAGAGGGGCGAGCCCTCGATCGCGGCTTTTTCGGGGCAGATCGAGCGAAGTTCCGAGTCTATCGTCTGTCCCCGCCGGGCGGCAACGGGATTCCCGGGGCCGTCGGCGACCCGCTCCGCGCCCTCTCCGCTCCGTCCCGGACGGCCGCCTCATTGGCTCTCGCCAAGGTACCGGGATACCGATACATTTCTCAACGGGACGCTGCGAGTCTCACCCCGAGATCCGGATGCCGCGAAGGTCTCGCTCCGCCGTGTCTCCGGGCGGCTCGTATTCGGGAGGTAGACACCCCATGACGACATCCACCGAGGCGGGCGCCGGGCTGGACGCCCACGCGTTTCTCGTCGCCAAGACCGATCAGGCCATCGAGATCCTCAAGGAGAAGGGCATCGACGTCTGGATCACCTACGTGCGGGAGTCGATGGCCAACGTGGATCCCACCCTCGAGCTCATCTTCGAGGGGGATCTGACCTGGGAGTCCGCGCTCATCCTGACCGCCGACGGCGAGAAGATCGCCATCGTGGGAGTGCATGACGCCCCCGAACTCGAAGAGGTGGGAATCTACAACCGGGTGATCGGATACCGGGAGGGGATCTCCGAGCCGCTCATCAACACGATCAACCGCCTCAATCCGCGGGCCATCGCGGTCAACATCTCGGAGAACGATCCGCTGGCCGATGGTCTCGGGGCCGGTCTCTACAAGCTGCTGCAGCGCCGCTTCGAGGGGACGATCTTCGGCGACCGTCTCGTCCCGGCCGAGGACGTCATCTGGTCGCTGCGGGGCCGCAAGCTCCCGGTCGAGGTCGAGGCGCTTCGGCGGGTGATCGGCGAGACCGAACGGCTTCTCCGGGAGGCCGCCGATTCGATCCGGATCGGGATGACTGCGCTGGAGCTCGCCGCCCTGATCCGGAACGGGGCGTGCCAGCTCGGGTGGCAGTGTGCCTGGACCCCCAAGATGTGCCCCCTGATCACGACCGGGCCCGGCTCCCGCATCGGCCACGTCACCCCCTCCGCCGAGGTCATCGGGCCGGGGAGTCTCGTCCACGTCGATTTCGGCATCCGGATCGAGCGCTACTGCTCGGACATTCAGCGGATGTGGTACGTGGCGGCGGACGGTGAGGGAGCGCCCGAGCCCGTGCTGCACGCGTTCATGACGATCAACGAGGCGATCACGAAGGCGTCCGAGGAGCTCGGCCCGGGAGTGGCGGGGTGGGAGATCGACCAGATCGCCCGGGATCACCTGACGGCGAACGGCCACGAGGAGTACCAGCACGCTCTCGGTCACCAGCTCGGCCGTTCCCCGCACGACGGGGGAGGCGCGACCCTCGCGCCCCGCTGGGAGCGCTACAACGAGACGCCGTACCGCAAGGTCGAGAAGGGCAACGTCTTCACGATCGAGCCCTCCATCCTGCTCCCCGACCACGGGTTGGTCTCGCTGGAGGAGGTCGTCCTCGTCACCGACACCGGCTGCGAGTTCCTCACCCAACGGCCGCTCGAGCTGCCGGTGCTCCACCTCGAGGCCTGATCCGAACGCTGATCCGGGCCCGGGACCGCTCGCTCGGGGCTCGACGGATCAGTATTCGATGAGTCGACGAGTCAGTATTCGACGAGGAAGTGCAGGTCGTAACCTCCGATTCTCTTCGCGCCGCCGAGGAAGGCGAGGTGGACGACGAACGCGAATCCGGCGACCCGACCTCCGGCAAGCTCGACGAGGCGTGCGGTCGCCTCCGCCGTCCCCCCCGTGGCCAGCAGATCATCCACGACGAGCACGCGCGCGCCCGAGGGAAACGCGTCCCGGTGAATCTCCAGGGAGTCCGTCCCGTACTCGAGCTCGTATTCCACCCGGTGGGTGTCGGCGGGGAGCTTGCCGGACTTGCGGACGGGGACGAGGGCCAGGCCCAGGCGATCCGCGAGCGCCGCTCCGAAGAGGAACCCGCGCGATTCGATGGCCGCCACGACGTCGATCCCCGATCCCTTCCACCGCGCCTCCAGGAGGTCCATCGTCTCGCGGAAGAGGTCGGGCCGATTCAGGATCGTCGTGATGTCCTTGAAGACGATGCCCGGCTTGGGAAAGTCGGGCACGTCACGGATCGCCCCCCGGATCCGGTCCGTCGCGCTCATCAGGTCCCTCCTACGGCGTAGCGCCCGCCGTCGGCGGCGGGCGCTACTTCAAGCGGCACTCGAGGTATCGCACCATAACTGGTCGGGGTGAGAGGATTTGAACCTCCGACCTCCTGCTCCCGAAGCAGGCGCGCTAACCGGACTGCGCTACACCCCGGTCTCACCGTGTACCTCGGCGCGCGAAGTATACTCGCTCCCGCTCCCACCGGGAACCCCGCGACGCTCCCTCGTTCTGCGGCCCCCCGGGGCCGACCGCAGGACGCCCGCCCCCGGCGACCCGGCGGGCGCGGCCCTCGCTCCGTCAGCGATCCCACCCCTCCCGCCCGACGAGCGGCACGAACGCGCAGTCGATGAGGCGGCTCGTCCGGGCCTTCCCCCCCCGCTTCACGACCACCTCCAGGGATTGGAAGTCCCGGTCGCCGACCGGAATCACGAGGATTCCCTTCTCGGCCAGCTGCTCGAAAAGGGGGGCGGGCAGATCCGGGGCGCCGGCGGTCACGACGATCCGATCGTAGGGGGCATGTTCCGGCCATCCGAGGGTGCCGTCCCCCGTCTTCAGTATGACGTTGTTGTATCCCAGTTCCTTCAGCGTCGCCGCCGCGCTCCGCGAGAGCTGGGGGCTTCGTTCGATCGAAAAGACCCGGGGAGTGAACTCGGCCAGGATCGCGGTCTGGTAACCGGATCCGGTCCCGATCTCCAGGACCTTCTCGCCGCCCGAAAGGCCGAGCGCTTCGGTCATCAGTGCGACCATGTACGGCTGGGAGATCGTCTGCCCGGAGCCGATGGGAAGCGCGTGGTCGTCGTAGGCCCGCGAGCGGAGGGCGACATCCACGAATCGGTGGCGCGGAACGCGCGCCATGGCCTCCAGCACCCGCCGATCGCGGATGTTCCGCTCCGCGAGCTGGTAGCGGACCATCTCGTCCCGGGCGCGCGTCAGCTCGTCGTTTCCGTTCCCCTCGGGGCGCAAGGTCACGTGGCGACCCCCGTCAGGTCGAGGGCCTCGAGCTCCGCGAGCGCGCCCTCGTCGGTGAGGGCCAGGTGGAGCGGAGTGACCGAGATTCCCCCGGCATGGATCACGGCGCAGTCGGTGTCCTCGGGGCCCACCCACGTCGGCTCGGCGCCGCCGATCCAGTAGTACTTCTTCCCGCGCGGATCCTCCTTCTCGATGATCTCGTCGGAGTAGGCCCGACTCCCCAGTCGGGTGACGCGCGGCTCGCCCCACTCGGAGGCGGGACCGACCGGGAAGTTCACGTTGAGCAGAGCTCTCCGGCCCCGGGCCCACTCGCCCAGCCGGTCGATGAGACGGTTCACCACCCGGGCCGCTCCCTCGTAGTCGCCCTTCTCCCGGTCCCTCACCGAGACGGCGAGCGAGGGGATGCCCAGGATGTGGGCCTCGAAGGCGGCGGCCACCGTCCCGGAGTAGGTCACGTCCTCTCCCATGTTCGACCCGTGGTTCAGGCCGGACACGACGAGGTCGGGGTCCTCCCTCAGGACTCCGTGACATCCCACGAGTACGCAGTCGGTCGGGGTGCCGTCTACCGTGAAGCGGAACTCGTCGAGCTGACGGATTCGGAGCGGTCGATCCAACGTGATCGAGTGACTCGACGCGCTCTGCTCCCGGTCGGGTGCCACCGTGGTCACGCGGTGCCCCGCCCCCCGGAGGACCTCGCCGAGGATCCGCAAGCCTGGGGCCAGGATGCCGTCGTCGTTGGTCAGAAGGATCTTCACCGGGGGTTCCGAACCGAAGGGGGCGGCCGGCTCGCCGCGAAGGGACCGGTCCTCGGGACCGGAGGGAAAGGGTTGGTCGGGGCGACCGGATTTGAACCGGCGACCTCTTGCACCCCAAGCAAGCACGCTAACCGGACTGCGCCACGCCCCGACCTTTTTCTCGTTTGGACGCCCAGCAATCTAAGGAGGGCCCCATTCCTGATCAAGGGGAAACGGGACCGGTCTACGGAGAAAGCTCCGCCAGGATGCTCTCCAGCTCCTCCCGCAGGGAGACGATCTGGTGGTGCCGCTCCGCCCGGGTGAAGGGGATCTCGATCTGCTCCATATCCACACCCCGGCGGTCCTGCAGCTTTCGTCGGGCCCCCTTTATGGTGAACCCCTCCTCGTAGAGGAGCTGGCGAATGAGGAGCACGAGCCGGACGTCCTTCTCCCGGTAGGTCCGATTGCCAGCGCGGTTCTTGCGCGGCCGAAGCGCCGCGAACTCGGTCTCCCAGTAGCGGAGCACGTGGGGCTTCACACCGGCCATCTCCGCGACCTCGGTAATCGAGTAGTAGATCTTTCGGGTTCCGCTCACTCCGGCCCTCCGGCCCCCATTCTAGCGAACTTCGGCCTTCGCGTCTCGCCCCATCAGCTCGCTCAGAGCGACCCTCGGGTCCTTCTTCTCGAAGAGGATCTCGGCCACCTTTTCGGTGATCGGGAGCTCGACCCCGCGCTCCCGGGCGATCTCGATCGCCGATCGGGTCGTGTTCACTCCCTCCGCCACCATTCCGGTCTCGCGTGTCGCCTGCTCGAGGGTGCGGCCGCGCCCCAACAGCTCTCCGACGTTGCGGTTGCGGCTGTGCCGGCTCATGCACGTGGTGATCAGGTCGCCGATGCCCGCGAGCCCGTAGAACGTGTCCGCCCGGGCGCCGAGGGCCTCCCCCAGCCGGGTGATCTCGGCCAATCCGCGGGTGAGCAGAGCGCCTTTCGTGTTGTCGCCGAAGCCGAGGCCGTCGCAGATGCCGGCCGCGATCGCGATGACGTTCTTGAGGGCGGCCGCCGTCTCCACTCCCAGAAGATCGAGATTCGTGTACACGCGAAAGGTCGGACTGAAGAGGATCCGTTGAAACGTGATGGCCACGCTCTGGTCCTCCGAGGACACGACCACCGTGGTCGGGATCGAACGCGCGACCTCCTCCGCGTGGCTCGGTCCGGCCAAGACCGCAATTCCGGGACCGACGGCGAGCTCTTCACGAAGGACGGTCGACATGCGCAGCCGCGAGCCCGGCTCGTACCCCTTCGCGGCACAGAGCACCCGGAGGGGGGCTCCCCGGGAAGCCAGGGCACGCGCGACCTCGCGTTGCGCCCGGGTGGGGACGGCGAGAATCACGTCGTCCCCCGGCGCTTCGGGCGCTCCCGAAGCGACCGTGAGCGAGTCGGGCAGACGGACCCCGGGAAGGTAGCGGCGATTCTCCCGCGATCGGGCCATCTCCGCGGTGACCTCCGGATTCCGGCCCCACAGGCGGACGGTCTTCCCCGTCGCGGCCAGGAGAACCGCGAGCGCGGTTCCCCAGCTTCCCGCGCCGAAAACCTGAACGCTCACAACGCTCCCTTCCTCGGATGATTCCGCGTGATTCGACTCTCCTCGCCGGCCAGGATTCGACGGATGTTGGAGCGGTGGCGGAGCACGACGAGCAGCGCGATCGCGATTCCCGCCCACTGCAAGGACGGCGGGGCGTCGAGAAGTCGCAGGGCGACGGCGAGGGCCACCGCGCCCGCCATCGAGGCCAGGGAAACGAACCTCCCGACGGCGAGAACGACGGCGAACACCCCCAAGGCGATGGCGGTGCCGATCGGGGCGAGGCCGAGGAACGCCCCGGCCGCGGTCGCGACCCCCTTCCCTCCCCGAAAGCGGAGATAGACGGGCCAGACGTGCCCCGCGATCGCGGCCACTCCGAAAAGGAGGCGAATCCGGGGGTCTCCCAGGCCCAGAAGCGCCGGAATCGCGGTGACCGCGACGAGACCCTTGACGATGTCGAGAAGGAGGACCGGCACGCCCAGCGCGGGACCGAGGACCCGGATCGCATTCGACCCGCCGATGTTGCCGCTCCCGTGCCGGCGCACGTCCACTCCTCGGAGCCGTCCCGCGAGGAGCGCGAACGGGATGCCCCCGACCAGATAGGCGACGAGCACGCCCAGAGCAATCGTCATCCCGCGTCCTTCCCTTCCCGCTTCCGGATGACCACCTTCACCGGGACTCCCTCGAAGCGGAACTCCTCCTTGAGGCGATTACGGAGGAACCGCGTGTAGTGTCCTTCCAGATTCTCGGGCCGGTTCGTGAACACGGCGAAGGTCGGGGGTCGCACCGAGACCTGGGTTCCGTAGAGGATCCTCGTCGCGCGCGAGCTTCGATTGGACGGGGGGGGATGGCGCTCGACGATGCGACGCAGCACTTCGTTCACTCGTGCCGTGGCGATGCGGCGGCGGCGCATCCGGGCCAGGCTCCCCGCCGCGGGAAGAATGCGTCCGACGCGCCGGCCGGTCAATGCCGAGGCGTAGATCAGGGGCGAATCCGAGAGGAACTTGAAGTGCCACTTCAGCCGGTCCTCGAACTCGAGGGCCGTGTCGTGGTCCTTTTCGACGGCGTCCCACTTGTTGGCGACGAGAACGACCCCCTTGTAGCGATCCGTCGCCTCGGCGGCGATCTTCACGTCCTGCTCGGACAGCGTCGCGGTCGCATCGAGGACGACCACGGCCACGTCGCACCGCTCGAGGGCCCGAATCGCCCGCAGCACGGACCAGTACTCGACCCCCTCCCGCACCCGGGACCGCCGCCTCAGACCGGCGGTGTCGATGAGCAGGTAGCACTCCCCCTCGATCTCCACGGGGGTGTCGACCGAGTCCCGCGTGGTCCCCGCGACCTCGCTGACGATCATCTTCTTCTCGCCCAGGATCGCGTTCACGAGGGAGGACTTGCCGACGTTCGGCCTTCCGACGATCGCCACTCCGACGGCATTCTCGGGAGGGGTCTCCGAGCGCTCCCGCCCCGGCGGCAGGCCCTCGACGACCCGGTCGAGAAGATCTCCGATGCCCCGACCCGACAGGGCGGCCACCGGCAGCGCGGGTCCGAGGCCACCCGCCACGATCGCCGCCGCCGCGGCCTCCCGGGCCGGATCGTCCGCCTTGTTCGCGACGACCAGAGCGGGCTTGTCCTTCCGGAGCAGCGTGCGCGTCACCTCCTCGTCCTCGGGAGCGAGTCCGACGTTCCCGTCGAGGAGCAGCACGATGAGGTCCGCCTCCTCGATCGCGGACTCCACCTGTTGCTGGATCGCGGGCTCGAGCCCTCGGCCGTCCCAAAGGATGACCCCCCCGGTGTCGACCAGCCAGAAGCGACGCCCGTTCCACTCGGCGAGCGCGTAGTTCCGGTCACGGGTGATTCCCGCCTCGTCGTGGACGACCGCGAGTCGGCGCCGGAGAATTCGATTGAAGAGGGTGGACTTGCCGACGTTCGGTCGCCCGACGATCGCGACGGTCGGCAGTCCGTCGGCGAAACGCATCCGGATCTCCTTCGGGCGAGGAGTCTAACGGATTCGGGACGATCTGGGGCGGGGCGGATGGCGGGGCTTCGCGTCCCTCCCGGGAGGGCTGCCCCCCGCGCCCGCGTGCTATCCTCGATCGAACGCGTCGACGACGAGTCGCCCCGACACCGATTCCCTCTCTTCCCCCACCGAGAGAATCGGCGGGGCTCGTCGATGCGGCCGAGTTCGACCGTCTCGGGAGGGACAGGGAACCCCGGACGGGGACGGCCCCGTACCCGCCCCGAGTGACGCTCGAGGTCCGATCTCCCTGCCGGTTCAGAGCCGCGGAATCCCCGGCGGCCGGGCCGGGGTCGGGCGGAAGAAACCGGCCGCATGGACACCCGTGCGACCGCCCCGCCCCTTTCGGCGGCCAGGATCGCCCACCTCCGAAGATCCCGACGGGGTTCACCTCACTCGGCCTGATCAAAGTCATCCCTTTAGCTGACTGTCGTCATCCCGGCATTCCGAAGAGGAGTCCCCTCGTCCGGCGGTGGCGGGTCCGGTCCCTGGGAGAGTAGCGCGTACGGTATCCATAGTAACTCCAACTGCACCCGGGACTTCCACGACTTGAATGTAAACGTCTCGATGTGCAGACCAACCCGATAATGGGAGAACCGCGGAGAGATGTTATCTATTGACACAGGTGACATAGAAATGCATTTGTAGAGCATTCAGAACTTAACTGCAATCAGGAGGCTCTTCCCTTCACCCGAGTCAGGAATTCCTCTCTCCCGAGCCCGGCCAGCTCGATTCCGATCCCGTTGGCAATTTGTCCTCACAGAAGAGGATTAGTCCATTTCATTTGCCCGCTCGGAATTGTTATGATTCGCGCGAAAGGGGGAGTCGGCTCACGCTGGGCCCTCCTCCTGCCCGCTCGCCGAGGGGACTTCCGCGAGCGGGTCTCCGCCGGTCGATCGGCGATTGCCACCCCGGTAAGGAACGGCCGGCGAAACAACACAGGGGTGGCGACTTGGATCAACACATGGAAAGAGAGAGGAGGTCTTGACGCATGCGCAAGTTCTTCGTTTCTGCGTTCGTATTGGGGGCGATCTTCGCGTTCGCGACCTCGAGTTATGCCCTCGAGAAGACGCAGGCCCGGTTCACGGGCGATGCTCCCGACGACTGGGTGACATCCGAGGAAACGATCTCCATCAGCTACTACAACATCTGCTTGGGCTGGGTCTGGGTCTGGTCGGGGTTCGCCGACAGTGAGATGTTTGGCACCGTGTTCAACCACGGCGCCGGCGTGCTCACGGGAAGCTACCAGTACTTCCCGACGGGAGCGCCTCCCGGATACGGGTTCACCGGTTGGGCAGTGGTCAACAACGTGAAGGGCGAGAAGCCGCACCTCGAGGGCCTGGTCTGGCCGGCGAAGGCGCAGATCCCGTTCCTCCCGGCCGGCGCGGGCTGGGAGTACATCGCCTGGGGCGTCCTCATTGGGGAGTGGAAAGATAGCTTCGCCGTTTCGTACTGCCTCCAGGACGACTTCGGCTACGGGACTCCGGTCAACGTGTACTCGGACGGCCCGTTCGCCTGCGGCGTCTGCTTCCCGACGGATCGCACCACGAAGTCCTACCTCTGGGGCATCGCCCAGAAGGACGTCGACGGCAAGCCGATCTACACCGAGAACCCGGGCACCCCGCTGTTCGACGGACAGTGCTACGTCGAGTGGCTGGCTGCGGTTACGCTGAAGAAGGTGATCTCGGTCGACAGCGAGAGCTGGGGAGGTATCAAGAGCCTGTACCGCTAGTGTCGGCTGAACACCGTTCTGTCTGTGCCTAGACCTCGGTGTTCATGGGGCGTCGATCGGGGGATCGGCGCCCCTCTGTTTTGGCGCTGGAATGGCCGGGAGGCGTTCCGATACCGAAACGGGCGGACGAGGATGGATGGAGCGGGCAACGGGATTCGAAGCCGAAATGGGCGGTCTTCATAACCAGGTGATGGTGCACGACTTACCGCCGCAAGGGATTGAATTCCCGCTGTTTGACTGCCCTCCCCCACTGCACATCCGTCGACACCAGTCGACATGAACTGACCCTGGTTTTCTGCACATGGTGGACACGCTGGAAGGTGGTCTGCACGCCGAACCACGGTCAATAGGAGTCGGCTGAACGGGGGAAGGAGCCGACTCCATGGCCGATGCTCGCGCGGCGGACGTGGCGTCCTCAAGGGGACGCGTCGTCTATCCGGGTTGGTGCTAGCACACCCGAACTGGGGGTGTGAGTAAGTCATTGACCATTGCCGGGCCCTCCGCGCGGCCAGGTCCTGTCATCCTGCGGGTCTGCACAATCCCAACTCTGACGACACGCACTCGCCACAATTCCTTGCAGTTTGGACGTTTAGAGAGGGTATCACTTCCTGATGCTTAGAACTATACTGCGGGCGGTGACCGACATGCGCGTCTGTGCAGTTCGGCATAGGTGTAGTTAGACTCTTGGCGTCAGGGCCAACTGCGAAACGGACATATGCAAGCACCTAGACAGAAATACATTAGAATTGCCTTTATGGCAGTGGGTGTTTTCTACGTATGTGAAGTACTGGGCACTTTCGTCAAATACACGTTGTTCTTTCGTGATAGCGAGGACCTCGTCGAGACCATAGCATCACATTACCAATCAGCGGTTGCAGAAACGTTCGTCTATTCTTGGTTCAAATTGGTGGCAGGGACACTCGTAGCGCAGACGCTGATCGCTCTTGCCCTGCTACTTGCAGCCCTCCTCTTCATAGCTGTGTCTGCGATGTATTTGGATCTCTCTGGCTCAGTGTACGCCACACTCAGCAATAAGCTCGGGATCGCGAGTGTTCTTACCAGTGCAGTTCATAGAACATTAGACCAAAAGGTAAGGCGGTCGCTACGATTTCATTTGTCATTCGCTCTGCTTGTGCCGATGCTGGTTGCCTTGTACGCACACCAGTCTTTCCACCTTAGTCTTGATGCACTTCTACGGATTCTCGCAGCGCTCGTGGTCTTGCACACCATCGGCTCAAACGTGATTTGGATGAAAGGTTTGAAATTCGACAAGAGGAAATCCAAGGCATTCGTAAAAGCAGTTGCCTATCACAGCGCCAAGAAGACCCTTAACTACCTGGTCGTAGTGTTCATTATCATTTACGCATACGTTCCATTTTCTTTTCTCATATGGGAGACATGTCGTAACGTCTACGAGAGCTACTCAGAGGTGAGGATCTCAGATATCCTCTCTCAGCTCACAAGTGACAATCTGAATTTGCAGCTAATAGAACGGCGTGATGAAACAGGAAATCTCGTTCTCCATTACCGAACGAATCCCGGTAGGGCTGTATCATGCCAGAATGGCGTCACCGAACGAAGCGCGAAGCTGGGTCGAATGATAACGTCTCATTTCCAACTACTGAATGCAGACAAATATCGGTCGATACTTCCAACACTGACAAGCGTCATGCCGGTCGTCATACTGGTTAACCTATTTTTTTGGTTTGCGTATCCGTTCATTCTATATAAGAAACTCGAGCTGGGTTTGGACCTCATTAGAAAGGTTCTTAGCGTCGGCATGGCGTTTGTCTTCCAGGTGGTGCTGCGCGACGTGTTTCTCTGGGATGTCTCATTTGTAACAAGACTCTCGTTGTTTCTGGTCGTGTTCGTCTTCACTGAATACTTTCTGAAGGAAGTGTTCGCGAGAAAGCAGAGGCGATCTTCTCGATTGGCGCGGCCACCCTCACAAGAGAAGTCTAACACCTCTGAGGCCCCCTGAAGTCAAGGGCCAGACGCTCCCTTCTGTACACCTTTCGGTGTCGCCACATACTCCTCGGGTGGCCCTGGCAGCGAGACGCTATCGGTACTGTGCCTTGATCCTCCCCCAACTCGAATACGAACTCGTGATGGAGACGGGGACAGTAAACCCTTCGTAGTTCACGAGAGATCTGTCGCTGTCATCCCAGAAGTCAAATATCGATTCAATGTCAGAGAAGGTCCCTTCTGCGATCATCTCTTGGGTCGTGACCTCGCCCCATGTGCAGTTGCGAACATCGATTTCGAGATACTGGAGTATGGGAGTCGCGACGGCAACATCGTAGTCCAAGTTGTCGCGAATGACGCACTCGTTTACGATTCCGGGATCGTCGAACCGCGTTCGTCAAGCGCTCCGTTTTCACCCCTGACCACTGCGCGTGCCTTGCAGGCACCCATCCGTACCGATCCGGCGAGCGCCGGATCGTACATGATACGCTTCGCTATGGTGCGTAGCGCCCAATCAGGTCAACGGCGCCGTGCAAACATGGTGTTTGCACGCACCAGCCCCCAAGTCCGGGCCGCTCACCGACACCAGCACGCGCTGCTTCATTCCTTTCCGCTCAGACAGCGGCAGAGCATCGTTCGTACCGCGCCAGTCTTAGCCAGCAGATCGTCGCCAGTTTCCGAGCCACAGCGACTCGGGCGATCTTTGCACTCGAACGCTTCCGGATTCGCTCGTAGAAGCGGCGTAACTTAGCCTCGATCCGTCAGAAAATCTCGAGGGAAAACGCACGAGAGCGCGCCAGCCGGGGTCGCGCGCAGCCCGAGCCAAGCGGAGCTTATCCCACGATAAGTGAGTATTGGCGAGGGCGAGCACGGCCGCGGATGGCATGCTATCGTGCGAGCGCCAGCGCTTTTCGCCGAGATTTTCTGACGGATCGAGGTTAGCGTCCCGGCGCACCGCTTGGATCGCGACCTGGACGAGAATCCACCGCAGCCATCCGGACCCTTGTCGAGTGATGTGGCCATAGTGGCAACTGTTCCCCGACTGGCTGACTCTCGCAGTGAGACCAGCGTATGCCCCGACCTGGCGCCCGTTCCGAAAACGGCCAGGTTCGGCGACCTCACCGACGATCAACAATGCTGAGTACAGTCCAATCCCGTGGATGTCTGTGAGTGCTTCGACCTGCGGAAACGAGTCCTCGAGCTCCGCCAGTCGCTGGTCATACCGCCCAACGGCGCTCTCAAAGTGATCAAGCCGGTCCAGCAGCTCGTCACGGGACACGTTACCGGACCAGCCAAGGTCAACTCCGGCGATCCATCGCCGTCCGCTCTTGCAGAATATGTTCACGTACGGGACCTGAATGTTTGAGCGGGCGAGGACGGCGTGCAGCTCATTCTTTGCCCTCACCATCAGACGAACCAGACGCGCCCGAGCTCGAGTGAGATCCCGAAGATCAGAGTACGGTCTGGCTGGGATGTGGGCCGAGGGTATCAGGTTCGCTCGGAGAAGCCGGGCGAGTAGTGCTGCATCGAGCTTGTCAGTCTTTGCACGACCAGCCACAATGGCGCGGAGTCGATAGGGATGCGCAAGCGTGACCTCGCCCCACGGTGACAGGAGTTCGTAGAGCCAGCGATAGCTCGATGAAGCCTCGATCACGCAGCGGAACGGCCGAAGGGCCTTGAAGAACCCTACGATACGATCCGTCTCGTGGCAGCCCATCCGAACGGGACGATCAACGGGACCTTCATCATCTTCGATACTGACGACCAGAAACCGCTTGTGGAGATCAATGCCTGCGTAGTGCACTTGATACCTCCTGTCGTGAGAGGACAACCGCCAGCGGCCAATGTGCCTCGACGGTAGCACCTCGGTCAGGAGGCTTGATTCCACGCGGTTATCGTATCAGGTCAATCCCTGCCACGGGAGGATCAGTCACACCGCTCACCCATCCCAGTGACGTTGTGCCTGCGTCTGGGTCTCTTGGTTCTGGTTCGCTCGACTGGTCGCCTGACGGAAGCCAGATCGTTTTCTCGAACTGGCATTGGCTCAATCTAGTGCCCGCCGCTGGCGGACCAGTAGTAGGGCTCGAGACAGGTATGGGAGATGGCGAGGCGGCCCTCAATCCGTCGTGGTCGCGACCCTTTGGAGCCTATATCGCCTTTGTGAGATATGAGCAGGGTTACTGTGACATCGTCAGGATCCCCTCGACGGGGTTGCCGCCAGGAGACGACCCCGAGTATCTGCTGAATGGAGGCGCTTTTGATCCGGCATACTCGCCCGACGGGAGCCAGATCGCTTGCACTCTGGGGAAGATCTACAGGTTTCCGGCGGAGGGTGGGGTGCCCGTTCAAGTCACGACCGGGCCGGGCTGGGACGTTCAGCCATGCTGGTCTCCCAACGGTGACTACATCGCCTTCAGCTCGAATCGATCCGGGAATGAGGAGATCTGGATAGTCCCCGCTGTCGGCGGCACGGAAACGCAGATCACCTTCGACCCGGCTGTCGACCATTTCCCCACATGGTCCCCCGACGGTAGCCAAATCGCGTTCGGGTCGAATCGCGGCGGCTCCTCTAACATTTGGGTAATCGACGTCGAGCCGCCTGTTTCCATTGAGTCGACCAGCTGGGGCTCGATCAAGGCGTTGTACCGCTAGGCGGTCAGGGCGGGGCAGTGCCGGACTTTCCTTCGGTCTCGGATCTCTACCCGACTCGGCCCAATCCCTTCGATGGGACGACGACTATCCTCTTCTATTTGGTCAGGCCGTTTCCGGTGAGCCTGCGGATCTTCGATGTGACAGGACGTCTAATTCGCGAGCTAGAGAATTCCAGCGTCAGTGTTGGGCGTCATTCCTCCGTGTGGGATGGCCGAGACGACTCCGGCTGCGGGTCGGCGGCGGCACGTATTTCGCGAAGCTCACGACGGGCGACGTGACCCAGACGAGGAAGGTGGTGTTTCTCGGCGGGAAGTAGTGGCGCTCACGCGCGACCGTGATATGGCGGGGCGGTTCTTCGGAGTTGCCCCGTCTCTCTTTGTGTTCACCGCCGCTCCCCCGTTTTCCGCCCTCCGCCCCCTCCGGGATCCCGAGCAGTACGCCTCTGTCCACCGTTTCGCCGGAGAAACCCGAGAGCCAGATAGATCCGCCCCCGCCGCGGCTCTCTCGGGGAGAAGTGGTGGACAACCGGTGGGGTCTCTCGGGTATGCCGTGCCGGGCGCTGGTCGGGAAGATATTCCCCTCCAGGGCGTTACGGCGGCGGAAGGCCGGGGCGGCGGCCTGGAGGTCGGTTGTCCACTACCTCCCCGCCGCCTTCCGCACCGCCACGTCCGGGTCCCCGAAGAGAACGAAAAGCGGAACGTCCACAGACAAGAGACAGACTGTCTAGCGCTGCGCGGTAGTGAAGCCGACTCGGCGCCCACACACCCCGATTCTGCCCCGCACCCGTAACCTCAACACCTGCAATTGACACGGAGTTTTCGGGAAGGACAGGCTCATCGAAGAGGCGGAAGGCGGCACGGTGTTTTTCGATGAAGTTGGGGAGATGGGCGAAGAGCTACAGGTCAGCTTCTTCGGTTGCTGGAGAATGGCGAATACCGCCGCCTCGGTGAGAACAACGTCAAGATCGCCGGCGTGCGCGTCATTTCGGCGACGAACCGCGAACTCTCCACCCAGGTAGAGCGCGGCAACTTCCGCCAGGATCTCTACTATAGACTCGGCACCGTAAAGCTGCACATCCCCGCCCTTCGTTTCCGTCAGGGCGACATCCAGCTCTTGATCCGTCACTTCCTCAGGGAGTGCGCGGCGCGAAACGGCCTCCACGACCGGCACTTCGAAATCGACGTCAAGGCCGTCGAAGCACTCGAGCTCTACGATTGGCCGGGCAAGGTTCGCGAGCTTCACAACGAGTTCATGCGCATCGTCTCACTGATCGGACCATCCGACGTGATCCGTTTCGGGATGCTGTCAGAGCCCGTCAAGAGCAAACGCAAGTCGAGAAAGAGCGGCGGCAAGCTGCTGGAACGAAGCGTCCAGCAGTACGAGCGTCGTCTCATCCTCGACGCCCTCCACCGCAACGACTGGAATCGCGTGCGCACCTCCGAAGAGATCGGGGTTCCCCGCACCACGCTCATCACCAAGATGAGAAAGCTCAAGATTGCCGCGCGCGAACAGCTCTGACCCAGCCTTCGTCCCATTCTCATCGACCGAATCCAGCAAGCACGTCAAGCGTTTGTAGCCGTCGCCTTGACAACTCCCGCATCTCCGACGTACCCTAACCGACTCTCACCGATTGGGCTGGGACCGACATACTCCAACAAGCAAAGACGCAAAGCCGTCCTGGCTCGCGCGATCTCTTGGTGCAAGAACCTGCAACGGGGAGATATCATGCACCGCCCAAATGAAGTCGCCGGCGTCGTTGCCGGCGGGGGGCGCGACGAAGTAGAACTCTGAGGGGCCGAGACGGGGAGCCATGCGGGATCTACGGATATCCCTCTTTGGTAACGTGCGTGTCGGCTTCGGCGACACGCCCCAGAAAAGACTCACGAGGGTGGTCAAGGGACTGCTGGCCTACCTCGTCCTCTATCGCGAGCGCAGTCACTCGCGCGAAGTGCTGTCCAACCTGTTCTGGGGAGAGTACACGGAGCAGAGCGCCCGAAGCTGCCTCAACACCACCCTGTGGCGCCTGCGCGGCATTCTCGAACCTGGCAGGATCAATAAGGGAACCTACCTCGTTTCCGCCGCCGATGGCGACGTCGCCTTCAACCGCGACAGCAAATACTGGCTCGACGTCGAGGAGTTCGACACGACGGTGGGCCGTTGCATGGTCCCGCGCGTCGCCGACCTGAAACCCAGCCAGGCCAAATCGCTCGAGAAAGGTCTGAAGCTCTACGTGGCGGAGCTGATGGAAGGCTGCTACGACGACTGGGCGGTGGGCGAGCGCGATCGCCTGCGCAACAAGTACCTCCAGGGCCTGGAGCGCCTGATGGAGTACCACGACCTGCGAAAATCTTACGAAGAGGCCGTCACCTTCGGCCAACAGATCCTCTATCACGATCCGCTGCGCGAAGACGTACACCGCGACGTCATGCGCCTGTTCGCCCAGAGCGGCCAGCGAACGCGAGCCATCCGCCACTTCGAGAAGTGCTGCGACCTGTTGGACAAGGAACTCGGCGTCGCGCCCGCCGGGGAGACGAGGGCGCTGTATGAGCGCATCCTCCAGCTCGCCGACGGCCACGTCATCACTGCGTCGCCCGAGAGTGCGTCTTCCTCTACGCTGGAAGCATCCACGCTCAACGAGTTGACGACCTCCGTCCGCCACGCCATCGACGACTGCGACGCCGTCCGGCGCCGTCTCTCCCAGCTTGAGGACCTCCTCCGCAAGCTCGGAGCGCCAGACTCGTCCGCCAACGAGTAGACGCGGGTCTCATTCGAACACAAAGCCTCGACATTTTGTTGATTTGTGACCGCGACGTGACCCGCAAGTGAGCGGCGCGTGAGTCCCCGTGTGTACACTCCCCGCGTCACATTGGCGAAGCGCGTCCAGGTGTATCAATCCGGGTCACTATTCATGAGGCCACATTTCACAGTCGCTTTGAGAGAAGGGGTCGCCACGACGTCCGAACCCTCGTCGTGGATCGACCAGGCCAGAGGCGCGGCGCCATCCACCGACACGCTCCACTCCGACGTCGACGACCGGCTCAAACACGCCGGCATCCCCGTGAAGGTCGCGCGCGAGTACACACCCGCCAACGGCCGCGAGTGGGACGCCGACGAGCGTGCCTCGGGGATGAACCGCGTGTTCCGCATGGTTTTGCACCGGAGCACGACGATGCCCGACGACCTGATCGAGTCCGTTCGCCTGATTCCGGCGGTCGAGCAGGCGATCCCCGGCGCGATCGGGATGGCGCCCATGCCGGCGCCGTCTTCACGGCGCCTGGGCCGCACGCCCGGGAAGGACGCGCGCAAAGTCGTCTACCTGCCCGAAGCACACGCGAGAGCCCGTGGCGACAATGCCATCGCGATCGCCGTCCTCGACACGGGCGTCAGCATGGAGCACCCGGAGTACCAGCATCAGCTCGGCGAGGGGTTTGACTTCGTCGACATCATCGACGGCGCCGGCCGCTTCGTGGGCGATTTCGTGGGCGCCGACCCCGATCCCACCGATCAGGTTGGTCACGGATCGCACGTGGCGGGCGTGATCGCCGCCCGTGGGGGAAAGATGCCGCCCGGCGTCGTGCCGGAGTGCCGGATTCTCCCGGTTCGGGTTCTGGGAGCGATGCGCCAGGGCAACCGCAGAATCGGCGCCGGCCTGGTGGACAACATCAACGCGGGTATCAAATGGGCGGTCGACAAGGGCGCCGACGTGATCAACATGAGCCTGGGCGTTCGTCACATGGGCCGCGGCGGGCTGCCGCACGAGCGCGTGATCGACTACGCGAAGCGCAAAGGCGTGACCATCGTGGCCGCGTCGGGCAACGACGGCACCACGGAAATCTACTATCCCGGTGGACATCCTTACGTGATCACGGTGGGCGCTGCCGACACGACCGGCCGCGTGGCGCAGTTCTCGACCTATGGCGATCACGTCGATCTGATCGCGCCGGGAACCGACATTTACAGCACGTCGCTCGGCGACCGCTACGCCTTTCTGAGCGGGACTTCTTCGGCTTCGCCGTTTGTGGCGGGAGCGGCGGCGCTCCTCAAATCATACGCACACGAAAAGGGCCGGAGCCTGAGCGACGGTCAAGTGAAACACGTTCTGAAACACAGTGCAGACAAGATCGGGACACGATTCAAGAGCCGCAAGGCGGGCTATGGCATGCTGAATTTGGCCGACGCCCTGCAACTGCTCGAGCACAAACTCAATTGAGGAGGACCAGAAAATGAGTGTGGCCAAGCGCAGCGTACAGGAGCATTTGAACATCCGGAGGCCGAGCGGTCGAATCGACCCCGTGATCGCCAAGGCCTTGAAATCACTCGAGGAGAAGAAGATCAAAAAATGGGCCGACGAAGTTCCCAGCGAGCGCGGAAGGACACTCCCGGATTCCAAGAGGAAGCTCGAAGAGTCCCTCACGACGTGGGCCGGTACATTGCGAACCGCTACGCGCAGGCTTCGCAGGGAGGCGGCGTCGGACGTGGAACGTCTCCTCACGGCCAACCCGGCCCTCTATGCTCTGACGCTCCGGCGTGCGGTGGACAACTACGAGGCGGCAACGGCGACCGGGTTGTCCGGAGTCGACTCGCAGACACTGAGAAACGAGCTCGCCGCCATCAAAGACGATTTGAAGAAGCGGGCGGCCGAGTTCAGGAGACGGGACAGCGAGCTCAAGAAGAGTGACACCGCGCTCAGTAAGAAGTTGGAGAGAGTGAACAAGCTACTCCAGGACTTGAAGAAATCCACCCCGAGAAGCAAGCCACGAAGCCCCAGAACGAAAAGGTAAAGGGTAAGGAATAGCCATGAGTACTACGACCCCCGATGTAGTTGAGATTCTAGGTCAGGCGAAGCTCCAGCTAAACCCGACCGACGGCTTGCTTCACGACTTCGCTGACGAGGTCATCGACAAGGCGGTCGAGGCGTACGGCCTGGACGCCGATGCGGTTGACAAAAACGACGCCTCCGCCGTGAAGTTTCGCGAGCGGCTCATCTACAAAATGCTCTCGCGCACCTTTCCGCTGGACAAGTTCAAGGATTTCTTTATGGGAATCTGGAACGAGGCCATGCGCGAGGGCGACATCCCGGCATGGATCGACCTGTTCGATAGCACGAGCGAGGTTGGCGAGGACAAGCTCACGCCGGCCGTTCGTGACAAGATGGCTGCGTTCCTTCTGGATCGCGGCATCACGCTGCCGAAGGCGCCCGCCAACACCGGCCGCGTAGCGTACAGAAAGTACCAGGAACACCTGGCCGACGCGTATCACCACGCGATCGACGCCACGGGCCGAGGCGACGATCCGGTTGACGCCGCCAAGGCCGGACAGTCGGTTTCCACCTGGGACTTTTCGGTCGATACCTCCGAAGACCTTGATAACCAGGAAGTGATCGTTGACAACGTCAAGGCGGCGGGCGCGCTCTACTATCTCTACAACCTGTGCGAGCGCATGGGCATGCTGAAGGTGGTCGATTCGCTGGTGCTCAACTGGGCCGCGGGCGCAATCGACGTCGTCGACGGCCCCGGCGCCGACAAGCTGTATCGATACTGGAAGATGCGCGACGAACGCCTCGCCGAGGAAGAGCGCGCCATCGTCTATCGCCGGGTACTCAACCTCGGAGGCGGAGAGGTTCTTTCGCGCATGACGGTGAACGAGTACTTTCCCGAGCTGTGGAACAAGCTCATGACAGAGGTTGCCGACTACATCGCCAAGGTTGAGAAGGCGCAGACCTCGGACGATGTGCCACTGGTATCGCGCAAGCCCATCGAGCTGGCCGCGCGCGAGCTTCAGTACAATCTGACCGAGTACGCGACCGGAATGGTGCACATGCAGACGCGCGAGATCCATTCGATCTACCGGGAGGCCGTCGAAATACTTAGAGACGATCAGGTGCTCTCGCACTTCGGCGGTCGCGGACGAAAGAACATGTGGAAAGTCATCGAGAGGGTGTCCAAGCAAGAGCTGTCCCACGCGCCCAACGTCACCAGCGTCCGTACCCTGGCCGTCGACGGCTACAAGGTCTTCCAGTGGCTCGTGGACGCCAATACCGAGGACGAAGCGGGCTTCCAGGACTTCTTGCGCTCCGCCGAGGCGTGGATCATCGCCGCGGGCACGGACGAGGAAGAAGCGGGCGCGCGTGAGCCCGACGACGAGGATGAATTCGAAGGCTCCGATGACGACGATCTCTTCGAAACAGAAGACGAAGAATTCGCCGAGCTCAACGCCTGATCGACCGTCGCCTCGTGTGATTAGAACTGAAGGGAATTCGACATGCCAGATGATAGCTCCCTGATGACGACGGCACGCCTGAGGGCGCAGGAGCAACTCAGCAAATCATCGCAGTTCAAGGCGATGTCCCACGCCGAACAACTCGAGACGTACGGGAACACCGTCCGCGACGAGCTCGACCAGCTCCGCGCGATGGCGTTGGGGCAAGGGCTGCTTGCGACCGGAATGGCGCCATTCGGGCAGGTGCGCGCCGGCGACCTCATTGACGACTCAAAGCACGGCAGCAAGCGCATCGAGCAGGCCGGTGAGCTCGCCGGAGAGTTCGTACAGGAAGTCGACTTCCCCGGCTTCGTCGCCGATTTGCTCAAGGCGGTGTTCGACGCCAATCTCGAGGTAACTTTAAAGCAGATGGAGACTTACAAGGATCTGCTGAAAGCGGCATCCGAGTCTGTCTCGAAGTTCGTGAGAGAGATCGACAACACCGCCGCATTCGGATACCTCGCCGAAAAGCAAGGCGACGAGTTTACGTTGTCGTTCGACGACGACGAGAAGGATGACGATGGCCAGCCCGCCGCCCA
>JALGZR010000056.1 GCA_025774805.1 bacterium
GCACCGGGTCCGGCAGGACGCCCTCTTCATGATGGGGGACAACCGGAACAACAGCCAGGACAGCCGGTTCTGGAGTGACCTCAGTCCCCACCTCAGTCCCGACCTCGATCTCGACCGCGTCGTGGGACGCGCTTTCGTCCTCTACTGGTCCACGGATCCCCGGCGTGCACCGCGGTGGGTGCAGAACATGACGGAATCCTGGATCAAGGGTTTCTTCTCCCTGTTCCTCGGCCGACCGCGCCTGTCCCGGATCGGAACCTGGCTGGCGAAGGACTACACCGATTCCTACGAGGCCGGCTTCTCCGCCTCGCCTTCCGGAGGCGGGCGGACCGGGAGGACGGGCGGCTCCGCCCCGGCGGCCGACCCTTCTCCCGGAGCTCCATGACCGACCTCTCCCGGATCCGCAACTTCTGCATCATCGCCCACATCGATCACGGGAAGTCGACCCTCGCCGATCGACTTCTCGCGATCACGGGGACGCTCACCCCCGAGCAGGCGCAGGGGCAGGTCCTCGACACGATGGATCTGGAGCGGGAGCGGGGCATCACGATCAAGGCCCACGCGATCCGGATGATCCACCGCGCCGGCGCAGGCGAGGCGTACGTCCTCAACCTGATCGACACGCCGGGCCACGTCGACTTCTCGTACGAGGTCTCCCGCAGTCTGGCCGCGTGTGAGGGAGCGCTCCTGATCGTGGATGCGAGCCAGGGGGTGGAGGCGCAGACGATCTCCAATCTCCACCTCGCGCTCGACGCCGATCTGGAGATTCTCCCCGTGATCAACAAGATCGACTTGCCGGGGGCGCGGCCCGACCAGGCCGCACGCCAGGTTCACGAGCTGGTCGGCGGGGATCCCGACGAAATCCTCCGGATCAGCGCCAAGGACGGCCTCGGAGTGGATCGGATCATCCCGGCGATGATCGAGAGAATCCCTCCCCCCCGGGGGGACGTCGAAGCTCCGCTCCGCGCCCTCATCTTCGACTCGGCGTTCGATCAGTACCGCGGTGCGATCGCGTACGTGCGGGTCGTCGAAGGGGTGATCCGCCCCGGGATGACGATCCGGTTCTTCTCGAACGGGAGGGAGTATCCGGTCGACGAGGTCGGCGTGCTTCAGCTCCGCATGGTCCCGAGGCGAGAGCTGCACGCGGGCGAGGTCGGCTACGTCGTCGCGGGCGTCAAGAACATCGCGGACGCGAAGGTCGGCGACACAATCACCGACGCCGCCCGGCCCGCGAGCGATCCGCTTCCCGGCTATGTGGACGCGAAGTCGATGGTGTTCTCCGGCTTCTACCCGGTCGACAGCGAGAACTTCAGCGATCTGCGAGACGCGCTCGACAAGCTCCGACTCAACGACGCGGCGTTCCACTACGAGCCCGAGACCTCCGCCGCCCTCGGGTTCGGATTCCGCTGCGGATTCCTCGGAATGCTGCACCGGGAGATCGTGCAGGAGCGCCTCGAGAGGGAGTACGATCTCGGACTCATCGCCACGGTGCCCACGGTCCCCTACCGGGTGTGCCGCAGGGATGGCTCGGTGCGGGAGATCGAGAGCCCCGCGCAGCTTCCTCCCTTCGCGGAGATCGGGCACATCGAGGAGCCGATCATCGCCGCGGAGATCGTGGTGCCGACCGACTACATCGGGAGCATCATGAAGATCGGCCAGGAGCGGCGCGCCACGCAGACGGGGATGGAATCCCTCGATCCTGGCCGAGTGATCATGCACTTCGAGTTTCCGCTGGCCGAGGTCATCTACGATTTCTACGACCGGCTGAAGTCGATGACGAGAGGGTACGCGAGCTTCGACTACGAACACGCCGGATACCGGGAGGCGCCGGTGCAGAGGCTCGACATCCTGCTCAACGGAGATCCGGTCGACGCGCTCTCGATCATCGTGCACCGGGACAAGGCGGCCGAGTGGGGGCGGAGTCTCTGCCGGAAACTCAAGGAGGTCATTCCCCGACAGCAGTTCTCGATCGCCATCCAGGCCAGCGCCGGCAACCGGATCATCTCCCGGGAGACGATCTCGCCTCTTCGCAAGAACGTCACCGCGAAGTGCTACGGCGGCGACATCACCCGAAAGCGCAAGCTCCTCGAACGGCAGAAAGAGGGGAAGAGGCGAATGAAGAAAGTGGGGTCGGTGAATGTCCCCCAGGAGGCCTTCCTCTCGGTGCTGAAGATCGAACGCTAGCCCGGACCATTCATGAAGGATCTACTACGATCACCGATACGCTCCACCGGACGGGCGTCCTCGGGATCCGTACCCTGCGACGTATCGTCGAGATACGCCTCGGGTCCGAACCCCTGCGGGTGCCCGTCCGGTGGGCGTCTCCGCGATCTCGTGACGATCTTCACGAATGGTCCGGGCTAGCCTTGACCGAGCCGACTTCCGCTTCCCCTCGCTCTTCCGGGTCCCCGTTCGGGCTCTACGTGCACCTCCCCTTCTGCCGCTCCCGCTGTCACTACTGCGCGTTCTTCTTCGTGGTGGGTCGCGCGGAGCTCCGGGAGGACTACCGGTCGGCTCTGGAGCGGGAGATCGACGGGTGGGCGAACGATCCCCGCTGGGCGGGTCGGCCGGTCGAATCGGTCTACTTCGGGGGCGGAACCCCGAGCCTGATGGAGCCGGCCGCGGTCGACCGCCTCGTGAAACGGGCGGACCTGCGATTCGGCCTCCTGCCCGGGGCGGAGATCAGCCTCGAGGCGAACCCCGACGATCTCGAGCTCTCCCGGCTCGAGGGATTTCGCGCGGCCGGCTGCAATCGCCTCTCCTTGGGGTGGCAATCGACCCGGCGGGAGAACCTGCGGGCGCTGACCCGCACGCACGGACCCGAGGACAACCGCGCCGCCCTGGAGCGCGCCCGGGACGCCGGATTCGGCAACGTGGGCGTGGATCTCATCTTCGGTCTGCCCGGCCAGACCTCGGACTCGTGGCTCGGTGAGCTCGACGAGGTCGCCGCCTCCGGTCCCGAGCACGTGAGCGCGTACGAGCTCACGTTCGAGGAGGGCACGCGTCTCACCCGACGCCACCGAGAGGGTCGCTTCGCCGTCCCCGACGACGACGAGCGGGCCCGCATGTTCGAGGGCGCGGAGGACGTTCTCCAAGGCCACGGGATCCGCCGCTACGAGATCTCCAACTTCGCCCGGCCCGGTCACGAGTGCGTCCACAACGTCTCCGGATGGAAGGGGGGAGACGTGCTGGGGGTCGGGGCGAGCGCCGCGTCGCACTTCGGGGCGAGCCGATGGACGAACGTCGCCGACCTCGACGACTACGTGGCCCGAGCCGGGAGCGACGAGGGTGTGATCTCGGAGATCGAGGAGCTGGACGAGACGACCTGCACCGCCGAGGAGCTCTACCTCGGTCTCCGGACGACGGAGGGGGTCCTCCTCGGCGGGCGGATCGACCGGCTCCCCCAAGCGGAAGGGCGCCGGCTGCTCGAGGTGCTCGACCGGGCGCAGGCGTCGGGCTGGCTCCTCCGCGAAGGAGACCGAGTGCGTCTCACCCGCGCCGGGCGGCTCTTCGCGGACACCGTATTCGACCAGCTTCTCGGAGGTTAGAAGGCCTTCTCCTTGGTCTCCTCCGGCCCACTCTGGTAAGCTGGAGCGGAAGCTCCCGAACCCGATCGCCCACCCCCCACCTTCGCACTCCGCTTCGGGGCCGTCGGGGGAGACGATTCCGAAGCCCGGATAACGCCCGGACGCCCAGGGATCTCCCCCGGAGGCCTGACCATGAACCGGACCCGCCGAGCGACCTGGACCCTCGGGCTGTTCTGCGCCGCGATCGTCATCCTCGCCCCCGCCGCGTTCGCCTCTCCCGCTCTCGTCTCCATTGAGGAACCGGAGATCGGAACCGCCGGGGAGCTGCTCGCGGACGGGATCACCGTCGTGCGCGACCTCGAGCGCTATCTTCTCGCCACGGTCGAGCCGGAAGGAGAGTCGCGTCTCGAGTCCCGGGGTCTTCGCTACCGGGTGCTGGCTCCCACGATCGAAGGTCGCACGTTCTACACCGTGACCGCGCGCACGACCGCGTTCGTCGAAGCGTCACCCGGGGTCCGGTTGCTGCGCTTCGACGGTTACGACGCCGTGATCGAGGCGTCGCCCGCGGACGCGGAGAAGGTCGCGGAGGCCGGGTTCGAGATCGCGCGGGTCTTCCTGCGTCCGATCCGGGTCGTCGACCGGGACCCGCCGCAGCGCCTCTCCGGACTCCGCGCCGGCGACCCCGCCATCCAGGCGCTCGTGAACGACGTGTCCACGACCGCGATCGACGCCTCGGTCCAACGGCTTCAGAACTTCGTCACCCGGTACGCGGCCCACGACAGCTGCCAGGCGGCGGCGAACTGGATCAAGGCGGAGTTCGAGTCGTTCGGGATCGACAGCGTCTTCTTCCACTCCTTCCACCCGGCATACAAGGACAACGTCGTCGCCGTCATTCCCGGGAAGGGGAATCCCGCGAAACAGGTCGTGATCGGCGGCCACTACGATTCGATCACGTCCGACCACAACAACTGCCCGGGCGCCGATGACGACGCCTCGGGTACCGCCTGCGTCATCGAGTGCGCGCGGGTGCTCGCCGGCACCGACTTCGACTACACGCTCGTGTTCATCGCCTTCGGCGGGGAGGAGCTGGGTCTCTACGGGAGCGAAGGATACGCGGCCGACGCCGCGGCCCGGGGCGACGACATCATCGGGATGGTCGCCGTCGACATGATCGGATACGTCGCCGGCGGGGACGCCATCGACCTCGACATCGTCGACAACGCGAGCTCGGACTGGCTGCGGGATCTCATCATGTCGACCGCGGCCGACTACGTCCCCGAGCTCACCGTCGTCGACGGCTCGCTTCCCGGGGGGGCGAGCAGCGATCACGCCTCGTTCTGGGCGCACGGGTACGACGCGATCCTGTTCTTCGAGGACACGGGCAACTACAGTCCCTATATCCACACGACGAGCGACGTGGTCGGGGTGAGCTACAACAACCCGACGCTGGCCCTCCGGTCGGTGAAAGCGGCGGTGGGGTTGATCGCCACGATGGCGCGGCCGTTCACGATCTCCATCACTCACGATCCGCTCCCCGACACCGAGGACACCTCGAATCCGTACCGCGTAGCGGCCACGATCGTCTCCGCGAGCCCGCTCGAGCCGGACTCCCTCCTCGTGCGCTACGCGACGGGTGGACCGGCGACGGCCGTGACGATGACCCCGACGGTCACGCCCGACGAGTACGAGGCCTACATTCCGGCCCAGTCCGGCGGCACGTTCGTGGACTACTGGCTGATCGCCGGCGACACGGTCGGGAACCGCGTGACCGATCCCGAGGGGGCGCCGGCCTCGTCACACCGGTTCTTCGTGGGGACGATCACCGCCGCGGTCACCGACGAGTTCGAGACGGAGAGCGGATGGACGGCGGGCGCCCCCGGAGACGGAGCGACGACCGGGAGCTGGGAGAGGGGAGACCCGCACGGAACCTACTCGGGCAGCATCCTCGTCCAACCCGAGGACGATCACACGGCCGCGCCCGGGATCCGGTGCTGGGTGACGGGCAATGCCGCCGGAGCGGGCCACGGCGACGACGACGTGGACAACGGAAAGACCACGCTCTTGAGCCCGATCTACGATCTCTCGTCGTACACGAACGCGAGCGTGCGGTACTACCGCTGGTACACGAACGACACGGGAGCCGGCCCGGAGACGGACGACTGGGTCGTCGACATCTCCACGAACGGAGGGGGGAGCTGGTCGAATGTCGAGACCCTCGGGTCGAGCGACCGGAGCTGGACCCTCGTCGAGTGGGACATCGGAGCAAACGTGGACCTGACATCGCAGATGCAGTTCCGCTTCATCGCGACCGACGACTCTCCCGGGTCGATCGTCGAGGCGGGCGTCGACGACTTCTCGATCGTCGTCTACCAGGAGGGCACGACCCCGGCGCCCTGGCCGCTCGCCGCGGCCGAGCACCTGCTTCTCCACCCGGCGAGGCCGAATCCGTTCACCGATCGGACGGCCCTGCGATTCCGCGTGCCCGAGCCCGGACGTCCGGTCTCGCTCTCGATCTACGGGGTCGGCGGGCGACGTCTCGCCCGGCTCCTCAACGGGGTGCCGATGGTGGGAGAACAGGTCGTCTGGTGGGACGGGCGCGATCACCGGGGACAGAGGGTCGCGAGCGGGATCTACTGGGTGCGGCTGGAGACCGAGGACGGGACCCGGTCGCGGAAAGTGACGCTTCTCAGATAGGGTCGGAGCCTCGCCGGTCCCTCGCCGGGGCCGGCCCGCGTCTCCCCCGGCCCGCGCCGCTGGCACCGGGCCGGGGGAGGTGCGCCGCCCGCCCCCCTTGACTCGCCGCCCGATGGTTCCTATCTTCCCGCGACTGGCACTCCATCCCCCCAGAGTGCTAACCACGGAGTGCGAACACCCGGTCCCGAAGGCGGCCGCGTGGCCGCCTCGAAATCCGAGCCGAGGCCGGGAGATCCGGCCGGATGATGCCGTGACGCGTTCTTTCTCGCCCAGCGCCCCCGAGGTCTCCGACCGCGAAAAGACGGTCCTGGGGACCGTGGTCCGAGGGTATGTCGAGTCCATGCACGCGGTGGGGTCGCGCTGGGTGGCCCGTCACTCGGGGCTCGGTCTCTCTCCCGCGTCCATCCGGAACTGCATGATGGACCTCGAGGAGAAGGGCTATCTGACGCATCTCCACACCTCCGGAGGGCGGCTGCCCACGAATGCGGGTTACCGGCTCTTCGTCGACGAGCTGATGAAGCGCGTCTCCGTCGGGCGCAAGGTCGAGCGGTCCATCGAGGAGGCCCTGATCCGCGATCGCTATGGCAGTCTGGAGGGTCTCCTCGACGCGACCTGCACGCTCCTCGGACGGTTCTCCGATCAGCTCTCGGTGGTGCTCTCCCCTCGCTACGATCAGAGCGTGGTCGACCGGATCGGGCTGAACCAGGTCGACGAGCGGCAGCTTCTGGTGGTCTTCCGGATGACCTCGGGGCTCGAGCGGGCGGTCGTCGTCGCCAGCAACGTCGAGATCGGCTCCGACGACCTGCGGGAGACCCTGCGGGTGATGAGCTCGATGGCGCGGGGGAAGACCCTCGGGGAGCTGCTCGAGACCCGGGACGACGAGGAGTCCCGGGTGCGGCTGCGCGGACTGGCTCTCGCTCCCGCGGTCTACGCGGGAGCCGAGGAGCTGCGGAACGGAGAGAGCGATTCCCACTTCCATCTGTGGGGGACTTCGAACATCCTCGCGCAGCCGGAGTTCGCGGATCCGAATCGGCTGCGGGACGTCCTGCGGGCGCTCGAGGCCAAGGAGGTCCTGACCGGCCTCTTCGAGCCGACACGGCACCGGAGGAAGGTGTCGATCACCATCGGCGACGAGATTCCCGTAGCGGAGCTGCGCTCGTGCAGTATCGTCGCCAATTCCTACCGCTTCGGCGTCTTCGGGGGAACGGTGGGCGTGATCGGCCCGACTCGGATGCCCTACGAGTACGTGGTCGCCCTCGTGGACCACGTCGCCGAGACGATCGGCAAGGCGTTGGTTCGTCACTGAGACACGTTCACCCGGACCGGTAATGAAGATCGTCGCGAGATTGCGGAGACGCCCACCGGACGGGCACCCACGGGAGTTCGGACCCGAGGCGTATCTCGACGATTCGTCGCAGGGTACGGACCCCGAGGACGCCCGTCTGGTGGCGTGGTTCCGCCATCGCGGCAGATCGTTCACGATCGGTCCGGGTTGAGGAGGAGCCGAGCTTGGCGCGGAAGAAGAGCGGAAAGGCCGGCCCGAAGGGCCGGAAGAAGAAGAGAGACGAGGCGAACGTCACCGAAAACTCCGGCCCCGTGAAGGAGGAGGCGTCCGGGAGCGCGACCGGATCGGGTGGGGATCCCCCCGTCGCCACCGAGGAGGCAGAGGACGGAATCGATTCCTCCGAGGACTCTTCCGCGGCCACCGAGACCGCGACCGAGACGGTGGAGATCCCGCTCGAGGAACGGCTCGAGCGGGCCGAGCGCGACGCGGCCGCCGCCGCGGACCGGGCGCTCCGCACCCTCGCCGAGTTCGACAACTACCGCCGCCGAATGCAGAGAGAGCTCCAGAGCGCACGGGATCGAAGTGCGGCCGAGGTGCTGACCGAGACGCTCGATGTCGTGGACAACTTCGACCGGGCCCTGGAGCACGCGGGAGAGGGCGTGCCCGAGGCGTTTCTCGAGGGCATGCGTCTCGTGGCGCGCGGGCTCCACGATCTCCTGGAGCGCCGGGGCGTCGCGCGGATCGAGACCGTGGGCACGCCGTTCGACCCCGAGCTGCACGACGCGCTCACGAGCCAGCCCTCGGAGGACGTGGAGCCGAACACGATTCTGACGGAGATCCAGTCCGGTTACCGTATGGGTGATCGGGTGCTCCGCCCGGCCAAAGTGATCGTGGCCCGCATCGTCGAGGTCGAGAAGGACCCATGAGCAAGCGCGACTACTACGAGGTCCTCGGTGTCGATCGGAGCTCGTCCGCCGACGAGATCAAGAAGGCCTACCGGAAGAAGGCCGTCCAGTACCATCCGGACAAGAACCCGGGGGACCGCGAGGCCGAAGAGCGGTTCAAGGAGGCGACCGAGGCGTACGAGGTCCTCCGTGACGACGAGAAGAGAAAGCGCTACGACCAGTTCGGTCACTCCGGAGTCGACGGTGGTTTCGGCGGCCCGGGCGCGGGCTTCGGGGGCTTCGATCTCTCCGACGCGTTGCGTGCCTTCATGCGCGACTTCGGCGGCATGGGTCTCGACGATCTGTTCGGCGGATTCGGGGCCGGAGGCGCGACGCGCGAACGATCCGTGCGGAGGGGGCAGAATCTCCAGGTCCGGCTGAAGCTCACGCTCGAAGAGGTCGCCGCGGGAGTCTCCAAGAAGATCAAGCTGAGGCGGATGTCTCCGTGCGAGACGTGTCGCGGTTCGGGCGCGCGCCCCGGCAGCTCGCCCGCGACCTGTCCCGATTGCCGAGGCGTCGGACAGGTGCGGCAGGTGCAGCGGTCGATCCTCGGCCAGTTCGTGAGCGTGGCCCCCTGCCGACGCTGCGGAGGTGTCGGGGAGGTCATTCTCGATCCCTGCGACGCGTGCCACGGTGAAGGCCGGGGGCAGATTACCGAGACCCTCTCGGTCGACATTCCGGCGGGAGTAAGCCAGGGGAACTACATCCCGATCGAGAGCAAGGGGCACGCCGGTCCGCGCGGGGGGCCCCCCGGCGATCTCGTGATCATCATCGAGGAGAAGGACCACCACGTCTTCGAGCGACACGGCGACGACGTTCTCTGCGAGGTTCCGATCTCCTATCCGACGGCGGCCCTCGGCGGCAAGATCGAGGTTCCGACCCTGAGCGGCACGGCCCGTCTCGAGATCCCGGCCGGCACCCAGACCCACCAGGTATTCCGGCTGCGCGGCCAAGGCATCCCGCATCTCCACTCGTCGCGCCGGGGCGATCAGCTCGTGCGCGCCCGGATCTGGACTCCGAAGAAGCTCTCGCCCGAGGAGCGGATGATCCTCGAGAAGCTGGGCGAGATTCAGGGTAAGCTCCCCAAGCCCGGACGGGGCATCTTCGAGAGGATTCGCGACGCCATCACCGGCTAGCCCGCATCTCTCATCCACCCCTGCTGCGGCAGCGGCTCCCCGCGCCCGGCTTCGTCGCTGGCGCGTTTCCGCCCTGCGACGGGACTGCGGCCCCGCCTCGAGCGAAAGCCCCCCAGATCCTCGCCGGACACGACGAGCGCCGCCTCGCGACGAGCCTGTCGAGACACGCGCGCTCGCGTCGCTCGCCTTGACGCGACCGGGGGCAGAACCTAGAGTTCCGGCGCACTCATTCCTCCGCAGGAGTATCGACCGATGTCCGGAGTCAAGCCTCACGGCGTGCTGGTGTCCATCGCCCTCGGGATCGCTCTCATCGCGATGATCCCGTCCGGCGCTTCCGCTCAGATCGTCGAGACGCGGGAGGGGGACGCCAATCCCATGGTGTCCGTCTTCAAGTCGACGATCTACGGAGGTCTGGCCGGGCTCGTCGTCGGGCTGGCCATCGAGGTCGCCGACGACGACGACTCCAACGACGCGCTCCGCTGGAGCTTCGTCGGTGGGACCTTCGTCGGCCTCGGCTTCGGCATCTACCACGTGATGTCGCGTCCGGGGCCCGGCCAAGCCCTTCTCGAGGGAGGCTCGGACGGTTGGGCGTTGCGCCCGCCGACGCCGATCCTGGCGGCCCGCGCTCCCGGTCCGGAGGCGAGAGGGGTCGCCGGGATCCGATCCGCCGAGCTCGTCCTCTCCGAGGTCCGCGCGCGACTCGTCACGGTCTCCTTCTGACCCCGTCCGGGCGGAGGAGCCGCCCGGAACAGGATCTCGGATGCACCGGGTCTTCTTCACCGACCCCACGGTCGATGGCTCGCGAGTGGTCGTGAACGACGCGAGCCGGCGTCACCTCGCCGACAGCCTCCGCGTTCGAGTCGGCGAGCGATTCCTGGCCACGAACGGTCGCGGCATCGAGTGGTTGCTCGAGATCGAGCTCTTGGACCGGCGCGAGCTGGTGGCTCGGGTCGTCGAGGAGCGCAGTCGGCCGGCCGGACCGGGCCGGGGGCTCACGCTGGCGATCGCTCCCCCCAAAGGGGGGCGCATGGAGACCGCGATCGAGAAGACCGTGGAGATCGGGGTCGGCCGCGTCGTGCCGCTCCGCACCGAGCGATCGGTGGTCCTGGGCCGCGACGACTCGTCCCGGGGCGAGCGGTGGAGACGGGTGGCGGCCTCCGCGACGGCGCAGTCCGGTCGATTCCGGGTTCCGGAGATCGCGCCGGTGCGGACCCTGACGGACGCCGTGAGGGAGGCCCGAGCCGGCCGGATTCTCCTGCTTCATCCCGGGCCGGAGGCGGCTCCCCTCCCCGCGGCCATGCGGAACGTCCGTCCGGGCGACCCGGTGGCCCTCTTCGTGGGGCCCGAAGGGGGCTTCTCCGAGACCGAACTCGAGAGCGCCCGACGGGCGCGGGCGGACGTGGTGACCCTGGGAGAGAATCGGCTTCGTACGGAAACCGCCGCGATCGTCGCCGTCACACTCGCCCTGGCGGCGATTCGGGGGCAATCCGAGGAGGCGGAGCGGTCGGAAGGGGGCCGGGCAGGCTAGCCGGAGCCCAGCTCCGGCGCCTCCTGCTCCTCTCCGGAGAAGTCGCGCTTCTGGACGAGCGTCTTGCCCATGTCACGAAGGGTGAGGCCCGAGATCCCCTGGAGGAACGTCTCGCGGAACTCCTTCCAGGACTCGTGAAGAGAGCACGGCTCCTCGTCCAGGCACTCGTCCAGACCCAGCACGCAGCGCCGCCGGATCGAGTCGAAGCCGTCGATCGCTTCGACAATATCCCTCACGAAGAGCTCGTCCGCCGGCTTCGTGAGCAGAAATCCCCCGCCCGGGCCGCGGAGCGCGCGCACGAGCCCCTTGTACGTCAGCTGATTCAGGATCTTCGCCAGGAAGTGCCGGGGGATCTTCTCCGATTCCGCGATGTCCTTGACCTGGATGGGGCGCTCGTCGCCGTAGACCGCGAGGTGGGTCAGGGCGCGGATCGCGTATTCGCATACCGTCGTGAAAAACATGGGCCACCCTCTGCTGCGTGAAATGACGAGAACCCAGCGTAGGGGACCCCAGGGGGCCCGTCAAGCGGGTCTGTTGGGGTCCCGGGACGGACTCGGCGGCCATGGGCCCTCGCGGCTGGACGGAGCGGCGGGGCCCGGGCTATGGTCGGAGGCCGTGCCTCGGGCGCGCCGCGGCCCGCGGATCGCAGCGCGAGGGGCTCTCCGGCGGACGTCCTCCCCGCGACCAGGGTACGAGATGATCGAGGCCCGGGAACCGAAGCCCGCTCTCCCCCACGAGGCCTACGAGGAGCTTCCCGAGGGCGTCGCGTTCCCTTCGGTGATTCCGGCCTCGGTGCTGCAGGCCGAGTTCACGTTCAAGGCGATTCTGGTGGGAATCATCGTCGGTGTCGTCTTCGGCGCCGCGAACGCCTACCTCGGCCTGAAGGTCGGACTGACGGTCTCGGCGAGCATTCCCGCCGCGGTCATCGGCGTCGCGGTCTTCCGGATTCTCCGGTCCGGGACCCTGCTCGAGACGAACATCGTCCAGACCGTCGGCTCCGCCGGGGAGTCGCTGGCGGCCGGAGTCATCTTCACTCTCCCGGTGCTCTTCCTGTGGGAGCTCTCGCCCGGCTTCTGGCCGATCTTCCCTCTGGCGATGATCGGCGGACTCCTGGGCGTGATGTTCATGATTCCGCTGCGCCGCTTTCTCATCGTGCGCGAGCACGGGCGACTCACGTACCCGGAGGGGACCGCCTGCGCGGAGGTCCTCGTCGCCAGCCAGGCCGGGGGAAACCAGGCGCGGCAGCTCTTCCAGGGGATGGGCGTCGGCGCGCTCTACATGACGCTCGCGAAGTTCTTCCACCTCTGGCCGGAGGAGCCCGACGTCGCCATCGACCGGGGCAACTACCGGACCTCGTTCGGGGGGTCGCTGAGCCCCGAGCTGCTCGGGGTCGGCTTCATCATCGGGCCGCGCGTGTCGGCCGTGATGCTCGCGGGCGGCGTGGTCGGGTGGGGCGTCATCATTCCGCTGATCTACCTCTTCGGCTCGGGGGTCGACACGCCCCTCGCCCCCGAGACCGAGCGGGCCATTCGGGACATGGGCTCCTTCGACATCTGGAGCCGCTATCTCCGTTACATCGGCGCGGGCGGCGTCGCCTTCGGAGGGCTCTTCACGCTGATCAAGTCGTTCCCGGTGATCGTGTCGAGCTTTCGTCTCGCCGTCGCGAATCTCGGCCGCGCCGCCGCGGACGGCGTGGAGCGGACGAGCCGAGACATCCCGATCCACTGGGTGGGCGGCGGGGCGCTCCTGTTCGCCCTTCTCGCGGCGTTTCTTCCGCTGAAGGTCACCGGAGGACAGATCGGTCTCCTGGCCGGCGTGTTCGTGGTGGTCTTCGGCTTCTTCTTCGTGACGGTCTCGTCGCGGATCGTCGGGCTGCTCGGCTCGTCGTCGAACCCGATCTCCGGGATGACCATCGCGACGGTCCTCCTCTGCGCGCTCGCGTTCGGGGCGAACGCCGCCGGTATCGACGCCAAGGTCACCGTGCTCACGGTGGGGGCGATGGTGTGCATAGCCGCCGCGATCGCCGGCGACACGTCCCAGGATCTGAAGACGGGACATCTCGTCGGGGCCACGCCGCGAAACCAGCAGGTCGGGGAGATCATCGGTGTCGTCGCCGCGGCGATCGCGATGTCGACCGTGCTGGCCCTCTTCCGCGCGGACGTGGTCTCGGGCGAGTTCAAGGCCCCCCAGGCGAACCTCATCCGGCTCGTCATCGACGGCGTGCTCGACGGGGACCTCCCCTGGGCGCTCGTCTTCAGCGGCATGTTCCTGGCGTTCTGCGTGGAGATCATGGGACTGCCCACGCTGGCCTTCGCGGTCGGCCTCTACCTCCCGGTGCACCTGGCGGTTCCGATCATGGTCGGGGGCCTGATCCGCCTCGGGGTGGAGCGGAGATACACCGGCGAGGAGCGGTCGGACCGACGCGAGAACGGGGTTCTCTACTCGTCGGGCATGATCGCGGGAGCGGCGATGATCGGTGTGATCGGAGCCGCCTTCACGTTCCTCGACTTCCATCCCTTCGAGGCGATCGCCCCCGAGGAGCCCGACCCCTCCGTGTGGCACTGGGCCACGCTGGCCTTCCTGATCCTCGGGGGGACCCTGGCCGGAAAGGTGTCCGGGCGGCTCCACCGAGCCTAGCCAGCATTTCTCCCACCCCTTGACAGGCCCCGGGGCCGATGGCTATCTTGTCAAGGGCCGCCGTATGGCATTGGTCAGGGAATTCAGAAGGCCCTGCAAAAGCGCGAGTTAGGAGACGCCGCAGAACCGGTCGGGGATCTGCGGCTTCGTCGTCCTCCTCGCCGCCGTTCCGAACCGACCGCGAGGGCGCCCGGGCTCTCGCCCGGTCGGACCACCTCCTGGGCCCCGGAGATCATGAACCAGCACTCCCTGCGCGTTCTGGAGTTCGCCAAGATCCGGGATGCCCTCGTCGAACGGGCCACGTTTCCGGGGGGCGCCCGCCGGGTGCTGCGCCTCGCTCCGGAGACCGATCCGTCCTCCATCTCCGGTCGCCTGGGGCTCGTGTCGGAGATCCGCCGGATCCTCGAGGACTCCGATCTGCCGATCCACGGCCTGCCCGATCTGGAGGACGTGCTCGGCGCGGTCGAGCCGGTCGGGGCGGTGCTGTCCGGACCGCAGATCGCGCCGGTCGCGAGGTCCCTCCGGGGCGTTCGGGCGCTCGTTGCGTACCTCCACGAACGGAGCGAGACGCTCCCGCTTCTCCACGCCCGAAGCCGGGATCTCGACGGGCTCCCCGAGCTGCGGGAGACGATCGATCGGCATCTCGAACCCGCGGGGGAAGTGCGCGACGCGGCCACGCCGGCGCTCCGGCGCATCCGGCGCGACCAGGAGCGCGTCCGGGGACGCGTGCTCGATCTTCTGGCGAAGATCGTCCGGTCGTCGTCGGCGGCCGGCTCGGAGCCGGTGGTCACGCTCCGCAACGACCGCTACGTGATCGGGATCCGACGCGATGCCCTCGGCGACCTCAAGGGGGTCGTCCACGGGCAGTCGAGCAGCGGGGTCTCGGTCTACCTCGAGCCGCAGGCTGCGGTCGGACCGAACAACGAGCTGGCCGAGCTGCGCAGCGCCGAGGAGGAGGAGATCCGGCGCATCCTGACCGAGCTGAGCGACGCGGTGCGTGCCGCCCTTCCGCCCCTCGGGACGAACGAGAGCACGCTCGCGGACCTGGATGCCGTGTACGCCGCGGGCCGGCTCTCGCGCGATCTGGATGCCCGTCCGGCGGTGCCGTCGGCGGACGGGTCGATCGTCATCCGAAAGGGACGACACCCGCTGCTCGAGATGGCGAGCCGGACGTCCGGCGCGCCCGTGGTTCCCCTCGATCTCGAGCTCGGTGGGGAACGCGCGGGCACGCTCGTCATCACCGGGCCGAACACCGGCGGCAAGACCGTCGCGCTGAAGACGGTGGGGCTCTTCGCGTTGATGCATCAGGCCGGGCTTCACCTCCCTGCGGCCGAGGGCACGCGCTTTCCGGTGTTCACGCACGTCTTCGCGGACATCGGGGACGAGCAGTCGATCGAGGCGAGCCTGTCGACGTTCTCGTCGCACATGGCCCAGGTCAACGGGGTGCTGCGGTCGGCGACCGAGGACACGCTCGTCCTGCTCGACGAGCTCGGAGTCGGCACCGACCCGGAGGAGGGCGCGGCGCTCGGCAAGGCCATCCTCACCGAGCTGACGCGGGTGGGGGCCCGGACGGTCGTGACGACGCACTACGGGTCGCTAAAGGTCTTCGCCCACGAGGCGGAGGGAATGGAGAACGCCTCGCTCGAGTTCGATCGCGAGAGCCTCGCCCCGACGTATCGGTTCCGGCAGGGCGTGCCGGGCTCCTCGGAGGGGCTGGCGATCGCGCGGCGGCTCGGCTTTCCCGAGCGCCTCGTCGCGGAGGCGCGGGCCACCCTCGGAGAGGATCAGGAGGCGATCGAGGCCCTGCTGCGGGACCTGCAGGAACGGCGCCGCGAGCTCGATCGACGCGGCGAGGAGCTCGAGCGTGAGCGGGCGGAGACGCGGGAAGTGCGGAATCGGGCCGCGGGCCGGCTCGCCCGCCTGGACGAGGAGCGGCACCGGCTCCGGGGAGAGGCCGCGGAGAAGGCGCGCCGCCTCGTCGAGCGGACCAAGGCGGAGCTGGGCGCGCTGATGGATGCGGTTCGACGCGAGGGGGCGGCCGGCCGCGCGGCCGGTCGGGCGCGGACCCGCCTCGGGGAGCTGAAGAACGACCTCGAGCGGGAGGTCGCGGCGGCCACGGGGGATCGCGGCCCGACCCGCCCCGCCGATCCCGCGGAGATCGAGGACGGGACGCCGGTCTTCATCCCGAAGACGGGCTGGACGGGAACCGCCCAGGGAGCCCCCGGCGCGAACGGGAAGGTGACGGTGATGGTCGGCTCCCTTCGGGTCGAGGTACCGCTCGACTCTCTCGAGGTGCGCCCCGGGTCCGCCCCGGCGCGGAACGGACGCGGCGCTTGTCACCGGCCGCCGAGCCCGATCGCCCGTCCGGAGCGCGAGGTGAGAACCGAGGTCGACCTCCGGGGCCAGACGGTGGAGGAGGCCGTCGAGGAAGTGGACCGGACTCTCGACGGCCTGGTGGTGTCCGGGGGCACGTGGTTGCGCATCATTCACGGCCGGGGAACCGGCGCCCTCCGCGGCGCCATCACCGAGCAGCTCGCCGCGGACGACCGGATCAAGTCGCACCGTCCGGGCGAGCCGGGCGAGGGAGGCGACGGCGTCACCATCGCCGAGCTGAAGTAGCGAACGAAGGAAGGGGGCGCGCCCGCCGGTCCCTCCGACGGACCCCGGCGGCACCCCCGAGGAGAGAGCGCAGATCATGGGCAGGGTACCCGAAGCCGTCATCCGCGAGATACGGGACCGGACCGATCTCGTCGAGCTGATCGGCGGCTACGTCCGTCTGAAGCGATCGGGACGAAACTGGCTCGGGCTCTGTCCCTTTCACCAGGAAAAGACTCCCTCGTTCAACGTGAGCCCGGAGCGGGGGATCTACCACTGCTTCGGGTGCGGGGTCACCGGCGACGCGATCAAGTTCCTGACGGAGCACGACCACCAGAGCTTTCCCGAGGCGCTCAAGGAGCTTGCGGGGCGGGTGGGCGTCGACCTCTCCCCCTACGAGGGTCGAGGGGGAGAGGCGGACGAGTACGATCTCCTCTACCGGGCCCACGCCATCGCGGAGCGACTGTACCGGCAGACGCTCGGGGGAAGGGAGGGCCGACGCGCCCGCGAGGAGATCTCCCGCCGAGGCCTGTCCCCGCAGGTCGTGGAGGAGTACCGTCTGGGAACCTCCCCCGATGCGTGGGACCGGCTTCTCTCGGCCTGCGGCCGCGAAGGGGTGGCTCCGGCGGTTCTGGAGAGGGCGGGGCTCGCGATTGCCCGCGGGTCGGGGGGCGGACACTACGATCGCTTCCGCGGTCGACTCATGTTCCCGATCCAGGCTCCCGGAGCCAAGGTCGTCGGATTCGGGGGAAGGATCCTGGGGGAGGGAGAGCCGAAGTACCTCAACTCCCCCGAGTCGCCCCTCTTCCAGAAGCGAAAGACCCTCTACGGAGTCCCGCAGGCGCAACCCGTCTTCCGGCAGCGGGGAGAGGCGATTCTCGTGGAGGGGTACACCGACGTCCTGGCGCTCGCGAACGCCGGGATCCTTGGGGCGCTGGCCGCCCTCGGGACCGCGTTCACGCCCGAGCACGCCCGATCCCTCGCGCGCCACTGCCGTCGGGTTCTGGTGCTCTTCGACGGAGACGAGGCGGGGCGCCGCGCGGCGATCGCGAGCAGCGGTCCGCTCCTGGGGGCGGGGCTGGAGGTGCGCATGGGACTTCTGCCTCCGGGAGAGGATCCCGACAGCCTTCTCCGGCGCGAGGGACCGGACGCCTTCCGCCGGCGCATGGAGAGCGCGGGCGGGGTGCTCGACGCCCTGCTGGGTGACGACGCGTACGCGGAGGGCGCGGCGAGGGAGCGAGCCGTGCGGCGGGCCCTCGAGGCGCTCGCGCCGGTCGACGACGAGCTGCGCCGCCGCGTCTACGTGGAGGACCTGGCGAACCGGGTCGGGCTCCCGGCGGACATGCTCGAGGAGCAGGTCCGGGCCCTCCGGCAAACCCTGCGACAGACCCTGCGGCGGAGAGCCGCGGAGGCGGGACCTCCGGCGCGGGGAGAGCGCGGAGAGCGCTCCGGCGTGGCCGCGCGGGAGGTTCCACCGGCCGCGCGCGTCGTGCGGACCGGAGGGGAGGGAGCGGACGAGGCCGATTCCGCGGATCCCGACGTCCCGCTGCCCGCCGGGGAGAGAACGTTCGTGGGGCTCCTGATGCACGGCGGGGCGGACGGGGCGGCGCTCCTCGAGCGGTTCGGTCCCAAGGACTTCGAGCATCCCGTGGCGCGGCGCATCGTGGAAAAGGCGAGCGCGTTGACCGCGGGGGGGCGAAGCCCCGACTCGCATGCGCTGCTCGACGAGCTGTCGGAGGATCCGCCCGCCCGCCGTCTGTTGGGACGGCTCGGGGTTGCGGAGCAGTACCGGATGGAGATCGAGCGCCAGGCGGAGGACTGCCGGGCGTGGATGGAGCGCCGGTCCCTCGAGCGGAAGATGGACCGGGTGATGACCGAGATGAGAAAGGCCAAGGCCAAAGGTGACAGCGCCCGGGTCGGCGAGTGCGCCCGGGAGCGGAACGAGATCGCGAAGGGGATTGCGGCGCTCGGGGCGCCGCGGACCGAGATCTGACACGAAGCAGGAGGATCGCCGGAGACGAGACCGGCGACGTGGCACCACCCCCGGAGGAAGACCACTCGATGGCGAAGAAGTCACAGACCAGGGTCATGGAGTCGCTCAAGAAGCTCGGCGGCCGGCAGGGCTTCCTGACGTATGACCAGATCAACGACTACCTCGACGAAGACGCCAGCCTCGAGGAGATGGACGAGATCTACGCGTCCCTGGGGAAGCTGAAAGTCGATGTCGTCGACACGATCGAAGAGGGCAAGGCCCGACTCGAGAGGAAGAAGGCGAAGAAGAAGCCGGCCGAGGCGATACTCCCCAGCCAACCGGTTCGTTTCGACGATCCGGTCCGCATGTACCTTCGGGAGATGGGGCGCGTGCCCCTACTCGATCGGCACGGGGAGATCGAGATCGCGAAGCGCATCGAGACGGGCCAGGACATGGTGATGCAGACCGTCTTCCGGAGCGCGGGCTCGGTCAAGGACCTCCAGGCGATCGCCCACAAGGTGGAGAAGAGCAAGGTGAACCTCGACGAGTTCGTCCGGGTCGATGCGGGCGGATTCGGGCCGACCGGACAGCCGGCCAGGGAAGAGGTGTCGGGGATCATGACGAGGGTCCGGAGGATCGCGCGGGCGCACAACGAGCTCGAGAAGCTGGTGAAGACACCACCGCGCGCCACGTGGACCGAGAAGCAGCGGCAGGACTACGACCGCAGGCGAGCGACCCTTCGCGCCCGGGTCAACGACGAGCTCAAGGAGCTGAAGCTCAACCCGAAACTGGGGGAGAAGTTCGTCGAGCGGATCAAGGAGCTCCACGAAAGGGTCAAGGAGTGCGATCAGGAGGTCCGCCGCATCGAGGCGTCCACCGGGCTCACCGCCGAGGAGATCAACCTCCTGGTCCGCGGGAAGGAGCTGAGGCCCTCCCGCCGGCGGAGCCGTCTCTCCGCGGAGGACCTCGAGGAGTACGCCAAGCAGATCAAGAACGCGAGACGGAAAGTCCGTCGGATCGAGCACGAGGCGCAGTGCCGGCCGGTGGAGCTGGCCGAGCTCTGCTCTTCCATTCGCTCCGGCGAGAAGATGACCGAGCAGGCGAAGCGGGAGATGATCGAGGCCAACGTCCGTTTGGTGATCTCGATCGCGAAGCGATACACGAATCGCGGTCTGGAGTTCCTCGACCTGATCCAGGAGGGCAACTCCGGGTTGATGCGGGCCGTCGACAAGTTCGACTACAAGAAGGGCTACAAGTTCTCCACCTACGCGACCTGGTGGATCCGACAGGCCATCACCCGGGCCATCGCCGACCAGGCCCGGACCATTCGCGTCCCCGTCCACATGATCGAGGCGATCAACAAGGTGGTGAGGGCCTCCCGCCGGCTGGTGCAGGAGTTCGGACGGGAGCCGCTGCCGGAGGAGGTCGCGAAACGCCTCAACATGCCGGTGGAGAAGGTCAAGTCCGTCCTCAAGGCGGCGCAGGAGCCGATCTCCCTCGACCGGCCCATCGGAGAGGATGAGGACTCGAACCTCGGCGACTTCATCGAGGACACCTCGGCGATCAACCCCGCCCACTCCGCCGCGTTCGCGATGCTTCAGGAGCAGATGTCCAACGTTCTCTCGACCCTCACCCGGCGGGAGGAAAAGGTGATCCGCCTGCGCTTCGGGCTCGGAGACGGCTGTCCCCGAACGCTCGAAGAGGTGGGAGCGATCTTCAACGTGACGCGGGAGCGCGTCCGTCAGATCGAGTCCAAGGCGCTCCGAAAACTCCGCCACCCGTCGCGGGCGCGGAAGCTCCAGGGTTACGTGGATCTACCGTAAGGGGTCTCGGTGAAGGTCGAAGAGGCGTCCATACCGGGTGTGTACATCCTCGAGCCGAAGGTCTTCCGGGACGACCGGGGGTTCTTCCTGGAGACCTTTCGGAAGGAAGTCCTCGAAAGGGCGGGAATCCCGGCGGATCTCGTCCAGGACAACCACTCCCGGTCGGTGCGTCACACGATACGGGCGCTCCACTTCCAGACGCCGCCGGGGCAGCCGAAGCTCGTCCGCTGCGCTCGCGGATCGGTGTTCGACGTCGTCGTCGACCTGCGCAAGTCCTCACCCACGTTCGGATCCGCGTTCTCTCTCGATCTGTCCGACGAGAACCACTTGCAGCTCTACATTCCGGTCGGTCTGGCCCACGGTTTCTGCGTGACGTCCGACGTCGCCGACTTCGTCTACCGCTGCGGCAGCTACTTCAATCCGGAGTCGGAGCGGGGAATCGCCTGGAACAGCCCGGAGCTGGGCATCGCGTGGCCGACCGATTCACCGATCCTCTCCGAACGCGATCGGGGCAACCCGACCTTCTCCGACTACCCGGGCCCCTGGTTTCCGTGAGGAGCGGGGGCGGGGTCCGCGAGGCGGAGCGCTCCCCGGAGACCGCCGAGGGCCCGGCCGACGGGCTCCCGGACGGCGAGGATCCCGCCGGAGCCCCCCGACGTCCGGTCTGGAAACGCAACCTCGTCGTTCTCGCCGCCGGTCAGCTCGTCACCGTCTCGGCGATGGGGATCATCCTCCCGTTCATCCCCTTCTTCGTGCGCGAGCTCGGGGTCGAGGACCGCGCCGCGGTGGAGCGGTGGTCGGGATTGATCTTCTCGGGCCCCTTCCTGACCGCGGGCCTGATGTCTCCCGTCTGGGGCCACCTGGGCGATCGCTTCGGCCACCGCCTGATGGTGATCCGGGCCATCGTCGGCCTCGCGCTGGTGAACTTCCTGCTCGTGTTCGTGCAGTCGCCGATGCAGTTCTGGCTGCTCCGACTGGCCCAGGGCATCGTCACCGGCTTCATTCCCGCCTCCCTCGCGATCACGTCCGCCTCGACCCCCTCGGACCGGATGACCGGCGCCGTGGGCAGGCTTCAGGCGTCAGCCTCCGCCGGCCGGCTCATCGGACCCGCGTTCGGCGGGATGCTGGCCGGCTTCATCGCCTTCCGCTCGATCTTCGTCGTCGTAGGAACGATGATCTCGGTGGCCGCTCTCGCGATCATCCTATTCCTGCGTGAGCCTCCCCGTCCTGCCGCCAAGCGAGAGGCGACGGTGCGGACCGGGTTCCTGTCCGTGCTCGCCGATCGCCGGATCCGACTCGGACTTCTCGGGCTTCTCGTCACGATGGCCGCGGTCAGCATGGTGATGCCGGTCTTTCCGCTCTTCGTCGAGGACCTGCTGCCCGAGGGAATGGACGCCTCGGTCTGGACCGGAATCGGCTTCGCGACGGTGGCCGCCTTCACGCTGTTGACCGCCGGATTCGTGGGGCGGATCACGAGGCGGTTCGGGCTCAAGCCGGTGCTGCTCGTCGCCCTCGGCGCCACGGCCGCCTCGCTCGCAGTACACCCCCTCGTGACCGGCATCCCGGGGCTTCTCGCGGTGAGAGCGCTCCTGGGGATCGGCGTCGCCGGCGTACAGCCCGTCCTCTTCTCGATGGTGAGCCGTCTCGCCCCGGAGGGACGGGGGGGAGGCGTCGCCGGGTTCGCGTCCTCCGCCACGATCTTCGGCTTCTTCCTCGGTCCCTTTTCGGGAGGGTGGCTCGCGAATCACGTGGGAGTGCAGGGGCTCTTCCTGCTCTCGGCCGCGGCCACGGTCTCCTGCGCGGTCGGCGCCGCGCTGATCGCCCGCCGCGAGGGTCGGGAGCCCGGGCTCCTGCTCCGTCCGGAGAGCACCCCCCGCTAACCTGCATTTCTCACCGGCTTCGCGACGGGCCGGGGAGAGATGCGGGCCGGCCGATGAAGAGAGGGGACCGCCGCCGCCGATCCCGCTCGTCGTCTTCCGTGCCTTCCGCGAATCGCCGCCGCGAGGGCTCTGCCGGTTACTGAGCGTAGCGCTTCTCGAACTCCGCGGCGGCTCTCTTGCGGGCGGCCCTCTCCTCCGGGTCCATCTCACCGAGGAACCACTTGTGGTCGTCCATGTGGAGGACCTCGTCGATGACGGCGAGAACCGCCTCTCCGCCTTCCCGGTTGCCGTTGTGGATGGCGTGCTCCGCGAGCTCCTTCGCCTGCGGAACGAGCTCGATGTAGAAGCGGTCGGCCACCTCGTAGAACCCGTGCCACTGCGTGTAGTCGGGCGCCATCATGGCCGCCCCGTGACGTGCCCGGCGTCCCTCGTGGTGCCAGAGGTAGAACCACGTCCACTCGATCTCGTCGTCGAACGGGGTGTCCGTGGTGATCATCTCGTGCTCCTTGAGGGCATTCATGATCCGAGTCCCCGGGATCGCGAACTTGTCGTTGTAGAGGTTCACCGCGGAATCGAACTGGAAGTAGAAGGACTCGACGAACTGGGGCGAGTGGCAGGAGGAGCACACGCTCTGCATGTCGTCGCGCCGCTTCTTCCACGGCTTCACCTTCTTGCCCTCTTTCAGGGCCTTCGCGTCGACCTTCTCCGAGATCGGCGGCCTGAGGGTCCAGCTGATCCGCGCCCCGATGTCGTGGCTGATCGGCAGCTCGCTCGTCGCGCTCATGTGGCAGGTCGCGCACGTCGGAGCGGCCCAGTAGTCCTCGCCCACGATCCACTTGGAGTTGTCCAGGTTCATGCGATCGATGTTGCCGTAGTACGCGATCCCGTGCTTGGACTCCTCGTAGATCTCCTTCTGGGGATGGTCGGGACCCAGGTGGCACTTGCCGCAGTTCTCCGGCTGCCGGGCCTGGGAGGCGGAAAATGCGTGTCGGGAGTGGCAGGCGGCGCAGGATCCGTTGCTCCCGTCGGGGTTGATTCGCCCCATGCCCGTGTTCGGCCAGGTGGCCGGGTCGAGCTGACCCTCCCCCGTGACCTTCACCTCGGAGCCGTGGCACTGCTTGCAGCCGTTCATGGCGGCGGCGGGCCCCTCGACGACCTCTCCCAGAAAGTTGTCGAGCGAGCCGAGGATCTTGCCGGCCGACGCGTGGTGGCTGGCCATGAACTCCTCGGTCTCCTTCTCGTGGCATTTCTTGCAGTCGAGGGGTGAAACGATGATCGAGATGTTCCAGCCTTCGTGATCGAAGGCGTCGGCGTCGGATGCCTCCGCCCCGTGACACTCGTAGCAGCCGACGTTCGCACCGAAGTGCTTGCTCATGCCCCACTGTCCGTACAGACCGGGGCTGACCTCCTTGTGGCAATCGACGCACTCCGCACTGATCTCCGAAAGCGCCTCCAGGAACTCGCCGCCAGCGGCCGGGACCGCGACGAGCAGGGACGCCAGGAAGACCGCAGGAAACCTCTTCATTCGGGGGGCTCCAGTTTTCGGTTCACTCGTTTCGGATCGAAGAGGGGTTCAGGGATCCGGTCGACCGCGATGTCGAGCGCTCCCGCCCATGAATACCGGCTTCCCCGGGGCCGATCAACCGTCGGGCGGAGGGGGGCGTTCTGGGGGGGGAAGGGACTTTCGCTCCCCCGGCCACCCCGGCGAGCCTTGACCGACGCGCGGGCCGCGTGATACACGTCGAGATTCGTTCGGTTCTCTACAATCGGGCCCATAGCTCAGTCGGTCAGAGCAACCGGCTCATAACCGGTCCGTCCTTGGTTCGAGTCCAAGTGGGCCCACCAGAGGTCGCGGATCGCGGATCGGGCGATTAGCTCAGTTGGTCCAGAGCGCCCGCCTCACACGCGGGAGGTCACTGGTTCAAGTCCAGTATCGCCCACCATTCGAACCGCATTCTTCGAGCAAGGAGTGATTCCCGGCCCAGCCACCTTTCCTCCACACGAGATCCCTCGTCAGGAACGGGACCGGCCGGGTGCTCCTATCTCTGGATGCACCCGCTTTTCGTGGGTGCGACGGCAGGGAAGGAGAAATGGTGTCACCCGAGGAAATCCAGGCCCTCATCGATCTCCAGGAGCTCGACCTCAAGCTCATCGAATACGAGTCCCACCAGAAGGAGCTTCCCCGACTCGTGCAGGCCATCGAGGGGCCGCTGCAGGTGGCCCGGGAGGCCCGGGAGAGAGTGGAGGCGGATCACGCTCTCGCGAAGAACCGGCACCGCCAGGTCGAGCGGGACCTCGCCGCGAACAACGAGCAATTCAAGAGGCTCCAGACCCGGCAGATGAGCGTGCGCAACCAGATCGAGTACGAGGCCATCCAGCACGAGATGGAGATCCTGAAGGACCGTGCCGACGAGCTGGAAGAGCGGGGCCTGGAGTGGATCGATCGGGCCGACGCGGCGGAGCTCCA
>JALGZR010000138.1 GCA_025774805.1 bacterium
TGGGCCGCTCCGGCCCCGGCGCGCTCCATCAGATCCAGGCTGGGGACTCCGAACTCCTCGATCGCCCGGCGATCGATCTCCCGCATTTCGGACGCGGTCACGACCCTCAAGGTCCGATCTCCTGAGCTGGTTTTGTCGTCGAAAGCGACGTGGCGGGGAGGGGTCCCCGGCTGACGGTGTTTCACCCCTATCCTTCTTTTCGGAATCGCTCCGGACCGTCTTGACCGCGACTGCGCACGAGCTCTCTCCGGCTGGAAGTGCTTGCCCGGCAACGACTCGCCGCAGGTCTGACCGAAGGGCCTCACGGAGGGCGCGTCCCCGAAGGGGTGCGCCTCGCCCCTCGGCCGAGCGGGAGCCGTCCCTCCGGTTTACCGGATCCGGCCGGTCCCGGTTCCCTCACGAGGAGGCGAGGGAGAACGGCAGTGCGGTGCCCGTGGTCCGAGGAACGGCGCGAGGCGGCCGGAGACGGGGGCGGCGAGGCCTCCCCCGCCCTCACTTCGTGGACCGGCTGATTCCCCGCCCGGTGGAGATCTCTCCATTGTCGATGCGGAGGAAGAACCCGCAATCCGGGTTCGTGCAGACCCAGGCCTTGAACCGGATCGGCGCGCCCTCGCGACCGTAGTCGCTCAGCGGGATCAGGAGACCCGAGTTGCAGGCCTGACAAGCGGGGAAACCGCGGTCCTCTCGTGCGTTCATGGTCGATGCACCCCCCCTCACGAAGCGCCCCGGCCCCGGTTCGCCCGATCGTGTCGGGCCATCCAGGCCTTTCGAAGCGCGGTCACCTCCCCATGAGCCCGTCGGGTCGGCTCCGGGAGCCGGTAGCGGGTCGCGGTCGCGAGAACCCTCTCCCGCGCCCCATCGGGATCGATACGGTGCCCCGGAGAGACCCAGACCGGCTTCACCCTCTCGCGGGTCCGCAGGACACAGCCCAGTCGCTCACCGCCCTCGAGGAGCGGACTCCAATCCCCCTTTCGAGGACCGGGTGGCGACGCCTCCCCGAGGAGACGCGACTTGGCGACGCCGATCGCGGGAACGTCCCAGAGGACTCCGAGATGGCACGCCAGTCCGAATCGCCGGGGATGGGCGAGCCCCTGGCCATCGAACAGAACGAGATCGGGCCGCGTTCCCAGCCTGGCGAACGCCGCCTCGAGCACCGGCCCCTCGCGGAAAGACAGGTATCCCGGAACGTAGGGAAACGTGGCCTTTCGCACCGCCGTTGCCGCTTCCAGGGTCTCGAGCCCGGGCCAATCGAGGAGCACGATGGCGGCGAAGACCCGACCGACCGACCTCTCGAACGAGACGTCGCAGCCGGCGATCCGCCGGATCGATCTCCGGAACGGCTCGATCCGGACCCGCCCGCGGAGCGACTCCTGGATCGTCCGAGCCTCCTCGAACGTGCGGGGCCAGCCGGGCCCGCTGCGACGAGTCGAGGCCAAGGCTCTCTCCCTGGCGAGGCGCCCGCGTCCACCGGTCGAGGATCGGGTCGAGGGGACCCGGCAAACGTCGGGAACCGCAAGTCGGCATCCTCCCGGGACATGAGCGGACCGTCAAGGGAAGAAACGGGGGCAACTTCGAATCCCCCGCGTCCGTATATTCTCTCACGTATCTTCACAGTTTTCAGTGTTGACTGAAGGTCCGGAGATCGGTAATAAGCGGGGACGCTCCCACACCCTCCAGGGAGTGAGCCCCCCCCTTCACCGGGAGAGACCCCTTTGAGTGAGCGATCGGAGACCCGTCTGGAGCTGGAGGTCCGCCAGTTCATCGAGGACATGGGCCTCTTCTACGAGGAACAGGGCTTCCCCCCCATGGCGGGGCGGCTCGCGGGATGGCTCCTGATCTGCGACCCGCCGCACCAGACGGCGGGGGAGCTGGCGGAGGTCCTCGAGGCGAGCGCGGGCTCGATCAGCTCCATGACCCGTCTGCTGACCCAGTGCGGCCTCGTCGAACGCGTCGCGGTGCCGGGTCAGAGGGGAGCGGCGTTCCGGCACCGAACGGGCGCGTCCACCGAGCTGCTCACCCGCGCCCTCGAGCGGTCGGAGCGCGCCTGCGATCTGTTCGAGCGGGGCCTCTCGTTGCTCGGGGATCATCCTCCGGAGACGCGACGTCGTCTCCGGGACCAGCTGGAGTTCCACCGGTTCATTCGGCGGGAGCTGCCAGCGCTGATGGAGCGCTGGGAGAAGGAGCATCGGGAATGACTCCACCACGGGGAAACGTCCGACCTCGCCCCGTGCCGGGTCGAGGCGAGGGCCGCCGAGGTCGTCTCCGATGCGGCGGGGCGGTCGTCCTGGCGACCCTGGCCGCCGGAGGGGGAGAGATCGCGAACGTCCCGGCGTCCGCGGCCGAAGGGATGGAGACAGCCGGGGAACCGGCGAGCTCGACCGGAGTCGTGATCGGGATTCCGGAGCCGCCCGGACGGGCCGGACCCGTTCCCCGGACAGTCGAGGAGTGCGTCGAGGAGGCCCTCGAGAATAACGTGGCGCTCAGAAGCCTGCGGCTCCGGGGGAAGGAGATCGCCGGCCTTGGATGGGAGGCCGTGTCGACGGGGCTTCCCTCGCTCGATGTCGTCGGCAACTGGACGCGCTCCCGGGATCCGAGCTTCCTCCTCGACGAGAGCTTCTCGGGAGGAGGCGGAGAGATCGACACGCTGTTTCCCGGCTTCGACTTCTCCTTCCTTCCCGATCCCGAGGACATCGAGGCCCAGAGCTTCTGGCGGGGAAACCTCTCCTCCGATTGGGAGCTTAATCCGTTCCGGGTGATCAACGCGATCCAGGGCGTGGGAATCACGCGCGCCCAGTTGGACGAGGACGTGCGGGCGGAGGAGCAGCGTGTGGTGGAGGAGACGATCCGGACGTACCACCGGACGGTCCTCCATCAGGAGGTGCGGTCGGCGGTGGAGGCGGAGATCGCGGCCCGATCGGAGTTCCTCGCGATCACGCGGCGGCGCCTCGCGCTCGGTCTCGCGACGGAGCTGGACACGTTGCAGGCGGCGGTATCGGTGGCGAACCTCCGTCCCGCGGCTCGACGTGCCGACAAGAACCTCCGCAACGCCGCTTCGAGCTTGAATCTCCTCATGGGACGGGACGTCATGGCGCCGATCGCACTGCAAACGGACAGGACGATCGAGACCGACCGGATCGACCCCGCGGCCGCGATCGGGCAGGCCGAATCGCGCCCCGATCTACGGAGCGGGGAGCTCGGGATCCGGCTTCTGGAGAAGCGCCGCGGTGTCGAGCGGGCCGACAGGCGTCCCTTCTTGTCGGCGAACGGGTCCTACGGCTACGTCGCGCGCAGCGCCGACGACCTGATGGACCGGCGCAGCGCCGACGACCTGATGGACCGGGAGTTCGACCGCTGGGACGCGAGCGTGTCGCTGATCTTCCCGCTCTTCGACGGGTTCTACACGAAGGGCCGCGTGCAGCAGGTCGACGTTCAGATCGAGCGGGCCCATCGGGACCTCGAGGACGCGCGGCGCCAGGCCCGTCTGGAGGTGGCCACGACTCTGGCCGAGGTGGAGGCCGCCCGCGAGAACTACGAGGCCGCCCGCCTCAACCTGGCCGCCGCGGGGCGGGCATTGGAGCAGATGACGCTTCGCTTCGACCTGGGCAAGGCGGAGTATCTCTCCGTACTGAACGCCGAGTCCGAGAGGTTCGCGGCCCGAAGCCAGTGGATCGAGGCGCGCTTCGACGTGCTCGTGCAGACCGCCGCCCTCAAGCGCGCCATGGGTTTCCACCCCTTGCTCCCCCTTTCTGAAATCCGGGAGGAGCTGGAAGGGAGCGCACCATGACGGTCATCCGACATCTGCGGCCGCGTCCGGAACGGGCCCCCGGCCGGCGGACCGCACGGCTCGTCCCGCCCTCCGGTTCCGCGGCCCTCCTCGCGTTCGTGCCCCTGCTCGCGGGGTGCGGGGCACAGGGGAGTGCCGAGAACGCCGCCGAGGAGCCGCCCGAGGTCCCGATCAACGTTCGCACGCTCGCCATCGAGCGGCGGACTCTGGACGAGTACCTGACCGTCACGGGTGTGCTCCGTCCGCTGCGGGGAACCGACGTCTCCACCGAGGAATCGGGTGTCGTTGCGTCGGTCCCCCGGGAGAAGGGACAGAACGTGTCGCGAGGAACGCCTTTGATCCGCCTCGAGCGGCACCTGCTCGAGGCCGAGATGCGGGCGGCGGAGGCGAACCGCTCCCTTCTCGAGTACGACGAGAGTCGCACGCGCCGTCTGTTCGAGGAGAAGCAGGTCAGCCGATACGAGATGCTCACGCTCGAGACGAGGCTCGAGGCGGCGAGGGCGGAGGCGGACATCGCCCGACGCCGCTGGGAGCGCGCCGAGGTGAAGGCCCCCTACGAGGGGATCGTGGCCGACCGCTACGTCGAGCCGGGGCAGCTCGTGCGGCCGGGGAGTCCGGTCGCCCGGGTCGTCGATCCGTACACGCTGAAGCTCTCCGCCTCGGTGTCGGAGCGGGAGGTCGCATGGATCCGGGAGGGGGCCCCCGCCATGGTCACCCTGGACGGCCTCGACCGGGTCGTCCCCGGCCGCGTGGCCTGGATCTCGTTCGAGGCGGAGCCCTCGAGCGGGAAGTTTCAGGTGGAGGTGCACGTCGACAATCCGGACCTCGCACTCCGTCCGGGGGTCGTCGGCCGGGCCCAGATCCTCAAGCGCCGGCACGAGGACGTCGTCGTGATCCCCCACGACGCGGTCGTACCCCAGCCGGTGGGACTCGCCGGGTTCGTGGTGGAGGGGGATCGCTCGCGGCTCCGGCCGCTCGAGCTCGGGGCGGACCAGGGGATGCTGACGATCGTGAGTCGCGGTCTCGAGAAGGGTGATCAGCTCATCGTTCGGGGCCAGCGCGACGTTCTCGACGGCTCGCTCGTCCGCGTGACCGAGAGGGCAACGGCCCCCGACGGCTCGACTCCCGAGGATCCCCCGTCGGTCCGGGCGGAGTACTCCTTCTCCCCGCTCGAACTCGTCGAGGAGACCGAGACGCCTCCCGCGGCCGCCGCCGAGAGGGACGCCGGCTCATGAAGATCACCGAGATCGCGCTCGACAAGTCCCTGACCGTGTACGCGCTCATGGTGATCGTCGTCTTCCTGGGCGCGGTGTCCTACTTGAGACTCCCCCGTGAATCGGCGCCGGACGTGAAGATCCCGTTCGTGATGGTCTACGCCCCGTACTACGGGACGAGCCCCTCGGACATGGAGAAGCTCGTCACCCGGAAGCTCGAGAAGCAGCTCAAGGGGCTCGACGACGTCAAGGAGATGACGAGCACGTCGTCCGAGGGGGCCTCCACCGTCGTTCTCGAGTTCACGCCGGACGTCGACATGTCCGACGCGCTCCAGAAGGTCCGCGACGCGATCGAACTCGCGAAGCCCGAGCTGCCCGATGACACGAAGGAGGATCTGATCGTCCAGGAGATCAGCGCGAGCGACTGGCCGATCATGCAGATCGTCCTGTCGGGCGATTACTCGCCGATCCTGCTCCGGTCCGTCGCCGAGGATCTCCAGGAGGAGATCGAGCAGATCGCGGGAGTGCTCGGAGTCGATCTCACCGGCGGAATCGAGCAGGAGGTACGCGTCGACGTCGATCCGGAGCGGCTCCGCTTCTACGGCCTCGGGCTCCCGGACGTCATCGACGCGATCGCCCTCGAGAACGTCACGATCCCGGGAGGCGATCTCGCGCTCGGCACCTACGAGTATCAGGTCCGGGTTCCCGGGGAGTTCGAGACGGTCGCGATCATCGAGGACATCGTGATCAACGTCGCTGCGCCTACTCCCGTGTACATCCGGGACGTCGCGGAGGTCTCCTTCGGGATCCGGGAGCGCGACTCGATCTCGCGCCTCAACGGGGTCGAGGCGGTGACCCTGTCGGTGAAGAAGCGGAGCGGGGAGAACATCGTCCGCATCGCGGAGGAGGTCCAGGAGACCCTCGAGCGGACGCGCCCCTCCTTCCCGGAGGGCACGCGGCTGGCGATCGTCTCCGACGAGTCGGAGATCATCGATGACATGGTCAACGAGCTGGAGAACAACATCCTCTCGGGGCTGATCCTCGTGGTGGTTTGTCTGTTCCTCTTCCTCGGGCTGACGAACTCGTTCTTCGTCGGGGCGGCGATCCCGTTCTCGATGCTGATCTCCTTCCTCGTCCTCCGGTTCCTCGGGATCACGCTGAACATGGTCGTGCTCTTCTCGCTGATCCTGGCCCTGGGGATGCTCGTCGACAACGCCGTGGTCGTCGTCGAGAACATCTACCGACACCGCACCCGGGAGGGCATGGGGCCCCTCGAGGCGGCCCGGCGGGCCACCGCCCAGGTCGCGAGCCCCGTCGTGGCCTCGACGATCACGACGATCTGCGCGTTCGGTCCCCTCGTGTTCTGGCCGGGCATCATGGGCGAGTTCATGAAGTACCTCCCGATCACGGTGATCGTCACGCTGTCGGCCTCGCTGCTCGTGGCCCTCGTCTTCAACCCGGTGCTCTGCGCGCGCTTCATGCGAATCCGCGGAGAGGACGGGGACGGTCACCGGCTGGGCGACCGTCTCCTCTCGCTCGGCTACCGTTCGTACGAGCCGGTCATTCGCTGGGCGCTTCGCCACCGCGTGATCACTCTGGGCGGGGTGTTCCTGATCCTCGCGGGGACGTTCGCGCTCTTCGGTCGCTACAACGCCGGGGTGGAGCTCTTCCCGGACACCGATCCGACGTACGCCTTCGCGTCGCTCGAGGCGCCGTCGGGAACGCGCATCGAGCTCTCGAACTCGTTCGCGGGCCGAATCGAGGAGGCGGTGGACGGGCTGCCCGATCTCAAGGCGTACGTGGCGGAGGTCGGAACCGGGGGCGGCAGCGGCCTCTCCGCCGGTGGCGACGGAGGACCCGCCCACCTGAGCCGCATCTCGATCGAGTTCATCAAGCGCGAGTACCGCGAGCAGTCGTCGCGAACCACGCTGGAAGGCCTGCGGGACGCGACCGAGGACTTCACGGGGGCGAAGCTCGTCATCGACAAGAGAGAAGAGGGTCCGCCCACCGGCCCGCCGGTCAACATCGAGATCTCGGGGGAGGACTTCCCGGTCCTCGGCGACCTCGCCGCCGCCATCCGCGAGAGGATCCGCGACGTCCCCGGTCTCGTCGACCTGCAGGACGACTACGATCGCGGTCGGCCGGAGCTCCAGGTCCGCCCCGATCTCGATAAGGCCGCGCGTCTGGGTCTCCGCACGTTCGACGTCGCGAACACGATTCGGACCGCGATTCACGGCACCGACGTGTCCGAGTTCCGCCAGGGCGAGGACGAGTACGACATCGTGGTCCGCCTCGCGGGACCGGCGCGGCGGAACGTCGAGGACGTCGAGGAGCTCACCGTCTTTTACGAGGGGGAGAACATCCCGCTCGGCGCCTTCGCCGACGTGAGCTTCACGACCGGTCTGGGCGCCATCAACCGGATCGACGCGAAGCGCGTCGTGACCGTCAGCGGAGACGTTCGGACGGGTTACAACGGAAACGCGGTCCTCGCCGAGGTGCAGAAGCGCCTCAAGGACTTCGCGCTGCCCTCCGGCTACAGCCTGGCGTTCACGGGCGAGACGGAGGACCAGGAAGAGGCGATGGACTTCCTGACCGAGGCGTACGGGGTCGCCCTCATGCTCATCCTGGTCGTGCTGATCACCCAGTTCAACTCGGTGACGAGTCCGTTCGTCATCATGTCGAGCGTGCTCCTCTCGCTGATCGGCGTCCTTTGGGGGCTCATGGCCACCCAAACGGCGTTCGGCATCATCATGACCGGGGTCGGGGTGATATCGCTCGCCGGCGTCGTGGTCAACAACGCGATCGTGCTGATTCACTACATCATCCTGTTGCGCCGGTCGGGCATGGAAAAGATGGAGGCGATCGTCGAGGGAGGAAGGACGCGCTTCCGCCCGGTGATCCTCACGGCGGTGACCACAATCCTCGGACTGGTTCCCCTGACGACGGGATTCTCCATCGACTTCGGTCGCCTGTTCGCCGGCGACTTCCGCTACGCCGTCGTGATCGGCGGCGAGTCGAGCCAGTGGTGGGGTCCGATGGGCGTCGCGGTGATCTGGGGCCTCGCGGTTGCGACGTTCCTCACGCTCGTCGTGGTGCCGGTGATGTACTCGACGGTCGACCCGGTCCTCCGCGGGATCCGCTGGATTCTCTTCGGGTGGTGGCAGGGGCTCATCCTGCGGCGCTCGAGCGAGGAGATGATGTAGGAGCGAGAGGGCGGGCGGGGTCCGCGGTCACCGCTCGATCTCCTCGACCTTCCGGGCGCGGAGGTACGTGGCGGACGCGGTCGGGGCCTCTCCTTTCCGTTCCGGCTCGACCGGCGCCGGCGCGGGGCAGTGGATCTCCCACCATCGCTTCGCGTCCTCCGGTGTCCAGGGCCGCGGGTACTCGATCGACGCGAGTCGTCGCGCCAGCTCCGTCGCGGTCGCGGGCCGCTGATCGCGGTCCTTCGCGAGACAGTCCATCAGAACGCTCTCGAACGCTCCCGGGATCTCCATCTCGGATCGGCCCGACGGCGGGATCGGCTCGTCCCGCGCGTGCATCACGGCCATCTCCAGGGGCGTTTCCGCGTCGAAGACGAGCTGCCCGCTGACGAGCCAGTAGCCCACACAGCCGAGCGCGTAGAGATCGGACCTTCCGTCGAGTTTCTGTTCCCCCGTCAACATCTCCGGGGCCATGAACGCGGGGGTCCCGGCGGTCACGTCCGCCCGGGTGCGCAATCCGTCGTCGGGGATGGAGCCCCGATCCGACTTGACGAGCCCGAAGTCGAGCACCTTCACGAAGTCGTGATCGAGACCGAGCCGGCAGGTGAAGAGGTTGGCCGGCTTCACGTCCCGGTGAACGAGCCCGCGGGCGTGCGCGTCCGCCAGCGAGTGGCAGGCCTGGCGCATCAGGTGCGAGGCGCGAGACGCCGGAACCGGCCCGTACCGCGTCACGAGGGTGGTGAGATCGAGGCCGTCGAGGAGCTCCATGACGTAGTAAAACGTGCCCTTCTTCGTGATGCCGAAGTCGAAGAGCTCCACCGTGTGTGGGGACCGGAGAGCCGCCGTCGCCTGCGCCTCCCGCTCGAATCGCTTCATCGCCGAGCGGGCCTCCTCCGGCTCGTTCGCGTCGAGGATCTCGGGGCGGATCAGCTTCACCGCCGCGGGCCGGGCGAGCATGCCGTGGCTGGCCCGCCACACCTCCCCCATTCCGCCCCGGCCGAGGAGCTTCTCGAGCCGATAGCTGCCGTACTCCCGCGCCTTCTCGATCCGGGACGTCAGCCGGAGGACGAACTTCGCGTGGAGGACCGCGACCGCCGCCATGAGGAAGTTCGGGATGAAGGCGAGAGAGTGTGGTGAATAACCCGGGTGGCGGAGGGCCGCGAGGTGCGCCGCGATCGGGTCGGTGGCGGCGGCGAGAAACGCGGCCGGGATCAACTTCCGGGGATGCACCGGGACGAACATGGAGAAG
>JALGZR010000280.1 GCA_025774805.1 bacterium
GGGCGACTCGTTCCTCGTCTCCCTCGAGCAGGCCTTCCTCATCCCGGACGAAGCGTCGAAGCTCACGATCCGCTACCGGAACCTAGCCTTCGACACGACGGCAGACTTCGTCAAGGATGCGTTCGAGATGGCCCTGGTCGACAGCCAGGGCAACTCCCTGGTTCACACCTTCGCGCCGAGTCGAGACGCCTTCTTCAACATCGCGGAAGGCCTCCCACCGCTCCTCGGCACGGGAACGACCTTCGACGGCGAGACCGTGACGGTCGATCTCTCGGGCCTGTTCCCGGACACGCCGGCCGTGCTCGTGTTGCGGCTCGTGAACAACGACTCCGACGTCGAGACGACAGTCCTGATCAGCGCGGTCGCGGTCTCGCCCCTGGGTGCGGCCGCGGTCCCGCTGATCGCAGCGTCGGGCGAGAACGACGACGGCATCACCTCGGACTCGACGATCGTGGGCCTGGTGACGAGCAGCGAGCCCGTTGTCAGCCTCGTAGCGGCCTTCGACGCGGCGGGCTTCGTCGAGGTGCTATCCCTCGCGAACCTCCAGCCCGACGGCTCCTTTGTCCTGGGTTTCCCGACGCTGCTCGAGATCTTCGGCGGGCTGCTGACGGAGGGCGACCACGTCCTCCACCTGCAGGCGGCGGACGCGAGCGGCGTGTCGTCGGAGATCGTGGACGTCGCCTTCAGCTTCGACTCGCGCTTGCCGCGGGCGACCTTCCAAGTGCTGGGCGGCGAAGAGCCGATCGAGTTCGTCGACGTTGTCTACAACGAGGACATTGCGGACACTGCGTTCGCGCTGGGCTCCTACGTGGTGCGGCGCGACAATGGTCCGGACGCGGGTCTGCCGGTTTCGCTCGAGGCAATCGAGCCGCTCAGCCCGAGCTCCGTGCGAATCCGTTTCTTGGCCCCCCTGATCACGGGTCTCTACCGCGTGACCGTGGGCCCGGCGGTGACCGACATCGCGGGTAATCCCGTGGCGTCGCCCACCTCGTTCGGCTTCGGCGTGACGGGACTCGTGACCCAGGTCTCGGAGCTCGCGCCCTTCAACGGCGAGGAGATGGTGAGCCCGGCGCGGAGCGCCATCGTGCGCTTCGACGGCGAGATCGATTCGACCACGGTCGATGCGGACTCGCTCTACCTGATCGCGAACGGGGCCCGAGTGGCTGGCACGGTGCGCGTCTCGAGCACGAACCGGTTTGCGACATTCCTTCCGGACGAGGCGCTTCCGGCTTCGACCGAGGTCCGGATCGTCGTCGAAGGGGATCGCATCCGCGACGCCGCGGGGAGCTTCCTGGATGGCGACAACGACGGCGTCCCCGGCGGACTTGGAACGGCCGACTTCCGCACGCTGCCGCTCACTCGGATCCTCGGAACCAACGTCTTCGGCTTCGTCTTCGACTCCTTCAACAAGAACCCCGACGGGAGCAACATCCCGATCGTCGGCGCGACGATCCGGGTCGATGCCTTCCCCGAGGCCAACGCGGTGACCGACGAGGATGACGGTGAGCCGCTCGATATCTTCCTGCCGCCCATCACCGTCACGGACATTCAGGCCCTCTCATCGACGGAGGACACGGACGTGGGCTTCGGCCCGGCGGGTGTCACCGAGCTGGAAGCCATGTTCCCGGATCTCGATCCCGCGCTCTGGAGCCGAGTGGCGGTCGGATTCGCGCCGGGATCGGCCATCGACGATGCCGGAAACGCCGCGCAACAAGCGGTCATCGTTCCGGTGCCGCCGGATCGAATCCCCGGGCGGCTTCCGGCAGCCTTTGCGGGTACCCGGCTCGTCATCACGATCCAGGCGCTCGGTGCAACGAACTTCGACGTACCGGCGCCGATCACATTCCCCAACCTCGACGACCAACTGCCCGGTGAGAAGGCCATCTTCTACTCGTTCGATCACGATGCGGGCCGCTGGATCCCCGTCGGTCCGGGCACGGTGAGCGACGACGGTCTGACGATTGTTTCCGATCCCGGAGTGGGCGTCCGGGCTCCCGGCTGGCACATCATCCGACCCGGCGTGGTCGTGCGCGGCGGCCTGGTGCTCGGCTTGACCGGCGGCCTCTTCGGGCGCAGCGGCGGCGACGTCCCGGTTCCTCAGACGGGCCTCCACTTCTGGGCAGTCGAGAACCTCGACAGCGGCTTCGTGATCCGGGGATCCACCAACGTCGCGGACCGGCTGCTCGACAACACGAT
>JALGZR010000057.1 GCA_025774805.1 bacterium
CGAGTCGAAGCGCGATTCGCGATCGCGAGCGGCGAATCGGCCAATACGTCCGCGATCGTCGAGGTGATCGACCCCTAGTCCGCATGTCTCACCGGCCTCTGCCCGGGCAACGGCCTGCCGGGCCTGAATTCGACGCTGCGGCACTTCCCCCCTGCGACGGGGCTACGGCCCCGCCTCGGGCGAAAGCACCCCATTCCCTCGCCAGCCACGACGACTCGCTGCCTCGCGACGAGCCTGGCGAGATCTGCAGGCTTGCCGGGCTCTCCCCGGTTCTCGGCCGACGCGGTCTCCTGCTCTCCTGTTGACGCAATCGCGCCCGAACGAGCACACTGTCGACAGCGTGCGGAGCGCGGCTGGCCGGATGTGGAATGACTTCGGTAGCGAGCGACCCCAGCCGGATCGGATGGAAGATGCGGACCCGACCTCGAGAGAGCCCGCCGGGGACCACCTCCCTCGACAAGAGATTCGCGGCACTCTGCCAGATCGTGCGGGCCCAGCACTTCGCCTGGCGGCAGGCGGTGGCGGAACGCTTCCCCGATGTGGATCCGGCCGAGGTCGTGGCGCTCATGTGGCGCATCACCGGCGAGACGACCGCCCGCGCCTACGCGGGCCGGATCGATACCGCGAAACCGATCGCCCCCCAAGTCGCGGAGAGCATCGTGTGGAGCAGCCGCTGCATGGGAGAGGACGCCATGGTCGAAGTACGCGAAGGGGGCGGGCCGGACGATGACCCGCCCGCGGACGAGGCCTTCGTGCGCCATCGCGGTTGCCCCTGGAAGGCCTGGCACGAGCGAGCGGGCCTTCTCGCCGAAGACCTCCCCGGCTGCGACGAGTGGTTCGGCGAGACGCTCGAGGGCATCAACCGGGTTCTCGGCACGCGCCTCCGATTCGAGACCCTCGAGTCGCTGCCGAAAGGTGACTCGTCCTGTTTGCGCCGCCTGTGGGCGGAGACCGGGTAACCCGGAATCCCGAACCGCCTCGGCTTCGTGACGCGCCGCGGGTCTTCGGAGTGATTCATGAGTGTGGATTCCGACCCTCGAAGCGAGCACCCGCTCCTGATCGCGCGCGAGGGACACTCGGAGTGTCTCCTGGGAAACGAGGCGATCGTGCGCGGCGCTCTCGAGGCGGGTGTCGCCTTCGCCTGCGGCTACCCGGGAACGCCGTCTTCCGAGATCACGGACACCTTCGCCCGAATCGCCAAGACCCGGGGGATCGTGTTCGAGTACTCGGTGAACGAGAAAGTGGCGCTCGAGATGGCCTTCGCCACGTCGCTCGCCGGGGCGCGGTCTCTCTGCGCCATGAAGCACCTCGGGCTCCTCGTGGCCGGGGATCCCCTCGCGACCATCCCCTATATCGGTGTCGAGGCCGGCATGGTCGTGGTCAGCGCCGGGGATCCGGGGTGCAGCACGAGTCCCAACGAACAGGATCAGCGCCTCCTGGGGCCGATGCTGCACGTCCCGGTACTCGACCCGAGCACGCCGCAGGAGGCGCACGACATGACGCTTTTCGCCTTCGAGCTGTCCGAGAAGAGCCGACTGCCCGTGATCCTTCGCGCCACGACGCGCGTCTGTCATTCCCGGGCGGCCGTCCGGTACGGTCGCCTTCGCGAGGCCGAAGTGCGGGGATTCGTGCGGGATCCGAAGCGCTACGTTCCGATCCCGACGAACGCGCGTCGCATGCGGGTCGAGCTCCTGGATCGTCTCGAGCATGCCGGCGCTCTCGTGGCCGGGTCGGGGTTCTTCCGCTGCGAGGGTTCCGGACCGCTCGTCATTCTGGCCGCGGGCTCCCCGGCCGCCACCTGCGCCGATCTCCTGGACGAGGAGAGGACCCCACCCGGGGTGGCTCTCTGGAGCCTGGGGGTCCTCCACCCCCTGCCGGAGGCCGAGATTGTCGAGCGACTCCGGGAAGTGGAGAGGGTGCTGGTGGTCGAGGAGCTCGAGCCCTTCGTCGAGGACCGGCTGCGGCTTCTCTGCGCGCGGCACGGCCTGACGCCCGAGATCCTCGGCAAGCGCACCGGACATCTGCCCGCGACTTTCGAGTACGAGCCGGACGTGATCCGCGTCGCTCTGGGGGAGTTTCTCGGGGCGAGACCCGAGGGTGCGCGCCGGGGGGAACCGTTCCCGGTGCCCCACAGGCCGCCGACCTTCTGTCCGGGCTGCCCCCACCGGGCCGCGTTCATCGCGGCCCGATCCGTCTTCGACGAGGACCAGCTCTACTTCAACGACATCGGCTGCTACACCCTCGGCTACGGCCCGCCGCTCGAGACCGCGGACGCTCTGCTCTGCATGGGTGCGGGCTTCACCCTGGCCGCCGGCGTGAGCCGGGTGACCGGGAAGCGCACGGTGGGCTTCGTCGGCGATTCGACGTTCTTCCACAGCGGAATGCCGGCACTCCTCAACGCCGTCAAGGAGGACGTCGACATGGTCGCCGTCATCCTCGACAACAAGGTGACCGCCATGACGGGCCACCAGGAGTCCGCCGGCAACGTTCCCCGGCACGAGGTCTCGATCGAGGCGGTCGTGCGCGCGCTCGGGGTCGAGCGGGTGGAGACGGTGGACGCCTACGACCTGCCCCGTACCGTCGCCGCCTTTCGTCGGGCCCGGGAGGGCCGTGGCGTGAGCGTCGTGATTGTCGAGCGAGCATGTCCCGTCCACGAGGCACGGCAGGACGGGGACCGGGCGGAGATGCGGCTGTACGAGGTGGACCCGTCGCGCTGCCGGGTGTGCGGGCGCGAGCCGGCCGGCCTGCGGTGCGAGCAGCGGACCACGCAAGGCTTCGAGCGTCAGCTCGCCCGGGGCCGCGTGATGCGCACACCGGCCTGCCCTCCGGCCGAAGCTCCTTGCACCGTCCGCTGCCCGCTCGCGCTCTGCATCCCGGGATACGTAGGTCACATCGCGGCAGGCGACTACGTCGGGGCGCTCGAGCATGTCTTGAACCGTACCCCGCTGCCCGAGACGGTCTGCCGGGTGTGCCACCGCCCCTGTGAGAGGGTCTGCGTGCGCGCGGACACCGACGCGCCGGTCGCGATCAACGATCTGAAGCGCTTCGTGGTCGCGTGGGCCGCCCGGCAGGCGGGGGATTCTCACCGACCGGAGCTCGAGCCGGTCCATGGGAAGCGGGTGGCCGTGGTCGGGGCCGGTCCCTCCGGACTCACCGCCGCCCACGACCTTCGGCTCCGCGGCTATGCCGTCACGCTGTTCGATGCCGCCGAGCGACCCGGAGGACTGCTGGCCTACGGCATCCCCTCCCATCGCCTCCCGCGCGAAGCGCTCGAACGGGATGTGGCGCGCATCCTCGGACTCGGGATCGCGTTCGAGGGCGGCACCCGACTCGGGCGCGACATCCATCTCGATGGGCTCCTCGAGGACGGGTACGACGCCGTCTACCTCGCAGTGGGCGCGGGCCGGGCACAGGGGCTGGAGCTCGAGCGGACGCAAGCGGCGGAGGGGCCGTCCGTGGTCGAGGGGCTCGAGTACCTGAGGCGTGTCGCGTGCGACGAGCCCGTCGAGTCGGCGGGGCGCGTGGTCGTCATCGGAGGCGGCAACGCCGCCGTCGACGCCTCGCGCACGGCGCGGCGGCTCGGCGCCCGGCGGGTCGCCCTCGCGTGTCTGGAGAGCCGGACGGAGATGCCGGCTCTCGTGGAGGAGGTCGCGGCGGCGGAGCGGGAGGGCGTCGAGCTGCACCCGGGTCTGCGGCCGCACGGCCTCGTCGCGGGGGGCGTGGTCTGTATTCCCGCCGGCGAGGACGGAGACAAGACCGTGCTGGAGGCGGACCAGGTCATCGTGGCGATCGGCCAGGAGGCAGAGCTCGACTTCCTGGATAACGACTCCCCGGCCCTCGCGAAAACCGCCGACGGCCACCTGGTGGTGGATCCCCGGACCGGCCGCACCACGCACCCCCGCATCTTCGCCGGAGGGGACGTGGCGGGGGGCGAGCGCACCGTGACCGGGGCGATGGCGGCCGGCCAGCGCGCGGCGTGGGCCATCGACCGGGAGCTGCGGGGAGCCGAGGCGGCCGACCGTCGGCCCCCGCCGCCGATCCCCGGAAACGGTGAGCCGCCGGAAGCTCGCGCGGAGACCCGCAAGGCCTTTCGCGCGGATCGGACGCGTCCGCCGGAGCTGCCGGTGGATCGTCGCATCCCCGGCTTCGAGGAAGTCGTCGGCCCGCTCGAGGAGGATCGCGCGCGGGCCGAGGCGGCACGCTGTCTGATGTGCGGCCTGTGCGGGACCTGCCGGGCGTGCATCGAGCTCTTCGCCTGCCCCGCCCTGTACGAGAGCGGCGGCCGGGTCGTCATCGATCCCGTGCTCTGCACCGGGTGCGGCGTGTGCGCCGAGCTCTGTTCCAACGACGCCATCCGGGAGGTGCCCCGTGGCTGAGCGGCGCCTCGCGGTCCTGCTCGTGGGCGTGGGAGGCCAGGGGGTGTTGACGGCGTCCCGGATTCTCGGAGATGCCGCTCATGCGGCCGGGAAGAATGTCGTCGTGGGGCAGCTCCACGGCCTGTCCCAGCGCGGCGGGAGCGTGGAGTGCTCCGTCCTCTTCGGGCCGGGCCGGAGCTCCTTCGTCTCGGTGGCGGACGTCGTCGTCGGCTTCGAGCCGCTCGAGACGCTGCGCGCCCGGAACCGCATGCGGCCCGGGACGAAGGTGTTGGTCAATCGAGGGCGGATCCTGCTGCCCGAGCTCGGTCGCGCGGTGCAGCCCTATCCACCTCTCGAGCAGGTCCTGACCGAGATCCGGGCGGTGTCGTCCACCGTGGTCGAGGTGGACGGGCGCGCCGCCATGGAGAGGGTGGTGGAGGCGAGGACCCTCAACATCGTCGTTCTCGGGGCCCTGGCCGGACTCGGGTGGCTTCCTTTCGATGAGACCAGGCTGTGGCGGGGGGTGGAGCGTCTCTGTCGCCCCCGCTACCGGGACGTCAACCGGCGGGCCTTCGACCTCGGACGCGCCCTCATCTCCGGCCCGTCCCCCGAGGTGGAGAACACGGAACCGGAGAAGGGGGCTTTGAGAAGCGGATGACCGAGCGATTCAAGCTGGGCATCGACGTCGGCGGGACGTTCACGGACCTGTTCCTCTGGTCCTCGAGCGGAGAGGTGGCGACCTTCAAGGTGCTCTCCACCCCCCACGACCCCTCCGTGGGCGTGGTCGACGGCCTGCAGCGCATCGCCGCGGGCAAGAAGCTCGAGGTGGAGCATCTCGGTCCGCTCATCGATGCCATCGTCCACGGCACCACCGTCACCACGAACGCGGTGCTCACCCGAGGCGGGGCCTCCGTGGGGCTCCTCACGACCGAGGGCGTGCGGGACGCCCTGGAGATGCGGCGCGGAATCAGGGAGGAGCAGTACGACAACCGTTACCGCAACGTCGTTCCGCTCGTGCCGCGCTATCTCCGTCGCCCGGTGCGCGGGCGACTCGACTACCGCGGCGTGGAAATCGAGCCGCTCGACGCGGAGGGAGTGTTCCGGGCCTGCGGAACGATGCGCGAAGAAGGCGTAGAGTCCGTCGCCATCTGCTTCATGAATGCCTTCGCCAATCCGGCCCATGAGCGGGCCGCCGCCGAGATCGTGCGCTCGGAGATGCCGGGCGCCTACCTGAGCGTATCGAGCGAAGTCGTTCCCACGATCCGCTTCTACAATCGCGTCTCTACCACGGTGCTCAACGCCTACGTCGGGCCCGTGCTGCGCGACTACTTGAAGAGCCTCGAAGCCCGTCTCGCGCGCGTGGGCTTCGAGGGAGCGCTGCTGATCATGCAGTCGAGTGGCGGCGTGGGGCTGCCGGAGTCGATGGTCGAACGGCCCGCGGCCACGCTCCTCTCGGGGCCGGCGGCCGGTCCCCGGGCGGCCGTCAGCTTCTCCGAGGAGCACGACCGACCGTCCTGCCTCGTCGTCGACATGGGCGGCACGAGCTTCGACGCTTCGCTGGTGCGCGACGGCCGGGTGGCGCTCCGGGCGGAGGGGGACATCGACCGCCTCCGCATCGCCCTTCCGATGCTGGAGATCGTGACGATCGGCGCGGGGGGAGGGAGCGTGGGCTGGATCGACGCCGGCGGCCTCCTGCGCATGGGCCCCGAATCCGCCGGGGCCGACCCGGGACCGGCCTGCTACGACCTCGGAGGGGTGCGCCCCACGTGCACGGACGCGGACCTGCTGCTGGGGTACCTGGACCCGGACAACTTCGCCGGCGGGAAGATGAAGCTGCGGCCGGAGCTCGCCCGCCGGGCGATCGCGGAGCACGTCGGCCGGCCGCTCGGCCTCGGCGAGGAGCAGGCCGCGGCCGGCATGTACCGCGTGATCAACTCCAACATGGCGCACGGGGTGCGCGAGATCACCATCAAGCGCGGTCTCGATCCACGGGACTTCCCCATGGTGATGGCCGGCGGGGCGGGTGCGCTGCACGCGTGCATGATCGCCGACGAGCTGGACATCCCGGCCGTGGTGGTCCCGGGTCCCGCCTCGGTTCTCTGCGCCGTCGGCATGCTGATGAGCGACCTGCAACACGACTACGTCCGCTCCTACGTGACCCGGATTTCCACTTTGGATCCCGAGGCCCTGAGGACGCTCGTGTCGGAGATGGTCTCGGCGGGGGAGGAGCAGCTCGCGCGGGAGGGAGTGCCGGAAGAACGACGCGAGCACCTCGCTGCTCTCGACCTGCGCTACCTCAAGCAGTATCACGAGGTCACCGTGTGGGTGACCCGCGAGGCGATCGAAGCGGGGGACCTGGAGGCTCTCACGGCTCCGTTCCACGCCGAGCACAATCGTCTCTACGGCTACGACCTGGCCGCGGAAGGGACGGGACTCGAGCTCATCAACGTCCGGGTCCGCTCGCTGGGTCGCACGGAGAAGCCCGCGCTCCCTCGCCTCGCGCGGGGCGACCCGGATCCCGGTCCCGCTTTCCGAGGGCGGCGGCGGGCCTTCGTCCCCGACCGGGATGAGTTCGACGAGGTACCGGTGTACGACGGCCACGCGCTGCGGGCCGGGAACGAGGTTTCGGGCCCCGCCCTGCTCGAGCGGACGGATACCACCATCTTCGTCAGCGCCGCTTATGCGGCGCGGATCGACGACCGGGGAAGCGCCCTTCTGCAACGGAACGGAGGCGCCGGCGGGAGCGCGACGAGGGCGGAGCGCACCGCGGTCGGAACCGCACGGAGCGACCGATGAGCGACGGACCGGCGATCGACAAGGTGCTCGTGGCGATCATCGGCCACGCGCTCAAGGCGATCACGGACGAGATGAGCATCGCCATGCAGAAGACCACGCGCTCGCCGATCCTCTGCGAAGCCAAGGATTTCGTCACCGGACTGTACGACGCCGAAGGTCGGATGCTGGAACAGACCGAGAACCTCCCCATCCTGAGCTTTTCGCTCGGACCCGTCTGCCGCCACATCGCCGAGCGATTCCGCGGCGAGGTGTATCCCGGCGACGTCTTCTTCCACAACGACGTGTTCTCGCTGGGCAATCAGAACAACGACGTGGCCGCCTTCAAGCCCATCTTCGTGGGGGACACCCTGGTCGCGTGGGCCGCCTGCAAGGGCCACCAGGCCGACATCGGCGGGGCCGTGCGCGGCGGCTACAACCCCAATGCCACCGAGGTCTGGCAGGAGGCGCTGCGGATTCCCGCCGTCAAGGTCTACGAGCGCGGCGAGCTGCGTCGCGACGTTTGGGATCTCATCTTCGCGAACGTCCGCCTGCCGATCGTTCAGGAGGACATGCGCGCGGAGATCGGCGGCTGCACGGTGGGCGACCGGCGACTGTGCGCGCTCGTCGAGAAGTACGGGCTCGAGCGGTTCGAAGCCCACAAGGAGGCGCTCTTCGAGTCCACGCGACGAATGATGGAGGCGGAGATCCGGAGCATCCCCAACGGCACCTACCGGGGCGAGAGCACGGTCTACTTCGACGGCCGCACCCCCGGCTCCCGCTACCGGATCCGGGTGAAGATCACGGTGGAGGACGAGCGCATCGTCTTCGACTACTCCGACACCGATCCCCAGACGACCGGCTTCGTCAACGGCACGTACACGTCGAGCGCCTCGGCCACGACGCTCACGTTCCTGCAGATGGTGAACTCGGAGATTCCCCACAATCACGGGATGATCGAGCCCCTCGAGATCATCATCCCGGAGGGGACGATCCTCAACGCCGCCTACCCCGCGGCGACGACCTTCGGCAACCACCTCTGCCCCCCGAACGCGGACGCGATCATCCGCGCGCTGGCTCCTGTGATCCCCGAGCGGGTGACGGCCGGCTGGAACAACCTGCTCTGTTCCCTCTCCTCCGGCCATGACCCGCGGCGTCAAGACACCTACGTGGACATTCTCTTCATGGGTCTCAAGGGCGGATCCGGTGCGACGCACGACTGCGACGGCTACGACCACATCGGCATGATCGACGCCTCGGGCGGGCTGCTGGATCAGGACTACGAGATGTTCGAGCAGCAGACTCCCCACCGTCTGGAGAAGCACGAATTCCTGACGGACTCGGCCGGCCCGGGTCGCTTCCGCGGGGGACTCGGCGTGGAGACGCGCTATCGGGTGGGGGGCGAGGGGACGCAGATCGTCGTGTTCGGCGACGGAGACGTGGAGCCCGCGTTCGGGCTGTTCGGCGGCGGGCCGGGCACGCTCAACAAGATCGAGCTCCATCGTCCGGACGGAACGGTCGGGAAGACGACGAGCAAGGATCTGATCACGGACGTGCCGGCCGGCACTCTCTACGTGCAGGAGGCCGGCCCGCCGGTCGAGCGCCCCGCGGAGGTGGTGGCGCGGGAGGTGCGCGACGGGAAGATCTCGCCCGCGGCGGCGGCCGAGCGGTACGGCGTGGTCGTGGACCCGGAGACGATGGAGCTTCGGACGGAGGAGACGAAGACGCTGCGCGCGAGCAAGGCGTGAGGAGCACCGGGATGGACTTCTCGTTGAGTGACGAGCAGAGGGCCGTTCGCGACACGTTCCACCGCTTCGCCGAGCGCGAGGTCCGGCCGCGGGCCCAGGCGCTGGACGAGGAGGCCCGCTTTCCCCGGGATCTCTTTCGACGGGTGGGCGAGCTCGGCTTCTTCGGCATGCGTTATCCGGAGCCGGAGGGCTCGGGCGCGGACGTGATCTCCTATGTTCTCGCCGTGGAGGAGCTGGCCTGGGGAAGCCTCTCCGTGGCGGCCGCGTGCAGCATGCAATCCCTGATGGGAACCTGGTTCCTCCACCGCTTCGCCGACGGGGAGCTGCGCGAGCGTCTGTTCGCGCCGGCACTGCGGGGCGAGAGGATCGGGGCCATCTGCATGACCGAGCCGGACGCCGGGAGCGACCTCACCGCCATCACGACCCGGGCGGAGCAGCGAAACGGGACCTGGCGCCTGTCCGGCAGCAAGACCTGGGTGACCTCCGCCCCCGTGGCGGACTTCTTCACCGTTTTCGCTCGCACGGGAGAGAAGGAGCTGAGCTTCTTCCTGGTAGAGAGCGAGGCGCCCGGCCTGACCCTGGGCCGCGACATCGACAAGCTGGGCGTGCGCGCGTCGCCGACCTCGGAGGTCGCGCTCGACGACGCGCCGGCCACGTGCATCCTCGGGGCGCCGGGCCAGGGGCTCGAGTGCCTGCGCGAGATCCTGGCCGAGATCCGGTTGATGACGGCGGCACTCGCGCTCGGGGTGGCGCGGGCCGCGTTCGAGGACGCCCGCGTCTACGCGACGGAGCGCCGGCAGTTCGGGCGCCCGATCGACCAGTTCCAGGCGGTGCAGGCGCATCTCGCGGAGATGGCGGTCGAGCTCGAGGCGGCCCGGAGGTTGATCCACTGGTCCGCCTGGCGAAGCGATCAGGGTCTGCCCAACGCGAACGAGGCGGCGATGGCGAAGCTCTTCGCCTCGGAGGCGGGGCTCAGGATCTGCGAGCGGGCCGCGAGGATCTCGGCGAGCTACGGCTACGCGGTCGAGTACTCGTTCCAGCGGTATCTTCGGGATGTCCGCTTCACCCTGATCGGCGGAGGCACGTCGGAGATCCTGCGAATCAACATCGCCAAGGGGCTGTCCTGAGATGGAAGCGCGAGGGCCCATTCGCGTCCTGATGGCAAAGCCGGGACTCGACGGCCACGACGTCGGCGCCAAGCTCGTGTGCCGCGCGCTGATGGACGCCGGGATGGAAGTGATCTACACCGGTCTGCGGCAATCCCCCGAGGTCATCGCCCGGGACGCGGCGGACCGCGGGGTCGACGTGATCGGTCTGTCCATTCTCTCGGGCGCGCACATGCCGCTGTGCCGCAAGCTGGCGGAGCAACTGCGGGCGGTCGGGGCGGAGGACTTGACCTGGATCGTCGGGGGGAACATCCCCTCCCGGGACCACGAGGCGTTGCACGAGTTGGGAGTGAGCGGAGTCTTCCCCGTCGGCGCCTCCCTGGAAGAGATCGTGGAGTTCATTCGACGGAAGGTCCGGCCGGAGGATTCCGGCGAGACCCGAGAGCAGGTGCGCCCGTGAGCGGTCCGACCGACGACGTCACCCCCGTCTTCTGGGAGTCGGGACTCGAGATCGACGCCGTCTACACTCGCGACGACCTCCGGGCGAGCGGCGGTGACGAGGAGATCGGCCGGCCCGGCGAGTACCCGTACACCCGCGGCATCCATCCCCGGATGTACCGCAAGCGGCCGTGGACCATGCGTCAGTACTCGGGGTTCGGCACGGCGGCGGAGACGCACGAGCGGTTCCTCTACCTGATCGAGCGCGGCCAGACGGGCTTGAACGTGGCGTTCGACCTGCCCACGCAGTGCGGGCTCGACTCCGACCATCCCATGGCGGAGGGCGAGGTGGGCCGGGTGGGAATGGCCGTCGACTCGCTCGTCGACATGGAGGAGGCGTTCGCCGACATCGATCTCAACGAGATCACGGTCTCTCTCACGATCAACGGGGCGGCCGTCCCGATCATGGCCATGTACTTCGCGATGGCGCGCAAGCGCGGCTTCGCGCTGTCCGATCTGCGCGGCACCGCGCAGAACGACATTCTCAAGGAGTTCATCGGTCGCGGGACCTGGATCTTCCCGGTCGAACCGTCCATCCGGTTGATCGGCGACACGATGGAGTTCTGTGCTCGGAATGCGCCCCGTTACAACCCCGTGAGCGTCTGCGGCTACCACATCCGCCAGTCCGGGGCGAGCCCGGCCCAGGAGATGGCCTACGGGCTGTCCATCGCCCGGGCCTACCTCGATCACGCGCTGGAGCGGGGGCTCGACGTGGACGACGTCGCCCGCGGCATCACCTTCAACTTCGACATCCACGGCGACATGTGGGAGCAGGTCGCGAAGTTCCGGGCCGGCCGAAGGCTCTGGGCGAAGATCCTCGAGAAGGAGTACGGCGCGAAGCATCCACGATCGCAGCAGCTGCGGATGATCGCCGGGGGCGGGGGGGCCGGGCTGACGGTCCAGCAGCCCGAGAACAACATCGCCCGGGGCGCCTACTACGCCCTCGCGAGCGCGCTGTCGGGCACCCAGACGATGGCGCTGTGCTCCTACGACGAGGCGTACACCATCCCGAGCGAGCACGCCGCGCGGCTGTCGCTGCGCACGATGCAGATCCTGATGCACGAAGTCGGCCTGTGCGACACGGTGGACCCGCTCGCGGGATCCTACTTCGTCGAGACCATGACGAACCGCATGGAGCGTCTGATCGTGGAGATCATGGAGCGCGTCGCGGACGAGGGGGGGATCGTGCGAGGCGTCGCGGAGGGCCGGGTGCAGGCCGAGGTGAATCGACAGGCCTATCAGCGGGAGCGGGCGCTGCAGAGCGGCGAGATCAAGAAGGTGGGCCTCAACTGCTTCGTGGAGAGGGGGGAGGAGGAGCGACCCGTCGAGTTCCACCCCTACCGGGAGGCGGAGGGTGTCAAACAGCTCGAGCGACTCGCTCGCGTCCGCCGCGAGCGGGACGGCCGGGCGGTGTCGGCCGCGCTGGAGAAGGTCCGGGAAGACGCGCGGAGGGAGCGAAACGTCATGCCCGCCGTGATGGACGCCGTCGAGCTCCTCGCGACCGTCGGAGAGGTGTGCTCGGCTCTGAAGGAGGTCTTCGGGACCTACGTCGAGCCGATCCGGTTCTGAGGAGGCGTTCGGTGAGTGCGAGCGAGCGACGCACGGTCGTGAGCGTCGAGCAGGCGCTCTCCATGTCGTACGCCACCCAGCGCTTCGTGCACCTCGGCTGGAGGGTGATCCGCGTGGAAGCCGCGCCGAGGGAGGGGCGCCGGACGGCGGGGGATCCGAACCGCTACATCGGACGCGCCGTCGCCGGCGAGGACCGCCACAGCTATTACGTGGCGCCCAACGTGGGCAAACAGGCGATCGCGGTGGACCTGAAGCGGGAGGGGGGACGCGAGCTGCTGCACCGTCTCGTCCGAGAGCTTCCCGTGGACGTGTTCTGCACGAACACGTTACCGGCGCGCCATCGTGACCTGGGCTTCGACTACGAGACGCTCGCCGCGGTCCGACCGGAGCTCATCTGGTGCTGCATCTCGGCCATGGGGCTCTCGCAGCCCGACGTGCCCGGCTACGATCCGATGATGCAGGCGCTGTGCGGGTACATGGACATCACCGGCCATCCCGACGGTCCCCCTCTGCAGTGCGGTCCGCCGCTGACCGACCTCAAAGCGGGCGACGAGGCGTTCACGCAGGTCCTGCTCGCCCTGCTGGAGCGCGAGGAGTCCGGCCCGGGACGGCGGATCGACATCTCGATGGCCCGGGTCGCGGTCTCCTGGCTCCAGACCTTTCTCCCCATGCTGGACATGGGCAGCCCCGCGACGGAGCTCCGCCGGGCGGGAAACGAGCACCGCCAGTTCATCCCCGTCAATGCCTACCCGACGCGGGATGGGTTCGTCTACGTGGCGGTGGGCAGTGACGCCCAGTGGTCACGTCTGGTCGGGCAGGCGCCGTTCGCCTCGCTCGATGAGGCGCGATGGGCCACGAACGAGGGGAGGCGGGAGTCCCGGGAGGAGCTGCACCGCGCCATCGCGCGCATCACCGAGAGGAAGAGCACCGGCGAGCTCGTGGAGGTTCTGTCCCGAGCGGGAGTGCCCCACGCGCGGATCACGCCCATCGAAGGGGTGATGGACCTGCCCTTCGTCGCGCCGGCGCTGCTCGAGACGGAGGCCCCGGACGGCCGCCGTATCCGTCTCCCGCCGCCGGCCGTCGACACGCCGTTCTTGAGAGAGCGAGGCGGCAAGCTTCCCTTCGCGCCCGCCTACGGAGAGGACACCGACGCCGTGCTCGCGGAGGTCGGCCTGAGCGGCGCGCAGATCCGGAGGCTTCACGAGGAAGGGGTGGTGGCGTGAGGGCCTTCGACTACCACCGCCCGACCTCTCTCGAGGAGGCATGGCAGCTCAGGGCCGGGTGTCCCGAGGCGCGCTACATCGCCGGCGGGACCGACCTGATGGTGCTGATGCGAGCGGGGGCCGTGCGGCCGCCTTCCGTGATCTCGCTGCGCGGAATCGAGGAGCTTCGCGGGATCGAGGTGGGGGAGCCCACCCGAATCGGCGCGATGACCACGATCGGCGAGATCCTCGAGCACCGCGAGCTCGGCGAGCGCCACCCGGTGCTGCACGACGCCGCCCGCCCTTTCGGAAGCGTCCAGGTCCGTAACCTCGCCAGCGTGGGGGGCAACCTCTGCAACGCCTCCCCGTGTGCGGGCCTGCCTCCGGCCCTGTACGTGCTGGACGCGCGGGTTCGCGTCGCGGGCCCCGAGGGAGACCGCGTGCTGCCGATCGAGGAGCTCTTCGCGGCACCGGGCGAAACGTGCCTGATCCCCGGCGAGGTCCTCACCGAGGTCCTGCTCGATCCGCCGCCTCCGGGGGTGCGATCGCGCTATCTGAGGAGGGGTCGGGTGCGGATGGATCTCGCGTTCGTCAGCGTGGCGGTGCTGATCGGACTGAATGGCGGCCGGTGCGCGCGGGCGCGGGTGGCGGCCGGAGCGGTGGCGCCGAGGCCGCTGCGGTTGCGGGCCGTCGAGGAGTTGCTGGAGGGGCGGGCCCTCGAGCCGCCGCTTCTGGCCGAGGCGCGCGCCCGGGTCGAGCAGGAGATCTCTCCGATCACCGACGTGCGCGCGAGCGCCGGATACCGCCGGCACATCACCGGCGTTCTCTTCCAGCGGGCGGTCGAGTCGCTCCTGAACGGAGGCGGAGGATGACCGTGGAGTGCACGCTGACCGTCAACGGCTCGAGGACCGTCGTTCGCGTGTCCCCGAGCGATCGGCTTCTCGACGTGCTGCGAGGTCCGCTCGCGCTGACCGGAACGAAGGAGGGGTGCGGGGCCGGGGAGTGCGGCGCCTGCACGGTGCTTCTCGACGGGAAGGCGATCAACGCGTGCCTCCTGCCGGCCCTGGAGGCCGAGGGGGCGGAGATCACGACGGTCGAGGGACTCGTCGGCCCGGGGGGAAGGCTCTCGGTCGTCCAGCGGGCGCTCGTCGAGCACGGCGGCATCCAGTGCGGATTCTGCAGCCCGGGAATGATCATGGCGACAACGGCGCTGCTGAGCTCCAATCCGTCGCCGACCGACGCCGAGATCCGTGACGCTCTCACCGGCAACCTCTGCCGGTGCACCGGCTACGTGCAGATCGTGGCCTCGGTGAAGGCCGCGGCCGAGGAGATGCGTGCCCGGGATTCCGTGGACGCCGGAAGGAGCGCCCGGGAGGAGGAACGGCCGGTGGTGAGGAGTGGAGTCGCCGGGAGGGCGGGCGGTGGCTGAGCTTCGGTACATCGGCAAGGAGCGAGCCCGTCCGGATGCGGCCGACAAGGCAACGGGCCGCGCTCACTACATCCACGACCTCACTCGGCCCGGCATGCTCCACGGCAAGATCAAGTTCAGCGAGCACTCGCACGGCCGCATCCGGCACATCGACACCTCCCGGGCCGAGCGCCTTCCCGGCGTGCGGGCCGTGATCACCGGCCACGACACGCCGGAGATCCGCCACGGGTTCCTGCGCGACAATTTCGCCCTCAAGCGGGACAAGGTTCGCCAGTATCGCGACGAGGTCGCGGCCGTGGCGGCCGTCGATCCGGACATCGCCGCCGAGGCGGTGGAGCTGATCCGAGTCGAGTACGAACCTCTTCCGGCCGTGTTCGTCGTGGAGGAGGCGCTGCGGGAGGACGCCCCGCTCGTTCACGAGCGGGACGCCGCGGGACGGCCGCGAACCAGCAACCTCGTGAACGTGACCTGCCGCCACGAGTCGGGCGACCTCGCGGCCGGGGAGCAGGCGAGCCGGCACGTCGTCGAGGGAGAGTTCACGACTCAGCTCGTTCAGCAGAGCTGCCTGGGGACGGCCGGCTGCATCGCGGAGTTCGACGCGAACGGGAACCTCACGATGTGGGCGAAGACCCAGATTCCGTTCCTGGCCCAGCGCCATTTCGGCGAGGCGCTGAGGGCGATGGGGCTCGCCGGCCGCAACGTGCGGGTGATCGTCCCGAACCTCGGCGGCGGTTTCGGGACCGGGCTGGATACGCATGCCTACGAGTACATCGCGATTCTCCTCGCCCACCGGACGAACCGCCCCGTGAAGATCGTGTACGAACGGGAGGAGGAGTTCGCGAACCTCTCGCCCCGACAGTCCGCGCGCGTGCGGATCGCCCAGGGCTGCGACGCGGACGGCCGCCTGACCTTCCGGCGCGCGGAGGTGGAGCAGGACAATGGCGCGTACACGTCCTGGGGCGCGACCTATCCGACGGTCATGCTGCTCCCCGCCACGTCTCTCTACCGCGTTCCGAACGTCCGCTTCGACGCCCGCCTCGTGTACACGAACAACACGTACTGCCAGGCCATGCGCGGCTACGGAAACCCGGAGATGACCTGGGCCATCGAGAGCAACCTGGACGAGCTGGCCGAGGCCGCCGGCATGGACGCCCTCGAGCTCCGCACCATCAACTGCAACCGGCCCGGGGAGACGACCCCCATGGGGCTGAGGGTGGGCTCGTGCGGGCTCGCGGAGTGTCTCGAAAAAACGGCGACGCGCCTCGACTGGGAGAACAAGCGCGGCGCCCGGCGGGGCAAGCGCCGCGGCGTGGGGATGGCGTCGCTCATGCACGTCGGCGGCTCCGGCCGCATCTATCGTTCCGACGGCGGAGGGGTCATCCTCAAGCTGGACGACTTCGGCAACGTCAACGTCTCCTGCGGGGGAGTCGAGATGGGTCAGGGGCTGCACTCCGCCCTCAGCCTGGCCGTCGCCGAGGCTCTCGGTCTGCCGCCGGAGCGCATCATCATCAATCCGACCGACACGGGCACCTGTCCCTGGGACGTCGGGACTCACGCGAGCCGGGGCGCGTTCGTGGCCTGCAACGCCGCGCTCATCGCCGCCGAGAAGGTGCGGAACGAGATCTTCGCACTGGCCGAAGAGCTGTTTCCGGCGGAGGTCGAGAGAAACCTCGCGCGCCACCGCAAATCGCACCCCGGCTATCGTCCCCCCGAGTTCGACGTGGCGGAGGCCGCGAAGGCGGATCGGTTCGAACTGCGCGACGGCTTCCTCGGCATCCGGGGCGCACCGCGCGAGCCCTGGCTCCGGGTGGACCTCGGCCGTCTGTTGCGGTCGATCCACTTTCGCGGGCGGGCGGGCCGGATGATCACGGCGGAGGCCTACTACGAGCCGAACAGCGAGCTGCCCGACTGGAAGGAGGGGAAGGGAAATCTGTCCGCCGCCTACGCGTTCGGCACGCAGGGGGCGGAGGTGGAAGTCGACGAGGACACGGGGGAGGTCCGGATCCTGCGCCTGGTGGCGGTGCACGACGTGGGTAAGGTCCTCAATCCGCAGACCCTCGCGGGCCAGATCTACGGCGCGCTGGCGCAGGGCGTGGGCTACGCGCTCTACGAAGAGGTCCTGACGGAGGCCGGTCGGATTCTCAACCCCGGCTTCACGGACTACAAGATTCCGTCCGCGGGCGACCTGGGCTTCCCGATCGAGATCGAGTTCGTCGAGACGGAGGAGGCCGCGGGTCCGTTCGGGGCGAAGGGGGTCGGCGAGCCGGGCCTCGTTCCCACGGCGCCGGCCATCGCCAACGCCATTCACGATGCCGTCGGCGTACGCATCCGGGATCTGCCGATCACTCCCGAAAAAGTGCTCGCCGCCCTGAGAGGAAGACCGGATGGGCTCTGATCGAAAAGCGGATACCTCCACCGAAGGTCACAGCCAGGTGCGACAGAAGCTCGCCGTGGAGATGATCTGTCCCTACGAACCCGGGAAACCCATCCGCGAGGTGCAGCGGGAGCTCGGTCTCGAGCACATCGTCAAGCTCGCCTCCAACGAGAACCCGCTGGGGCCCTCGCCGCGCGTGATCGACACGCTCAACCGGGACCAACTCGAGCTTCACCACTATCCCGATTACGACGGCTGGTATCTGCGGCGCGCGATCGCCGATCGGCTCGGGATCTCCATGGACTGGATCGTGGTGGGGGCGGGCTCCTCCGATCTGATGCGATTGATCGCAGACGTCTACCTCGGCGCCGGCACGGCAGCCGTCGTCAGCGACATCTGCTTCCCGGTCTATGCGAACGCGGCGCGGATCGAAGGCGCGGACGTCGTCACGGTCCCGCTCGACCCCGAGCTTCGCTACGATCTCGATCGAACGCTCGACGCGATCTCCCCCAGCACGCGAATCGTCTTCCTCGCGTCGCCGAACAACCCGACCGGCCTGGAGATTCCGAGCGGCGAGCTGTTCGCGTTCGTGGAGAAGGTGCCGCCGGACGTCCTCTGCGTGCTCGATCTCGCCTATCACGACTACGTGCCTCCGGAGCGTCGCCTGGACGCACTGGAGCTGCTGCGGAGACACTCGAACGTGGTTCTGCTCCACACGTTTTCGAAGGCCTACGGTCTCGCCGGTCTCCGCGTGGGTTACGCGATCGCGGCGGATGACGTGAGCTCGGCGCTGAGCCGGGTCCGCATCCCCTTCACCACCAGCACTCCGGCCCAGGTGGCGGGCCTCGCCGCGCTGAAGGACTTGGAGCATACCGAGAGATCCGTCGCGCTCAACGATTCCATGCGCCGGCGTCTCGAACACGATCTCGCGGCGCTCGATCTCCGCGTCCGTCCCTCGAGCGCGAACTTCGTGCTCGCGGACACCGGGGTGGACTCGGACGCCGTCTTCGCGCGCATGCTCCATCGAGGGGTGATCGTCCGGCCCCTGCACGATCCCCGTCTGAACACCTGCCTTCGCATCACGACCGGCACCGAGGAGGAGCTGGATCTCGCGATCGGCGCCCTCGAGGAAGTGCTGGCGGAGTGTAGGTCCGTCATGCCCTGAGAAAGGGGTTCGCCATGACCGTCGAAACACGCCCATCGCATCTCAATCCACTGCTGAACCGATCGGCCCGGCCGATGCCGCGACGAATCGCCGTCGTGGGGGCCGGGACGATCGGCCCCGACATCGCCTACTACCTGATCAGCTCCATCCCGGATCTGAGGCTGTCCCTGGTCGATGTCGTCCCCGAGGCCCTCGACCGGGCGACGAAGCGTCTCGCGGGCTACGTGGAGAAGGGGCTCGCGAAGAAGAAGCTGACCGAGGAGCAGGCCCGCGGCGTCCGCGAGAACGTGGTCCCGACTCTGGACTACGGCGACATCGCGGACTGCGACTGGGTGCTGGAGGCGGCGACCGAGAACATCGAGCTCAAGCACCGGATCTTCGAGCAGGTCGAGGCGATCGTCTCTCCGAAGGCCCTGATCACGTCGAACACGAGCTCCCTGCCCGCCTCGCGCGTCTTTGCGGGACTCACCCACAAGGGACGCGCCACGGTCACGCACTTCTTCGCCCCGGCGTTCCGGAACCCGGTCGTCGAGATCGTGCACTGGGCGGATGGAGACCCGGAAACGGTGGAGTATCTCGACTGGCTGTTTGCCGCCACGGGAAAGGTGCCGCTCATCACCTCGGACGCGATCTGCTTCATGCTCGACCGCATCTTCGACAACTGGTGCAACGAGGCGGCGTACCTGCTCGACGAGGCCACGGCGGCCGAGGTCGACAGCACGGCGAACGAGTTCGTTCACGCCGGCCCCTTCTTCGTGCTGAACCTCGCGCGCGGCAATCCCATCATCGTGGAGACGAACACGCTCCAGATGGAGGAGGGAGCGCACTACCGGCCGGCCCCCATTCTCCGCTCGGTGGACACCTGGACCACCGTCGGGCCCGGGAAGCGGGCGCCGGTGGCGCCGGAGACGGCCGCGCGGATCCGCGATCGCCTGCTCGGGATCCTCCTCTCCCAGTCCCTCGATGTCCTCGACCGCTCCATCGGCCTTCCGTCGGATCTGGACCTCGGCTGCCGTCTCGCTCTCGGCTTCAAGCGGGGACCGCTGGATCTGATGCGCCGGCTCGGAGATCAGGAGGTGAGACGGATACTGGATCGGCTCGTGAGCGAGCGACCGGGCATGCCCCTCCCCGAGCGGCCCCTGGAGAGCTATCAAGGGTTCCTGCGTCACGTGCTCGTGGACGACCTCGACGGGGTCAAGGTGATCACGCTGCGCCGGCCCGACGCGTTGAATGCGCTCAACGACGAGGTGACCGACGAGGTGCTGTTCGTCCTGAGGGAGCACGAAGGGGATCCGAACGTGGTCGGCTTCGTGATCGTGGGATACGGGCCGCGGGCGTTCTGCGCGGGCGCGGACATCGGTCGCTTCCCGGAGGTCCTCGGCGACGCGGAGGCCGCGGCTCGCTATGCACGGGACTGCTCGCGCCTTCTCGTGCATCTCGACGCCATGACGAAACCGGTGGTGGCGGCGCTCAACGGGATGGCGCTGGGAGGCGGGCTGGAGCTCGCGATCCGCTGCCACGCGATCGTGGCGCAGCGCAGCGCCTGGCTCCAGTTCCCGGAGGTCACGCTGGGGATCGCGCCGGGAATCGGCGGCATGGCGGTGCCCTATCGTCGCTGGCCGCAGGCGGCCGAGACCTTCCACGACATGCTCCGGACGGCCCGGAAGCTCTCCGCGGCAGACGCGCACGACCTGGGGGTGGTGGTCGGACTGGCCGGAAGCTACGAGGAGTTGATGGAGCTCGCCGTCGAGCGGGTGCGCGGCCTCGGGGAGGGGGCGGCGCCGACACCGGACGGCTCCGTCGACATCCCCCCGCTCGAGGAGATCGAGGCCGTCGCGGCGAACGGCATGCCGCTCAGCCGGGAGACGATCGGTATCATCACGGAGGCGGTTCAGCGATGCGCCGGGGCACCCCACTTGGCGGAGGCTCTGGACATCGGCTACCGGGCGTTCGCGAAGACCGCGTGCGCGGAGGCGGCCCGGGAGGGGGTCGCCGCGTTCCTGGAGAAACGCAAACCGGATTTCACGAAGACCGGGTAAGAAGGATTTCACGATTCACAGTGCACGAAGAGGATGAGAGATGGCGCTCGAGAAAAGTTACATCCCGTACGGGGCCTACTGGAGCACGCCCTTCTGCCGGTGGCAGGGGTCCCTGGGGCATCTCCACTCCGTGGAGCTGGCCGCGGGGACGACCCGGACCTTCCTGAGCGAAAAGGGGTTCTCGCCGGACACGTTCGACAGCCTGGTGCTCGGCACCACGATCATGCAACGGCATGGTCTCTACGGTGCACCATGGCTCGCCGGGATGATCGGCGCTCCGACGATCACCGGTCCCACCGTCTCCCAGGCGTGCGCGACGTCGGTGCGGATGCTGGCGACGGCCGCGTTCGAGGTCGAGCTCGGGCAACGCGACTGCGTCCTCACCGTGGCGTGCGATCGGACGAGCAACGGTCCCCACGTCTACTACCCGAACCCGCTCGGCACGGGCGGAATGGGAAAGCCCGAGGATCCGGTCTGGGACAACTTCAACTCGGATCCCAACACCGGCCAGTCCATGATCCAGACGGCCGAGAACGTGGCCAAGGAAGCCGGGATCACGAGGGAAGAGGAGGACGCGCTCACTCTGGTCCGCTACGGACAATACGAGGACGCTCTGGCCGACGACCGGGCCTTCCAGCGGCGCTACATGCTCCCGGTGGAGCTCAGGCGCGGAAAGAAGGTGACCGGAACAGTGGAAGCCGACGAGGGCGTGTTCCCCACGACGGCCGACGGACTGGCGAAGCTCCGGCCCGTGCTGGACGGGGGCACGGTCACGTTCGGTACGCAGACATACCCGGCCGACGGCAACTCCGGGCTCGTGGTCTGCGGAAAGGAGCAGGCGACCCGCCTCGGCGGAGACGCGAACGCGGTCATTCAACTGTGCAGCTTCGGGGAGGCGCGCGTCGAGCCGGCCATGATGCCGAAGGCGGTGGTGCCGGCGGCCCGAGACGCGCTGACGCGGGCCGGGATCGAGATCGGGGACTGTGCCGTCATCAAGACGCACAACCCCTTTGCCGTGAACGACGTGCTCTTCTGCCGCGAGCTCGGTCTCGAGCCGGGGCGGATCAATCGGTACGGATCCCCCTTGATCTGGGGACATCCCCAGGCACCCACCGGGCTCCGGGCCGTCATCGAGATGATCGAGGAGCTTTTCCTCTCGGGCGGGGGCTACGGCCTCTTCTCGGGATGCGCCGCCGGCGACACGGCCATGGCGGTCGTCGTGAAGATGGGTTGAGGAGGCGGGGTCACGGGCCTACCCTCCATCCACGGCGGGATGAGAGGCGGGTCGCGTTTCACCCGTGAGCCGGGAGCCCGGCCGCGTCGCGTCTACGCGTCTTGTGTCACTACGGGTGTCCCCTCGATATCGGAGGTTCCCATGTCGACGGATTCGAAAGGGCCCAGCCGTCGCGAGTTCTTCCGGCTGAGCTCGGGCGCGCTCGGCCTTTCCCTTCTCGGCTGCGAGGACGACGATCACCGCGAAGCGAGCACGGGTGCCGGAGGCATGCGTTACCGGCCCCTGGGCAACACGGGATTGGTGGTCTCGGAGGTCGCCTTCGGGGCGCACGGAGTCGACAACCCGCCCCTGATGGGGGCGGCGCTGGACGCGGGAATCAACACGTTCTGCACCTCCGGCCAGTATCTGGACGGTCTGGAGGAGGATGCTCTGGGTCGGGCCCTGCGCGATGCGGGAATCGCCCGCGACCGGCTCGTCCTCATCACGGGAAACCGGACGAGACCCGGCGTGACCAAGCGGCGCATCCTGGACGACATCGATGCCAGCCTGCGCCGTCTTCGTACCGACTACATCGACGTCTACTACTCCGCCGAGGTCCGGTCTCCGGGCGACCTTCGCGTAGAATCCCTGTACGACGCGTTCGACGAGGCCAGATCGGCCGGAAAGGTCCGCCATCTGGGCCTGTCCGGTCATCACGGCGGGATGCAGGACTGCCTCCGCGCCGCCATCGACGACGGGCGGTTCGGCCTGTTCTTCATCAAGTACGACTTCGTCTCCTATCCCGACCAAGACGAGATCCTGAGGCGGGCGGCACGAAGCGGCGTCGGCTCGATCGTGTTCAAGACCAGCGCGGGCAACCGGCAGGGGGAGATCAAGGACCTGGAAGCCGGCGGTCTGTCGTTCCGCCAGGCCACCATCCGGTGGGCGTTGTCCAACCCGGACGTGGCGAGCGTCGCGATCACCTTCACCAACTTCGACGTCATCCGTGAGTGCACGGCCGCGGTCGGCGCCAAGCTGACGCGAGTCGAACGCGGCATGCTGCGCCGGTATCGCGACGTCATGGTCGACAAGTACTGCCGCTTCTGTGGCGTATGCGAAGAAAGCTGCCCGCGGGCGGTCCCGGTCGCCGACATCATGAGGTTCGCCATGTACTTCAAGTACTATCACCGGGAACGGAGCGCCATGCAGAGTTACGCCCCGCTGGCGGGAGACCGCTCGGCGAGCGCCTGCGAGAGATGCTCGGGCCCCTGCAACGCCGCGTGCCCGTTCGGGCGCGATGTTCGGGGGGAGCTGGTCGAAGCCCACCGACTGCTCCGTCTCCCCACGGCCTAGCCGAGTCGTGGTGACAAGATCTCGCCGGCGATCCGCGGCGCTCGCGCTCCTCCTTTCGTGCGGGGTGGCGGTGATGCCGCCGATCGTCTCCGCCACGGATCTCTTGCGCCTCGTGCCACCGGATTCGACGCTCGAGGGCTGGGCGCTCGAAGGGCCTCCCACGGAGTACGTCCCCGAGACTTTGTACGAGTATCTCGACGGTGCGGCGGAACGCTACGTGTCGTTCGGTGTCTCCCGTCTCCTCCACGTCCGGTACCGCATGGGAGAGGATTCGCCCGCCGGGGTCACGCTGGACATCTTCGACATGGGGAGCGATCTGGGTGCGTTCGGCATCTACCGCAGCGGTCTGCCCCCCGGAGCTTCGCTCCGCGCATGGGGGGCGGAGGGATGCCGATTCGGGACCGTGGGCGCGGCATGGGCGGGAAGCGTCTACGTCCACGCCGAGGCCGACGACGACCGACCGGGGCTGATCGCCGGGTTGGAGCGGATGGTGGTGGCGGTCTGTGACCGCGTTCCGGGCGATGCCGCCCTACCGCCGACGCTGACCCTCTTTCCGGAGAACGGTCTGGTACCCCGAAGCGAACGGTACGTGGCGGCGGACCTGCTCGGGCACGCTTTTCTCCCGGGGGGTTTCGTGGCGGACTACGCCGTCGACGGGGGGGAGGTGCGCCTGTTCTTCAGCGACCTGGGCCGGGAGGAGCACGCCAGGGACGCGCTGGGCCGCCTGCACGCGCATCAGGTGGAACGGGCCGAGACAGTCCGCGAGGAAGCATCGATCGGGTCGGGTGGCTTCCGGTACCGGGACCGCTTTCTCGGGCGCGGGAGGATGGTTCGCTTCTCCGGCTACGTCGCGGGGGCATACGGCGACGTGTCCGACGACGCGCTGGATCGCCTTCTCGATCAGTTCCTGACCCGCCTCGCCGAGGCACCGGGAGCGCGGAAATGAAGCGACGAGGGTCGCGTCCATGAGGATTCGAACCGCGAACGACGCGGGGCCCCGCCGGGGAGGAGCGTACGTCCTGTACTGGATGACCGCGACGCGGCGTCTCGTTTGGAACTTCGCGCTCGATCGCGCGCTCGAGATCGCGCGGGAGGGGTCGCAGCCGCTCGTCATCCTCGAGGCGCTGCGCTGTGACTATCCATGGGCGAGCGCCCGCTTCCACCGTTTCGTGATGGACGGCATGGAGGAGCATCGCGCGGCGCTCTCGGGCTCGAACGTGACCTACTACCCGTACGTGGAGCCGTCGCTCGGGGCGGGCCGGGGACTTCTGGAGGCGATGGCGGCGCGCGCGAGCGTCGTGGTGACGGACGATCACCCGGGGTTCTTCTATCCCCGGATGATCGCCGCCGCCGCGGCGCGACTCGACGTGACGCTGGAGGCCGTCGATAGTTGCGGGCTCGTTCCCGTCCGGCAGCCGGGCGTCGCGTTCGTCACGGCCCACTCGTTCCGCCGACGGCTCCAGCGCTCGCTCCCCGAGCTGCTGGCGGTGCGACCCCGCCCCCGGCCCCTCTCCCGGCCTCCGGACACGGGGAAGGCCCGCCTGCCGGCCGAGGTCCGGCGGCGCTGGGCCGCCGTGACCGCCGCCGAACTGCGCGGTGACGCCCTCCTCGACCGGCTGCCGATCGACCGTTCCGTGCCCCCGGTGCCGGGAGTGACGGGCGGGACCGCCGCGGGCCGGCGCGTGCTGAAGCGCTTCGTCCGTTCCGGACTACCGCGCTACGCGGACGAGTCCAATCGCCCCGAGTCGGAGGCGACGAGCGGGCTCTCCCCCTGGCTCCACTTCGGCCATCTCTCCCCGCACGAGGTGTTCGCCGCGGTGACGCGCGCCGAAGGTTGGACGCCGGTCTCCCTGTCACCGCCCGCGGACGGCCGCCGCCGGGGGTGGTGGGGGATGTCGTCCGACGCGGAATCGTTTCTCGACCAGATCGTGACGTGGCGGGAGCTCGGCCACAACGCGGCGGCCCGGATGCCGGACTACGACCGCTGGAAGTCGCTCCCGAAGTGGGCGCGCGAGACGCTCGGCGCCCACGCGGGAGATCCGCGCGAGCCCGTGTACTCACTCGAGCGTCTCGAGGAGGCCGAGACGCACGATCCTCTCTGGAACGCGGCGCAGCGACAGCTCGTGACCGGGGGGCGGATCCACAACTACCTGCGCATGCTCTGGGGAAAGAAGATCCTCGAGTGGAGTCCCACTCCCCGGGAGGCGCTCGCCGTCATGCTGCACCTGAACGACAAGTACGCCCTGGACGGTCGCGATCCGAACTCGGTCAGCGGCATCTTCTGGATCCTCGGGCGATACGACCGTCCCTGGGGTCCGGAGCGTCCGATCTTCGGGAAGATCCGGTACATGAGCTCCGAGAACACGGCACGGAAGTTTCCGGTAAAGAGGTTCATCGAAAGATATGCCGGGTAGCGACCGCTACGACCCGGCTTCGGCCACCGCGGCCCTTCGCGCCGCCGCCTCCTCGTCCAGTTCCCTCTCGCGATCCGTCAGGCGGGTGAAGCCCGCCATGAAGGCATAGACCGCCGGCACGAGAATCAAGGTCAGGAAGGTCGAGAAGAACATCCCGCCGACGATGGCGATGCCCAGGGGCTGTCGGGCCTCGGCGCCCGCGCCCCAGCCGAGGGCGATGGGCAAAACGCCGAAGATGGTCGAGAACGACGTCATCAGGATGGGGCGCAGTCGGATGCGCGCCGCCTCGACCACGGCCTCACGCGCCTCCCGTCCGCGCTTGCGCAGCTGGTTGGCGAACTCGACGATCAGGATCGAATTCTTGGTCACGAGGCCGATGAGCACGACGAGACCGATCTGCGAGTAGATGTTCAGGCTCAGCCGGAAGATCCAGAGCGACAGGATCGCGCCGACCACGGCCAGCGGCACCGAGATCAGGATCGTCAGCGGATGGATGAAGCTCTCGAACTGCGCCGAGAGCACGAGAAAGATGAAGATCACCGCCAGAAGAAACATGAAGTAGAGCTTCGAGCTGGACTCGCGGAACTCGCGGGACTGGCCGGCGAGCTCCGTGCGGATTCCTGCGGGCAGCTTTTCGGCGGCGATGGCGTCCATCGCGTCGAGTGCGCTGCCCAGATCCACGCCGGGACCCAGGTTCGCGGTGATCGTGGCCGAGCGCTCGCGGTTGAAATGGTTCAGCTCCTTGGGCGCCACCGTCTCCCGCACCTGAACCACGTTTGCGAGCTGGACGAGCTCGCCGTTGCCGGCGCGCAGGTGGATCATGTCGATGACGTCGGGTGTCGCGCGCTCGCGGGGCCGGACCTGCACGATCACGTCGTACTGCTTGGATCCGCGCTTGAACTCGGAGGCCACGCGTCCGCCGAGCAGCGTCTCCAGGGTCGAGCCGATGTCCGTGACCGAAACGCCCAGGCGCGACGCCCGATCGCGATCGATCCGGATGTCCAGCTCCGGTTTGTTCATGCGGAGGTCCGAGTCGAGGTTGATCAAGTAGCCCAACTCGGAGGCCCCGGCCATCATGCTGCCCACCGCAACCTGGAGCTGCTCGTAGCTTTCGGCCTTGAGCACGTACTCGATGGGGCTCGAGGAGAAGCGGCCGCCGATGCTCGGCGGATTGATCAGAAAGGCGAGAACGCCCGGGATCGAGATGGTCTGGGGAAAGAGCTCCCGGACCACCTGCTGCTGGGACTTCTCGCGCTCGTCGCGCGGCGTCATGCGGAAGAAGACGAAGCCGTTGGTCACCCGGCCGGGGCCTCCGAAGCCTAGACCCGTCGCCGTGAAGAGCCCCGCGTGCTCGGGGCGATTCAGGAGGATCGTCTCGAGCTGACGCATGTAGCGATCCGTGTACTCCAGGGTCGAGCCCTCCGGCGCGAGGACGATGCCGAACGCGATGTTGCGGTCCTCCGTGGGGACCAGCTCGCGGGGGAGCTCGCGAAACACGAGGAAGCTCGCTCCGAAGATGACCGCGGCCACGGCGAAAAGGACGTAGCGAAAGCGCAGGACCCCGCGCAGGATGCCCGCGTAGATGCGATCCAATCCTCTGAAGAAGGCATCGAAGGAGCGCGCCGCCCAGTTGTCCTGGGTTCCGCGCTGCCTCCTCAGCATCTTCGAGCAGAGCATGGGGGTCAGCGTCAGCGCCACGAAGCTCGAGATGACGACGGCCACCGCCAGGGAAATCCCGAACTCGTTGAAGAGCCGGCCCACGGTGCCGGTGAGGAAGGCCAGGGGCAGGAAGACCGCCACCAGAGCGAGCGTCGTGGCCACGATGGCGAAGCCCACCTCGCGGGCCCCGTCCCAGGCCGCGAGCAGGCGCGGCTTGCCCATCTCGATGTGTCGGAAGATGTTCTCGAGCATCACGATGGCGTCGTCCACGACGAGACCGATGGCCATGACGAAGGCCAGCAGTGTCAGGATGTTGATCGTGAAGCCGAGGAAGTACATCGCCGCGAAGGCGCCGATGATGGAGATGGGAATGGCGAACGCGGGGATGAGCGTCGCGCGCGGACTCTTGAGAAAGGCGACCACCACGAGCAGCACGAGCGCGCCGGCGAAGAACACGGTCTTGGCCACTTCGTTGATTGACTCGCGAATGAAGACCGAGGAGTCGTACGCGGTGGTCAGGCCCATGCCCTCGGACAGCTCGTCCCTCAGACGGGGCAGCGCCTCGGCGACGCGATCGGCCACCTCCACCGTGCTCGCCTTGCTCTGCTTGACGATGCCCAGGCCGATGGCCGGCAGACCGTTGTAGCGGGTGATGGTCCGCTCGTCTTCGGGGCCCACGGTCACCTCGGCGACGTCGGCGAGACGCACCCGGTAGTCGCCCTGCTGGCTGACGATGATGGCGCCGAAGCTGTCGGCGGTGGCCAGCTCCCCTCGGGTCCGCACGGAGAACTCCCGCTCGTCACCCTCGACCCGGCCGCCGGGAATCTCGGCGTTCTCCCGGCCGATCGCCCGTTCGATGTCCTGCACGGTGAGCCCGTGCGCCGCGAGTCTCTGAGGATCGAGCCAGACGCGCATGGCGTAGCGCCGCTGGCCGCCGATGAAGACCGATCCGACCCCCGGCAGACGCTGGAGTCGCTCCTTGAGCACGATTTCGGCGTACTCGCTCATCTCCAGCGGCGTATGGCGGTCGCTCGACAGCGCGAGCCAGATGATCGGCTGCGCGTTGACGTCCACCTTGGCGACGATGGGATCGTCGGCTTCCCGCGGCAGCCGGCCGCGGATGCGCGAGACACGGTCGCGCACGTCGTTGGCCGCCCGGTCCACGTCCTCGCTCAGCTCGAACTCGACGGCGATGCGGGAACCCTGCTCCTGGCTGGAGGACTCGATGAGCTTGACCCCCTCCAGGGTGGACAGGGACTCCTCGATGACGTCGGTGATCTCGGTCTCCACCACGGCGGGACTCGCGCCGCGGTAGAAGGTGGTGATCGAGACGATGGGCGGATCGATGTCGGGGTACTCGCGGACGGGCAGGCGCGAGAACCCGATGACGCCGAAGACGATGATCACCAGGCTCATCACCGTGGCGAAGACGGGCCGCTTGATGGAGATCTCGCTGAGCTTCATGAGCCGGGTCCGCCTGCGCCGTCGTCTTCGGTGCCTTCGCCGTCGTCGCCCGCGACGGGTTCGCCTTCCGCGGTTTCGGAAGTCGGGTCGGGGCTTCCCGCTTCCTCGGGGCCTCCGGACGTCGGGCCGGGGCCGCTTGCGCCCCCGCCGTCGGCTCGGCTGTCCACCGGCATCACGCGCGCGCCGGGATAGAGCTTCTGGTGCCCGGCGCGCACCACGCGCTGACCGGCCTCGAGGCCGGACAGCACCTCGACCACGCCCGCCAGGCGAGTGCCCAGGGTGACGGGCGTGCGCGCCACGCTGCTGTCCGGCTCGACCCGGTAGACCAGCGACTGATCCCCCTCGGCGAAGACCGCTTCGGACGGAATGGTCAACGCCTCGTCCCGGCGACTCAGGACGGCGCGGACGTCGGCGGACATGCCCGGCCGGAAGCGCCCGTCGGGATTGGCCGCCCGGACGATCACCTGCGTGCTGCGCGTGTCGGGATCCAGAACCGGGTCGATGACATCGATGATGCCGCTCAGCTCGTGGCCGGGGAAGGCCATGGTGGAAACCGCCACCGTCGCGCCGCGCTCGAGCTTCGGTACGTAGCGCTCGGGCGCGGTGAAGACCACCTTGATCTCGTCCAGGCGCGCGAGATGCGTAATGGGGGTGCCGGGCTGGAGGAAGGCGCCCGGGCTGACCTTGCGGGGTCCGACCCGGCCCGCGAAGGGGGCCGTGATCCGCGCCTTCGCCAGGCGCGCCGCCGCCAGGTCCACATCCGCCCGCGCGATCTTCAGGTCGGCGGCCGCGTCGTCGAGATCCTGCGGGGTGCCGGCGCCCTGATTCACGACGAGCTCCACGCGCTTGAAGGCGGCCTCCCGCTGTTCGCGGATCGCCTCGGCCCGGGCCAGGGCCGCCCGAAGCTCGGCATCGTCGATCTGGGCGAGGAGGGCACCCCGGGCCACGTGGCCGCCCTCGCGGAAGGGAAGGCGGACGACGATGCCCGGGATCTCCGAAACGACGGTGATGGCCTCGGCCGCCTCGATGGTGCCAGTGGGCGGTCTCTCGAAGGCTCCGCCCCCCGCGGCCGGGTCGTCTCCGTCTCCGCAGGCGGCGCCGAGCACGGTGAGCCCGGTGATGAGAATGCCGGACAGGGCGGCGCATCGACGGCGACCTCCCGTCGTGGCGCGTGAGCGGTGCGGACGGGCCCCCGGATCGCACCCGGTTCGCTTCCCGTTCATCTAGTCCCTCGCCTCCTCGCCGGGGGGCACGGAGACCTCCCCCGTCAGGTAAGTGAGCTCCGCCGCGGCCGCCGCGCTCCGCACGAGGGCCTTAGAAAGCTGCTGCTGGGCGGACGCCAGATCGGCGCCCAGGCGTACGATCTCGAACGCCGTCACGCGTCCGTTGTCGTACTGGATCAGTCCGATGCGCACTTGCTCGAACGAGGCCGCCACGCCTTCGCGCGCCAGCCCGAGCCTCTCTCGGCTGTTGGCCAGCTCGCGATGGGCCGCGCGGATGCGCTCTTCCAGACTGCGTCGCAGGGCCTCGACCTGGTGGCGGGCGCGCCGGACCTCGGCGTGCTGGCGCTCGCTTTCGCCGCGCCCTTCGCGCAGGGGGACGGGCAGCGACAGCTCCAGTCCCAGAGACCAGTTCGGATAGTCGCCGCCGATCGCCTGGTCGACGGCCTCGCCGTAGCCTCCGTCGGCATTCACGCGCAGGGTGTCCGTCCCGAAGACGACCTCCCGGGCCGTGCCCGCGAGACCGCTTCCTCCCAGCGAGCCGACGAGGTCCAGGTCGGGGTAGGCGTTGCGTCGAGCGCCCCGCGCTCGGGCCTCGAGAGCCGCGAGGGACTTCTCTGCGGCCTCCAGCTGCGCGTTGCGTTCCAGCCCGCGCCGGAGAAGGGCATCCACGGGCTCGAGGGGAAAGCTCGCCGGAGGATCGTCCGCGGCGTGAAAGCGGGGTCCGTGGACGGGTCGCGTCCCCATGAGGGAGGCAAGTTGATCGGAGATCCCGTCCAGTCGCTCTTCCTGGTCCAGGGCCACCAGTCGCTGACTCGCCAGGAAGACCCGGGCGTTGGCCACCTCGTTGGGCCCCACGAGTCCGGCCTCGGACTTGAGCCTCGCCTGCTCGAGCAGGGCTTCCGCCCGCTCGACGATGAGCCTCTGTACGGCCAGGTCGCGCTCCGCGGCGTGGAGCGCCCAGTAGCCCGCCTCGACCCGGGCGCGGGTCAGACGCCGGGCGTCCGTGTAGGCGGCCGCGGCCGCATCCCGACTGCGCTCGGCGGCGCTCTTCGGCGCCGAGGTTCCGGCGCCGAGCCCTTTGAGCAGGGGCTGGCGGATCTCCAGGCGCCCGCCCGCCCGATACTCGGGATCGATGGCGGTGAACTCGGAGTTCGTGTCGATCCGCTGAGCCTCGAGACTGGCCTCGATCTCGGTGCCGAAGGGCAGGAGGACGCGCGCGCCCGCCGAGCCGGAGGACGTCTCGGTCTCGATGACATCCGGGCGGGCGAAGGGAGAGGACGAGGGCGTTTCGGCGCTCGAGGCGTTGAGGTCGGCGAAGATCTCGGGGTCGAACGCCCCTCGCTCTCGAACCAAGGCGCCCCGAGCGGCATCCAGAGAGGCCTCGGCCTCCCGCAGCCCCGTCGCGTTTCGCAGGGCCAGCTCGATCGCGTTTTCCAGTCGCAGGGGCTCGCCCCGGAGATCGCGCAGAACCGCGACCAGCGCGCTGTCGGGATCCAGACCGCGATGGACACCGCCGTTCTCGGCGGCCGCGGTCCTCAGTCCCGCGAATTGCGGGAGTGCGATCAGACCGAGGAGCAGCGCGCCTGTCCGGATACCTCCCGGCCGGGTACGCGCCGCGGCCCTTCTCGGGTGGCGGTCGGTTCTTCCAATCATGGCGACCAGAGTAGACGACCCTGCCGCCCAAGACAACGAGACGGATTCGAATTCACGATCCGAGCGGATTCCGATTCCGGCGGGCTCCCCCGCCGGCGCGTCCGGCCACCCGACCCGGCTCACGGCCTAATGCACGTAGATCACCCGCGTCACGGTCACGTCCCGTCCCGCCTCGAGACGGGCGAAGTAGACCCCGGCCGTCAGGCCCCGGAGCGCCAGCGGCTCGGAGTGCGCTCCCGCCGAGCGGCTCTCGTCGATCAGGGTCGCGACCCGACGGCCGGCGACGTCGTGCAGGGTGAGGCGGATCGGCGAGTCCACGGGCAGTTCGAAGGTGATCCGCGTGCCGGGGCGCACCGGGTTCGGCGACACCGCGAGCCGCAGATCCGCCGGCACGTCCGCAAGCGCGACCTCGACGCCCACCACCGATCCATCCGCCAGCGGGCGCTCCCAGGCGCCGTTTCCGTGGGTCGCGACGCGGAGTTTGCGCCCCGCCGCGTACACCTTGAGATCGTTCACGAGCGCCGGGGGCATGCCGGCATCGAACGGCTCCCAGGTCGTCCCGGCGTCGGGCGAGACCCAGACGCCGAGGTCGTTTCCGAAGTAGATGATCGCGGGATAGTCCGGGTCGACGGCCACGGCCGTCGCCGGAACGTCCGGCAGGCTCGCCCCGATGTCGTTCCACGTGATGCCCGCGTTCGACGTGCGCCAGAGGTGCGACTCGCCGAATCCGGAGAGCACGACATAGGCGATCCGTGAGTCGGTCGGGTCGACCGCGAGATCCATGGGATAGCGGTCCGGCAGCCCGCCGGTGATGTCGGTCCAGGAGGTTCCGCCGTTCGTCGTGCGGTGCACGCGCGCTCGTCCCGAGGCGGGTACCGTCCCCGCGTAGACCGTGTCGGTGCTGGTCGCGGAGATCGCCATCGAGAGGGCCGGGTTCGATCCGTCGAGAGGCACGTTTCCGTTCGTGGCCGTCCAGCCGCCGCCGGTGGAGGTCGACTTGTACACGCGCGTCCGTCCCGCGTAGACGATCTCCGGATCGGACGGCGCCATCACGTACGGCGCGATGAACGCCGTGGCCTCGCCTCCCGGCCGCGGCGGGGTGTAGCCCTGCCAGTTGTTTCCGTTGTTGAACGAGATCTGGATCCCGAGGTACTGGTAGCCGCCCCAGAGGATGTCGGGATCGATCGAGTGGATCGCCGTCCAGGCGCCGTCCCCGCCGATCACGCGCCGCCACGCCGGCGATCCCTCCCAGATCGCCGTGAAGTTGTCCTGCATTCCCCCCATGGCGAACGCGGAGTCCGAGACGGAGGTCGAGAAGCCGTTGTAGAACTGGGTCGTCGTGTAGCCGCCGTTCAGCCCGACGAACGTGTCCCCCCCGTCGGTCGTCTTGAAGACGCCCCCGTCCGACGCGAAGAAGAAGATATCGGCGTCCGTCGGGTGCGGCTCGGCCGCGTGATGGTCGGCGTGCGCGTACTGCGGTCCGCCGTACGGCCCCTCCGGAGGGGGCGTGCCGAAGTACACCTGCTGCCACTCGGACCGCTCCGAGAGGGACGCGCCGCCGTTCGTGGAGCGCCAGATCTCGATCCCCCCGGCGTAGAGAAAGTCCACGTCGAACGGGCTCACGCGCACGTAGTGCGAGTACCAGCCCTGGTACTGGGGGTAATCGGTCGAGTTGACGAGAGACCACGTCCCGCCCGCGTCGGTCGAGCGGTAGAGTCCGCGTCCCGCGAACGTGTCGGCGATGCTCGCGTAGGCGACGTCCGGAGAGGTGGGCGCGATGTCGAGCTGGGTCTTCCCGGTCCAGCTCCCCGGGAGGCCGACGGTCGCCTGCGCCCAGCTCGTGCCGCCGTCGAGGCTCCGGTAGATGCCGTGCCCCACGCTGCCGAAGTTGCCGCACGCCGCGAGGATCGTGTCGGGGCTCACGGGATGGATCCGCAGATCCGTGGCGAGGATCCGATCGAGCACGAGCTCCCAAGTGCTGCCGGCATTCGTGCTGCGGTAGATGCCCTCCGTGGTTGCGGCGAACAGGCGGTTCGAATCGACCGGGTGGATGCGGACGGCCCAAACGCCTCGGGTTTGCGCCGAGCGCCAGTCGATGCTCATCGTCCACGTGAGCCCTCCGTCCGTCGACTTCAGGAGGCCGATGCCGTAGCTGCCCCGCGTCGTGCGCACGAACTCACCGCCGTCCGAGCCCTGGTACGCGTAACCCAGATCCACGGGTAACAGCACTCGAAAACGCCGTATCCCTGCAACTGGCAAGCGATTGCGCGACATCCAGTCGCACTTGATGGGTGAACTGGTGATCGTGCCCCCTGGAGGCATGTACATCACGTCGGGGTCTCCCGGATCGGTCGCGATCGTGCTGACGGCGGTCACGGGAAACCCGGTTTCGATCCGATCCCACGCGTCGGGACCGACCCCGCCCGTCACGGTCTTCCACAGGCCGCCGCTCGCGCTGCCCGCGAAGATCACGTCGGGATTGCCCGGGAGGAGGGCGAGGGCGAGTGTGCGCCCGCCGATGTTCGTCGGCCCGAGGCTCGTCCACGGGGCGACGCCGGCATCGATCCCGGAGGAGCGAATGCGCGCCGCCGCCTGCCGGGTCTCCTCCCACGCGGCGGCCATCCCGACCTCCGGGATCACCCGGTTCGGGTAAGCGCGAGCGGCCGCCCAGAAGTCGAGCGCCTGCATGGCGCCGCTGGGGGGGAGCTCGGCATCGGCCGACGGCGCTTCGGATCGGTTCCGATAGTCGAACGGAAGGAGAAGGAGAGCGGCGAGGACGGGCAGGGCGAGAAGCCCGGTCAAGCGGATGCGGCGTGGCATGGTGGTCTCCGTCGGGAGGGTGGAGAACCCGCGGGGATGGGGGGGACGTGCGGCGCCGTCGGACCCGGGTCGCTTCCTCCAGTATAGGCCGCGGATGCAAGCTTCGCTGGCCGAAATGCCCACTCCCTCGAACGCCGACCGGCGCTCGGACGCCCGGCCACCCGACCCTCCACGTCGAATCGGAACGCGGTTTGAACCGGGCTCGAGCCAGGTGATATCGTGAAACGGCACCCAAACCTCGGAGGAGACGATGCGGCTGCGAAGCCACCTGGCCCTTCTTGTCTCTGTCGCCTCCTGGCTGACCGGCGGCCCGGCCACGGCCGATCCCTGCGTGGACTGGACCGACCGCCTCCGCTCGCTCGTGGACATCCGACCGATGAATCACGTCTACGGCATCGCGGTGCAGAACGACCATCTCTTCCTCGCGTACGACGGCCTCTTGGCCACGTATGACACCGCCGACCCGCTGGCCCCGGTGCTGATCGAAACGCTGGCGTTCACTCCCGGACGTCCCTCGAACCTGGTCGTCGAGAATGATCTCGCGTTCGTGGCGCGGACCGGCCTGGGAGGCACCGAGGGTCTGTCGATCCTCGAAGTCTCCGATCCGACGACTCCCGTGCTGCTCGGCGAGCTGACGACTCCGGCCGCGGCCCGGGACGTCGCACCCGCGGGTGAATCGCACGTACTGATCGCGATCGACGAGGGAGGCGTTCTGGTGGTGGACATTTCCGAACCCACGACTCCCGCAATCGTGCACACGATTCCGCCGTGGGGCGTCGCGCAAGGGATCGCCGTCCTCGGTGACCATGCCCTCGTCGCCGAAGGCAAACTGCGCATCCACGACGTGTCCGATCCGTCGAGCCCGGTATTCGTCGCCGCGGTTCCCTATCCCGGTGTCTACTGGCGCTACGTCGACGTGGCGCACGACGGGGACCCGAGTCGCGTGGTGGCCGGCCGGCACTATCATCCCGCCGGGACCAGCGGCTGGTACGACGAGATGAGGATCTCCGTGATAGACGTCACGAGCCCCGACGCACCCGTGGAGATGGGGTCCGTGCCCTGTCCCGGCGTCCCGAACCACGTCCTCGTGTCGGGTGGGCTCGCCTACGTGGCCTACACGACGAACGAATCGAGTCCATCCGCCCAGGACGTCGGTTTCCAGATCGTCGACATCAGTGATCCGTCCGTCCCGGTGACCCTCGGAGTGCTCGGGGTCGACCCCGCGTGGTCGGCCGGGGTGGCGCTTCGGGGGGATCGGGCCTTCGTCGCGGAGGGCGGTGGCCACTATTCCGGCGCGCTCCAGGTGGTCGATATTTCGAATCCGAGCGACGCGGGCATCCAGCGGGTGGACTCGGTCGCGCCGTCGGACCTCTTTGCGGTACGCGGCGGCTCCATGTACGTCGGTCGCGAGGGCCCGCTCGAGATCCGCGATGCGGACGATCCGCTGCTGCCCCTCATCGCGACCCTGCCGTTGGGCTTTCAGACCGCGTTGCACGTGGCGACGGATCGGCTCCTGCTCGTCGGCACTCTCGAATCCACTATGGAAGGCGTCTTGCACGTCATCGACCTCTCCGATCCGGCGAATCCAACGGTCACCGCGGAGCTTCCCCTCGCCTCCGCTCCGGAGGAGATCGCGAGTGTGGGTCCGGTGGCCTACGTCGCGCAGTACTCGGAGTGCTGCTGCGATGGGGAGGAGGACTGCATCCAGATCGCCGAGTTCTCGGTCATCGATCTGACCGACCCGGGGGCGCCCGCCGTTCTGGCGACGATTCCGGGGATCCTGCAGCCGAGCTGCGTCGCCGTGGCGGCGGGCCATGTCTACGTGGGCAACTCAGCGGGCATTCACGTGTTCGACGTGTCCGATCCGTTGTACCCGGTGAACGTCGGTTCGACTGACCCCGGGTGGGTGATGAGTATGGCGTCGCGGGGAGATGTGCTGTTCGCCACGGTCGGCAAATGGGATATGGGGTTCGCATCGGCCCTGGTCATGCTCTCCGTGGTCGACCCCGTTGATCCCATGGTCGTTGGGCGCTTGAACCTGCCCGGAGAGCGCGCGCTCGACGTCGAGCTGGACGACACCTTCGCATACGTCGCGAACGACCGCTCCGGCGTTCAGCTCGTGGACGTGACCGATCCGGAGAGTCCCGAGCTCCTGGGCGAAGCATACGCCGGTCTCTCGGTTCGCCGGGTCGAGGTCGGGACGACGACCGTCTTTGCCGTGGAGTCTCGCGCCCGCCTCGAGGAGACCTCCGGTTTTCTCCTGGTTCCACGTCACGGCGCCGCAGCGACGCCCGGCGCGCCGCCGGTGAGCGCCTCTCCCGCCGCCGGGGTCACCCTCCACCCGAACCCGTTCACGGGATCGACCACGGTCGCCTTCACGCTGGGCCGAAGAGGTCCCGCCACGCTGTCCGTGTTCGACGTGCGAGGACGCCGTGTGGCGGATCTCGTGAGCGGCATGCAGTCACCCCGCACCCATCGCGTGACCTGGGACGGTCGTGACGACGGCGGGAACGCCGTCGCAGCCGGCGTGTACTGGGTTCGGCTCGAGTCACCCGATGGCGTGTTCGTGCAGAAGACCCTGCGGTTGCGGTGATCTCGGGGGGCTCTCCCCGGCGCCGACCTCCCGGCCGCCGTGAACCAGGACCTGGGCCGTCTGCCATTCCAGCGCATCCGGAGACCGATGTTTCCCCTGGATCCCGAGATGGTCTGGGAACCGCCCGACGGGTGCCTCGTTTGAGCGCGCTGGACTGGTCGATCGTCGGCGCCTACCTGGTTCTCGCCCTGGGGCTCGGCGCGTACGACATGCGCCGGGCCACGTCGGGTCTCGACGAGTACTTCGTGTCGGGACGCAACGCGTCGTGGTGAGCGAACCCTACCCGTCAGCCCACGGCGCACGTCATGTCGGTACCGCAGCACATCGGCGACTTGATCTTGCCGTGTCCATCCGGGCACTGGGAGACGTGGACGGTCGTGCCGTCGTCCTTCGTCAGGGTGGTGTGCTCCAGCTCCTTGCCGCACTTGCCACACGTGATGGTTCCGACGCTCATTCCACACTGCGGGCACTCGTAGACAGCCATCGTGCTCTCCTCGTATCGGACTCGATTCGTCGACGGCGCGGGCCCGGCAAGTCCGGCCGCGCCGAGTGAGATCGGATTTCCGGGGGAGATTACCAGGACTCGCAATCGGGCGATACCCCACCTGACCCGCATATCTCACCAGGCTCTGCTGCGGCAGCGGCGAAGCCGGGCGACGAGGCTGGTGAGAAATGCGGGCTAGCGACCCGATCCGGCCAGGGTCGCTCCGCGGAAGAACGTCTTCTGGAAGGCCAGGAACGCGACGAGAATCGGGGCCACCATCATGACCCCGAAGGCGAGAATGTCTCCCCACTGCCGCGGCGGGAGGGTGTGGAAGGCGGCAATCGCCACGGGGAGCGGACGGACGGAGGGACCGCTCGTGACCAGGAGGGGCCAGAGGTACGACCCCCAGTGCATGAGGAACGCGAGCACGGCGGCGCTCCCGAAGGCGGGCCGGGCGAGGGGCACGGCAACGCTCAGGAAGACCCGGATCGTGCCCGCGCCGTCGATGCGCGCGGACTCCTCGAGCTCCCGGGGAATCTCCAGGAAGAACGTGTAGAAGAAGTAGATCAGGAGGGGGTTCGCCACGAAGGGAAGGATCTGGACGTGGTAGGTGTCGCGCCAACCGAGGAGCGTGACCTCGAAGAACAGCGGAACCGCGATCGCCTCGAACGGGACGACGAGCAGAGCCAGGACGAATCCGAGCGCGATCCCCCGTCCTCTCCACCGCAGCCGTGCGAGCGCGTAGCCCGCCGCGGAGTTGACGGCGAGTCCGAGGCCCACGATGCCCCCGGTGACGAGCAGCGAGTTGCCGAGGAAACGGGCGAAGGCCACGCGCTCGAAGACGTCCGCGTAGTTCGCGAGGGACGCCCCCCGCGCCCAGAGGGCCGCCCAGGTTCCCGCCTCGACGAGGACGCGCTCGTCCGGCTTGAGGCTTCCGACGAGGAGCACCGCGATCGGGACCACGTAGAACGCACCGAGCGCGAGGAGGACAGCCGCCCGCAGCCAGGACGTGATCGAGATCCGCCGCGTCATCCCGCCCCTCCGGTCTCGGGGCGGAAGAGGCGGCGCTGGAGCAGCGTGAGCGCGAGAACGATCGAGAAGAGAACGACGGACATCGCGGAGCCCTGCGCCATTTGCTGGCGGTCGAACGCCCCGCGCACGGCCTCGAACATCACCGTGGTCGTGGCGCCGCGCGGGCCGCCCTGGGTCATGATCCGGATCTGATCGAAGAGCCGGAACGCGAGAATGGAGGTGATCACGAGCACGAAGACGAGCGCGTTGCGCAGCCCCGGAAGGGTGACGTGCCGGAATCGGCTCCAGGTTCCGGCCCCGTCCAGAGAGGCCGCCTCGTAGAGATGGGCAGGGATCCCCTGGAGCGCGGCGAGGAAGATGACCATCTGGAAGCCGGTTCCCTGCCAGATCGAGGTCAGGACGATCGCGGGCAGGGCGAGGGACTCGTCATGAAGGAAGTCGCGCGGCTGCCACCGCCCGAGCGACAGCGTCTCCAGCAGCGCATTGACCGGGCCTTCGGATCCGGGTGCGAGAAACAGAGTCCACATCACCGCCACCAGCGCCATCGGAAAGACCACGGGGACGAAGAAGAGAACGCGGAGCAGGAGATTCACCGGGGTCGGGCGCCGGAGAAGCACGGCGAGGAGAAGGGCCAGGGCCGTCTGGAGAGGAACGACCATCAGGGAGAACATCGTGTTGTTGAGAAGGGCGCGTCCGAACGTCGGATCGGCGAGAAGACGCCGGTACTGCTCGACGCCGACGTAGGAGACGGGCAGGGGCGAGCCGAGGCGCAGGTCGGTGAGCGAGATCCCGAGCGCGATCCCGAACGGAACTGCGATGAACAGAAGGAGCCCGAGGAGTGCGGGAGTCACGAGCGTGAGCGCCGCCCGAGGGTCGCGATAGCCGGGAGAGGCGAGGGCTCCGTTCACGGGGCGTCCGTCGGATAGCCTCGGTTGTCCGCGATGTCGCGGTCGATCCGTTCGGCGGCACGGCGGAGAGAGGCCGTCACGCCGGCGCCGTCCCGGATCTCCGTGACGGCCTCCGCGAAGGCCGACGAGATCACCGGATAGGCCGGGGTCTTCGGCCGGGGCACGGCGATCGACTCGAGCTGCCGGACGAGGAGCTCGAGCGGTCCGCCCGGTCCGTAGAGGGACGACTGCGCGATCGCGGCCCGCCGGGCCGGAACGGCGCCGTTCGCGTCCACCATGCGCAGGACCTCTTCGGGACGCAGCAGGAACTCGAGGAAGGCGGCGGCCGGCCCCCGGTTCTCGGCTCCGCTCGTCACCGCCCACGCCCACGACCCCTGGCCGGTGCGTGACCCTTCGCCGAAGTCGGGAAGCGGGAGTAGCACGAGGTCGTCGCCCATGGCTTCGGCGTACCGCCGGTACTCCCAGTGACCCGCCCAGGAGAGCGCGACGCGACCCCGCACGAACGCGGCGTCGTCCAGGTTCGGATCGACCCACCCCCGAGCCCACCAGCGCTGCATTCGGGTCATCGCCCGGGACGACGCCGGCCCGTCGAGCGTTCCCCGGCTCCGCATCGTCTCGCGATCGATGAGGTCTCCTCCGGCGGACTGCAGTACGGGCGAAAACGCGTACGTACGCCACTCGTGGGCGTCGTAGTTCTGTTTGAGGTCGAGGACGGCCCCGTCGTCGTCCCTCTCCGCGAGCGTGGCGAGCGCGGCGTCCATCTCCTCCGCCGTCCAGGCCTCGCTGATCCTGCCCGGTACCCGCACGCCCGCAGCTTCGAGAAGCCGACGGGAGCCGAACAGGCAGAGACCGGAGTCGAAGGTCCCGACGGCATAGAGGCGGCCCCGATACGTGCCCTGAGCGAGGATGGACGGGAGAAGATCCGCGCGCGTGTCCCGCTCCAGAAGGTCGTCCAGCGGAACGAGCTGCCCCTGCCAGGCGTAGCGAACCAGATACGGACCGTCGAGCTCGAGGAGATCGGGAAGCTCACCGGCGAGAGCCGCCGCCTGCACCTGCGCGTCGTAGGAGCCCTCCGGCAGCAGCGTGAGCGCCACGCGAACGGAGTCCTGTCCGGCGTGGAACCGCTCGACCTGCTCCCGAATCGTCTCCCGTTCCGCGGGCTGGCCGGTGTGGAACCACACCGAGACCGTGCGCGCTCCGTCCGTCGCAGGCGGCGTCCCGCAGGCGGGCAGGGCGAGAGTCGCAATCGCGACGCGTAAGACTCCCCCCCGAACGAACCGTGAGAACCGGATCATCGGGATGCCTCCTCCGGGAAGCGAGAGAACCGGAATTCCGCGGAGATGGCAAGGCCTCGAGGGCGAGGGAACTGCCTCGTCAGTCGTCCGGCTACCGCTGGGCTCCCTCCGGCGCCGCATTCGCCGCGCCCGCGCCCGAAGACATGCCCTGAGAGGTTGGTATGAAGGGCGCGTGGGACTTCTACCGGCTCGGCGACAAGATCAGTGGACGAGTGCGCATCGCTACTCGGCTTCGGGCGGGATCACGTCCTCGGTCGATTCGTACAGACCCAACTCCACCCCGGGCAGCTCCCAGTGGCTCCTCCGGGTGAGCAGCTCGTCGAACACCGCGTAAATCGTCTCTTTGGGGGCCACCTCCCACCATCGGGACAGGACGAGCCAGGTGCGGCCCCCCGGCTCCATGGCACTCTGGACGTGCGCGCGCAGGTCGTCATCGGTGCGCAGGAAACGCTTGTGAAGGTGGAAGGCGGGAGAGTCCCCTTCGCCCCGATCCACGTAGTAGTAGCGGAATGGCCGATTGTTGTCGATCACGACAATGGTGTCACCAGGCCGTTCGTTCTCCAGAATCACCCGGGCCGCGGCTCTCATATCCTCCTTGGCGTACCGCGGATCGAAGTAATAGTTGCCGAGGGAAACGACATTGAGCACCAGGGCCACCAGGGCCGAGGCGCGGCCGAGGAATCCTCTCCACTTCCAGCCAGCGGCCAAGAGCATGAGAAAGGGGGGATAAGCCACCATAACGTACCGGACATTGAACGCCTTGACGTCGCGAACGGTAAGGGCGATCGCGAGAGCCAGGGGAATCACGAGCAGGCACGCGAGGAATATCGTCCTCCGCCGTCTCGCCACTTCCCACGCTCCGATGACGGCGGCGGTTCCGACGGAGAATGCGCCGGCGACCAGGACCGGCCAGTGCTCCAGGAGGGAGGAGACGGAGCGATCCAAGTGAAGCTGGAGGAGTGACGGACCGAGCGAGTACCCAAACGCGAAGACCCAGAACGTGTAGGGAACGTGTGCCGCTGAGAATCCGGAGGCCTGGCGCAGAGGAACCCCGAACGAGCGGGGGCGATCTACGAAGAGCCGTTGACCGTCGACCCGGTGGTACCAGTCGACGAACCAGGGCGAGAATACGACACCGAGGACGATCAACATCGCCGCCCATCGGAACGCCAGACGACGATTCCGACGCGTGAGCACCAAAACCGTGAGAGAGACGACCAGGAAGACGGTGCTGTAATTCGTGAGCAAGGAGAGCGCCAAGAGAGCCGTGAGGCCCAACCATGCCTGGCGTCCCCCGCGACCCTCCCAGATGCGAGTGAACGCGACCAGAACCGCGGTGACGAAGAAGAGCAACCAGGCGTAGTTCCTCACCTCCTGCCCATACCAGATCTGAAACGGCGAGATCGCGATCGCCAATGTGGCGATTCGGGCTGAGACGTAGCCCAGATGAGAACGAGTCAGATAGTAGAAGAGCGGAACGGTGAGAACGCTGGGCAAGGCGTAGAGGAGCCGCATCCATGCCTCGCTCCGGCCGAGCTGCATCCATCCGTGCAGGAGGGCGGAGGTGAAGGGCCCGTGGATGTCGTGCATCAGGCCCCTGGCAAACGTGATCCCAGTGGCCCAGGCGGCCGAGTCGACACTTATAAGCTCATCAATATGCAGGCTCAGATGGCCGATCCGGAAGAGCCTCAAGACCAGGGCCAGCAGCGTGCAGGAGAGAACCCACCGGTCGGAAGAAGGTGGTTTCATGGGCTCCTCGTGACGAATCGCGGCATCGACCTTAACACGCATCGGGGAGCCACGCCGATCTGGGATCGACTCCGGGGAAATCATCGGTCTCGCCGGCTCAGCAGAGCGATCGGTTCGGATTCCCGTCGAATCCCTCTCCGGGGCGGCGTACTCTCGGCTCCGGCGGCATCTGAGGTCGAGGGATGAACCGAACCGGAATCGTCATCGTCGGCGGGGGGGTCTACGCCGCGAAGCTGGCCGAAGGACTTGCCCGGAGGCTGTCTCGGGCCTCGGTGGACCTGAATCTGGTGGCCCGACGTTTCGAGCGTCTGCAGGTCATTGCCCGCCACGCCGCCCGCCGGGTCGAGGCCGTTCGGCCGACGTGGCGTTTGCGGGCGTATCGCGTCCCGAGCGATGCCCTGCCCGGAGCGGCGCTGGTCGTCCTGCTCTTTCGCGTCGGTGGTTTAGGGGCCCGGGCCCACGATGAGTCCTTCCCCGCGTTCGGCGGTCTGGTGGGAGACGAGGGAATCGGCGTCGGCGGAATGGCGAACGCCTGGCGTACCGTTCCAGTTCTTGAGGAGATGGCGCAGGAGCTTCGCCGCCACGCCCCCGGCGCCCGCGTCGTCAACATGGTGGCCCCCCTCGGAATCACGACCCGGCTCCTCTTGGACGAGGGCCTCGACGCGGTGGGGATCTGCGAGCTTCCCCTGGTGACGCGCGAGCGATTGATCGGTTCCGGCTCTGGGAAGGGCGGTCTGGCGTACGCGGGCCTCAACCACCTGGGTTGGTTCTGGGCGGTTGGGGAAGCGGGAGAGCGGGCCCTCGCCACGGGTGTCGAAAAGGGCCGGGTCGACCGCGAGGTGCTGGAAGAGTTCGGGGCCGCGCCCTTGCATTACTACTATGACGTTTTCGACCCGGCGGCGGGACGCCGCCTGGGGAGGGTGCGGCGTCCCGGCCGCGCCGAGGAACTCGCCGTATTGGATGCGGAGATCTTCGATCGGCTGAGACGGAATCCGGGCGCGGAGGTCTCTGCCTTTGAACAACGGCCGACACCGTGGTTCGACCGGGCGCTGATCCCCGTGATCTTCGCTTTGACGACCGATTCCGGCTTCGCGAGCTTCGCCAACGTCCGCAACGGGTGCCTCGTTCCCGATGTGCCGGCGACAGGGGTCGTCGAAGTGGAGGCGGAGGTGAGCATCGGCGGTGTACGGGCGCTCGCGCCCGGACCGGTTCCCGGTCCGGTCTCGCGGTTCCTCCGAGCGGTAGGCGAATCGGAGGCCATGACCTATCGGGCCGCCCGCGAGCGGGATCCCTCGCGCCTGATCGACGCCATTCGGGCGTTGCCACTTCCCATTTCGGAGCGTCACGTGCCCGGTCTCGTGAAGGAGATCTCGACGGACTTGGAAGGACCCACCGCATAAGATGGAGGGCCTCGCGATCCGTTCCCCCGGCGCAGTAGGCCGGCGTCGTTCCGTCGCCTCCGGAGGCCGCTCTTCGGAGAGCGCCCAGTGGCCTTTTTCCCAAAGGGGCTCCCGTGCTACGCTGACGGCCGAGCCCCGAAAACCACCCTCGCTCGGAGATCCGGACCGAGAGACTCGGGCCGGGCCGAGCGGCCCGGACGAAGAAGCGAGATGATCGCTTCCGGGTGAGGTCGATTCCATGCGAAGCGCACGGCGGACGGAGTATGCCACGCCGCTGAACATTGACTCCGTGACCGATCGAATTGCAGGCCTCTCGCGGAGTTACCTCCTATCTGCAACCGTGACCTGGCTCGGCATTCTCGCTGCGGGAGCCCTCGGTTGCGCCCGAGACATGGATTCGGACGTCGCAGAGATCGTTCTCCACCGCGGAGTCGTCGAGATCGATACCGAGGAGGGCGAGACGTGGGCACCCGGGAGCGCAGCCGATCGAGGTGACGACTGGACCGGTTCACCCTTGCCGAGGGACGCGACCGTGAAGACGCGCTCGGACGGTCGGCTGAAGGTGGCGCTCGGGGGGACGTACGTGTGGATCGACGGCGAATCCGAGCTGCAGATCTTGGGGCCCTCCGACGTGCGGCTCCGGCGGGGAAGAGTCGGCGTGTCCAAACGTGGAACGGAGAAACCTTTTCGGCTTCTGACCCCTTTCGGGATCGTGGAGCAGGATGCGGAAGTCGTGGGCGCGCTTACCGCATGGGCGACCCCGGAACGACTCCTGGTCGCATGCCTGGACGGCGAGATGACTTTGAGCGATCTCCGACGCGAGCGGGTCCGGATCGAGGCGGGACGCTTGGGCGTCGTGACTGCTGGATGCCTCCTCGCTCCCGAGCGCGCGGCGGATCGGGAGACGTTTGCCGCCTGGATGAGGCACTTCGACGCCGTCGGACCGGCAGAGAAAGCGATGGATGCCGGGGTCTGGCGGCCGAGGGTCTCCCGGAAGTCTGCCCTCTCCACCGGAACCCAGCTAGAGGAGTTGTCGCTGGAAGTCCTGCTGCGCGGTCCGTTGGTCGCGGTGCGATCGCGGGCCAAGCTCCGCATCCCTCCCGGCGAGACGATTCCGAGCAGACCCCAGCCGCGGGACCTGGTCTTCCCGGCTCCGGACGCTGCGTCGGTGATCGTCGATTCCCCGGCCGGGCCGAGTACAGAATTGACCGTGCAGATCGCGTCGGTAAGTGTGATGGAGCCCACCGGCGAGCGCTTCTGCTTTGCTCTCCTCCCGGGGGCATGGACGACCGCGCCGATGAGGATCGTCTCGGTGACAGTGGAAGGCCGCGCGGTCGGCGGCATCCAGGAACTGGAAAGTAACCTTCGCGACCTCCGGGTGGAACACGACCGCCTTGGAGTCTCGGCGATGTGGCGGGGCGGAGATGTTTCCCTGAGCAGACCCCTGGTGTTCGCCGTGACGTTTCGGGAGCCGGCGGGGGCGGATCTCGTTCTCCTCGCGGCAGGGGAGGGCGGAAAGACCGCGGGGGGCACCGACGAGGCGGTGGTCGGAGCCTGGGACGTGAGTCAACCGGACGCTGACCGGAGACCCTTCGCGACCGTAATCCTGGGGGTGGATGCCACCGGCGGCTACGGTCCGAACGGGCTCGATACCGTGTGCACGTTGGCCGAAGCGCTCATCGACCAGCTCCTTCCTCACCGGTTCGGAGGATTGCTGCTGTACGACGGCGCCGAGCTCACGGTGCTCCAATACCCGAGTCCTCGCGAGATCGAGGGAATTGCGCGCGACATTCGGGCGGCGCTCTGGTCCGTGGTCCCTGCGCCCACCGCGGGCGACGGAACGGCCTTTCTTCGACGCGCGCTGGATGCGGAGCGCTTGGCCGAGCCGGGCGAGTACTTGGTGCTCATCACCGACGGGAATCCACGGCTCGCGGAGGAGGTCGGTGCCCTGGCACCGGGTCTTGATCTCGCGGGGGCTCTCGTGGTCGAGATGGGCCTGGGCGCACCGGCGAGCGGGTGCCGGCCGGACAAGCCACACCCGGGAGTGGACGTTCTCCGCTTGGGGCCGGAGGTGGACCCGGTCGCGGCGGCCCAAGCCCTCCTCGGCAATCTCCCTTGGCGGACAGGCGGGTCGAGGCGTTTGACCATCGGCGAGGGGGGAGAGGTCGTGCGTGCCCTGCCGTCCCGCTCCACCTTCGGAAACCGGCCCGTCGCCGCCTTGGCGAGGTTCGAGAAAGGGGTGAACGCAGCGATCGTCGGGCTGGCGACCGGCGGGAATCGCGCGACCCCCGCGACGCAGTGGGAGGTCGCGCTCGACCGGTCGGAGGCCTTCGGCCCGGTGGGGGTCCGATGACACACGATCGAGTGGGTCGAGACGGCCGCGATGTCGAAAAGGCGCAGGAAGCTCCGGTTTTGGAGACGCCGCCGGCGGGCGGCACGCGCCCCTTGGAGGATCTGCCTTCCCCGGACGATCCGGCCTTCCCGTATCTGCCACCTTCGGACGAGGTCCGTGAGAGGTACCGATTCCTCATTGAGCGAAAGGACCCTCTGGAGGTGCGGCTGATCAAGACCGTCTTCGACAAGGTGTTCTCGGGCTGCATACTGCTGGCGCTTTCGCCGCTGTTCGTCGTCGTCTTCATGGCCTACCTCGTGGACGGACTGATCCATTCTGAGCACCGCGGCTCGGTGTTCGCCGCCTACGTCGCCATCTCCCGCGGACAGGAGTTCGCCAAGTACAAGTTCCGGATTGCGCGGGAGGACCGCATCGACCAGGAGGGAAAGCGGAAAGGAGACTGGCACGCGTTTCCGTCCGAACGGGATCCCGAGAACCTCACTTGTGTGGGCCGAGTGCTCAAGAAGTACTATCTCGACGAACTTCCCCAGCTCTTCAACATCATGCGGGGGGACATGAGCGTCGTCGGGCCGAGACCGCTGGCCCGGCATCACTACGAAAGGGATGTGGAGCAGGGAAACGTCGCCCGGAAACTGATCCGAGGAGGGCTGTTCAGCGACGTCCACACGCGGAAGGGTACCCGGACCTTCCGATTGCCCGACCTGGAGTACAAGTACCTGGTCCAGTATATGGAACGGAGTAGCACTTCCCTGTTGATGTTGGACCTGAGGATCATCGCGAGAGGCCTGCGTATGATGCTGCAGGGTAAAGGCTACTAGCGCCCGCGGGGCTCCCAGACCGAGCCTCGGGAACGGAGGGCGGATCTTGAGTTCATCGAAGAGAGAGGCGGGTCGGGCCGAACGTATGGCGAGACCCGTTCGCAACATTGCCCACTCCCGATCGATCCCTTCCATTGAGATCGTGGAAGATCACGGAGGCGAGGGGCCAATCCGGTTCCGTCGTCTCTTCTCTTCGGAAGACTGGCCGGGGCCGATCGACTTCGTCGACTACACGGTCGTACCTTCGGGGTCCTCGATCGGAGTCCACGGGCACGAGGGGAACGACGAGATCTATCTAGTTGTGACGGGTGAAGCTACCGTGACGCTCGACAGCAGGGAGCATCCCGTGACGTCAGGGGACGTCATCGTGACGCCGTCCGGAAGCTCCCACGGTCTCCGGAACGACGGATCGAAACCTCTCATCATGTTCGTCGTGCAAGTCGGGCACGGAACGCCATGAACTCCGGGCGGGAACCGGGGCGGGTTTCCGAGGCGTCGCCATACGGTGCCGCAGACGTCCTCGTCGCACATGTCGGTGGCGGGTTCCTTCGTCTTTCGTCCGTACGGAAGGACGCCCGCAGAGTTCGGCTCGAGCGGCAGGCCCGGATCGGGGGAACCGGCGGGGAAGATCCCTGTGTCCTGTGCGCGCGCATCACGAAGGACCTCTTGGAGGAATCAGCGCTCTCCACCGTCGTATTCGTTTGGGCGGACGGCGAGCCCGCGGATCCACCTTTGAACCGGTGGATCGAGGCGGTGTCGACCTCCCGCAGCGGCCTCCGGGTCCGAAGCCTCGATGAGCTTCTCGCGGTGGCCCATGCCTTCGTGCATAGGACGAACCGGACCCTGATCGTCCGATTCGGCGAGACGATTCAGAAGGCCGGATTTGCGTCGAATGATGGCATGATCCAGGCACTCTCGATGGAAGATCCTGAGGAACCGGGAGGCCATCGGCGTCTGGGCGATTACTCGGAGGCGGGTCTGGGGAGATTTGTCCGGGAGTCCTTGGCGGGATTCGACGGGATTCGGCGCTCCCGACTGGTCGACGTCGCAGGGGGACGCGGTGAGGCTGTGTCGTACGAAATGGTCTGCGACGCGATCGAGCTCTATGGCGATACTATGGCCCAAAGGGTCCTGGAGGAGTTCCTCGAACCGCTGGCGATTCACCTCCGACGTCAGTGCCGACGCGGCGCGATCGCTCAGGTCGTTATCACGGGAGACCTTGTTGCCGAGCATCTCGCCTGCATCAAGAACGTGCTCGCGAAGAAGAACGCGCCGTTCGGCGACTGGGAGTACACGGCCGTTCAGCTCGAGCGGGGGGTCGCCATTGGTGCGGGGTTCTTTGCGGGTCGGGATCGAGGGCATCCGGGGGTGTCCCTGGACAAGGTGGGAGCCGATTCGGTTCTCCGCCTCGCGGCGGATCGGCCCATCGAGTATTGGGTCCGTCAGACTCACGTGCCCTGTTTCTCCGACGATTGCGATGTCTTGCCTGAAGTCGTGGGGAGCAGGCCGATTCTTGCCGTGGTGGACGGCAATGTCGAGCGGATCTACGGGAAGAGAATCCGCGCTTACTTGAGAGAACGGGTGAACGTTGTCGGTTACCTCGAACTGTCGGTGAGCGAGCGTGTGAAGGACCTTGGCACAGTCGAGCATATCTGCGCGAAGGCGAAGGACCTGGAATTCCGGAGAGACGGCGTATTCGTGGGAATCGGGGGAGGCGTCCTACTCGACATCGTCGGTTTCGCGGCCTCGGTGTTCCGGCGGGGGGTCGCTTTCGTGAGGATTCCCACGACGCTGGTCGGTCTCGTGGACGTGGGAATGGGAATCAAACAGGGGATTAATTTCTGCAAGACCAAGAACCTGATTGGATCGTTTTACCCTCCTATGGCGACGATCAACGACCGGAGGTTCGTCGCGACGCTCGGGGAGAGAGAGATTCGTTGCGGTTTCGCGGAAACCTTGAAGATGGCGCTGATCCGGAATCAGAAGCTGTTCTCTCTTCTCGAGAGGAACGCCATGGAACTCGTGGACTCGAGGTTCGAGCGTCCGCCGGACGTGGCGGAAGAGGTGATGATGGTAGCGTCGAGGGACATGATGGAAGAGTTGCAGCCGAACCTCTTCGAGGATGACCTTGAACGATTGGTAGACTTCGGGCACACGTTCTCCCCGACGATCGAGCTGCACACCGAGTACGCGATCGCGCATGGCGAAGCCGTTGCAATGGACATCTACCTCTCGTGTCTGCTGGCGGTCGACCGGCGGGCGTTGTCGGTGAAGGACCTGAATCGGGTGCAGCGACTCTACCAGAAGGCCGGCCTGAAAACGTGGGCGACCTGCTGCCCGACGGAGGAGCAGCTTTACGACGGCCTGAGGGATGTGAAGTCCCACCGAGGGGGAAGGCTGAACCTCGTGGTTCCTGCTGAGATCGGGAAAGGCGTGTTCCTCCTGGACGTCAAGTACCGGGAAATCGCGATGGCCGCCGGGATCGCCCGGGAGGAGTCTGAAAGAGCGGAAGCGGAGCGTGGTCCGGAGAACGTCTCGTGACGAAGAGAGTTGTGGCGCTGGACATCGGAGGGACCTTCGTCCGGTCGGCGATCGTCGACGGGGACGGGGCATGCGGCCCGATCCATCGGATGAAGGCGCCGAACTTCCTGGGGAGCCCCCGGGCGGACAGGTCGAGGTTGCAGGGCGAGCTCGTGGCGTTGGTGGCCCGGTCCGTGACGGACGTGGCTATCGAGGCCGGTCTGGAGGCGCCTCTGGTTGTCGGGATCTCCTTTCCCGGACCGGTCGACCGAAGCGGCCGCGTCGTGAGCGCGCCCACGCTGTGGGGAGCGGGCGCGGCCGCGTTCCCCCTGGGGCGCCGCCTGAAGGAGAAGCTGAACTCTGCCCATGTCGTCGTGGTGAACGACATCACTGCCGCAGCCTGGTACTACTCTGACCTAGTGACGGCGAAGAGATTCTGTGTGGTCACGGTGAGCTCCGGGATCGGAAACAAGGTTTTCGATCGCGATCATCCTCGCGGGGTCCTGATCTCAGAAGACGGGTACGGCGGCGAGATTGGCCACGTGACGGTGGATGATTCCCCGGATGCGCCCATCTGCGATTGCGGCGGACGGGGGCACCTGGGTGGGATCGCTTCGGGGCGAGGGCTGGAGAGGCTGGCGAGGAAGCGGGCCGCCCGAGAATGCGGTCAGCATCCGGAGTCGCCCGTCTTGGCTGTCGCGGCCCGCAATCCCGACGCGATCACAAATGAGGAGTATCTGGTCCCGGCGATCCGGGCCGGAGACGACTTCGCGTCGAGCGTACTCGAGGAGGCTACGCGTCCGCTCGTGCATTGCCTCGCGACGATGGCACTCGGGATCGGGATCGAGCAGTTCATATTCATCGGAGGACTGGCCCTGTCGATCGGTGAGCCTTACCTGGAAACCGTGAGGAGAATCTGGTCGGAGCGGGCGAGCTACCACATGTGGGACGAGCGGCCGGACACGTTCTTCGTTTTGGGACGAAGCGGCGACGAACCCTGTCTCGTAGGGGCGGGAATGGTCGCTCTTCGGCACTACGCCGGAGGTTCGGGATTGTGAGGCGGAAGCCCGGTCCACCTTCCTCGGGCAAGTACTTCGCTCGTTGCATCCTCGAGGAGACCATATGCGATCGGATTCCTCAGGAAGAGTCTCCCCTGCTGCAAAAGGTGGGAAGTCTGTCGTCGTACTGGTCGGCGAGGATGGCTGCCTGTGGGCGCCCGAAGATCAACGTGGTCGATGAAGTGCTGGATCGAAGACTCGTCGAGCGCGGGCAGACCATCTATCTCGACAATGGCTCGACGTTCGTCTACCTGGCGATGCGGATCCTCGAGCGTGCCTCCTCGCTCGCCCCCCTGCGCGTGGTCACGGGGAACTCCGTGATCCAGCTCCTTTGGATGATACACCCGAGCGCCCGACTGATCAGTTTGGAGTGCATAGGGGGGGACTACGTGCCCGATCACTCCTGCACCGGAGGGCCGGGGGAAGCGTGGCTCTCCTCGACGCGGTTCGTCCCGGACATCGACGTCGCGTTTCTTGGAGTGTCTCGCCTGGACCCCGGAACGGGACTCTACGCGAGAATCTCGGACGTCCTGGAGGTCAAGAGGTTGGCGATCGAGCGGGCCCGGAGAGTGGCGGTGCTCCTCGACGAGACGAAGGTGGCGTCGGGATCGCAACGCGACGAGCTGGTGGGACACCTGGAGATTCGTGCGGCGGATCTCTGCGTCTCTCCCGTGGACAGACGAGAGGTTGTGCGGCCTGTCACGATGTTTGTTGGAATGTGCACAGAAGTAACGAAAGGCGAGACCGAGCGCCGTGATGCTCTGGCGAGGCTCTTGCCGGAAGGCATGGGGCTGGAAGTTTCGGTGCGCAACAATCGCGTCCTGGTCCTCGCCCGGGAGACTGCGGAGAGCCGAGAGAGGGGCGGCGGGCCGTGACGAAGGGAGACCTCCCAGAGAGAAGACGTGGAGTTGAAGCCGGGGCCCCGTATCTCGCGTATCTGGCAAACTACGACGAGTACCGAACGAAGGGATGGAAAAGGATCCAGAATCAGGGGTTCGCTCCGGATGCGATCCTCGCGGACGACGTCTCCGGCAGGAGGGAGGACACGCGATACGGTGTCACCATCGTCGCAAGGCCTCCCGCGTCAGTACGCGACGTGATCCGGAGGATCCAGGTGAGGCTGCAGCGCATTGACGCCAGCCAGTACTTTTATCCCCTCGGGGACTCGCACCTGACCGTCCTCGAGGTTTTCCAGGGCCGGTCCCGGATGCCGGACGCGGATCAGGTTCGTCGGATCAATGCCGCGGTGCGCGCTGCAAGTGCGGATACGCTCGCCCCGAGGCTGATTGACGGACGCATCGGCTTCAATGAGAGCACCGTGACGCTGACGTGCTTCCCGGATGATGATCGGCTGGACATGCTGAGAGACCGGATTGCGGCCGAATTGTCGGATGCAGGCATCTTCAGGGAGCCGAGGTACCTGAGAAAGACGGCCCACGTCACCTTCGTGCGGTACATCTCCGAGGTCCGGGAGATAAGCGACTGGGTCGAGTCGCTTCGGCAGGCGCAGGCGGTCGTGTATCCGGTCGTCTGGGAGATGAACAGGGTGTCCGTGACCTCGGGGGCGACGTGGTACGGTAGGAGGGAGCGCGTCGAGGAGCACGGTCCGTTCGCGCTGAAGAAGGCCTGACTCGCCGTCGTCCTATTTCCTCGCCAGACGCCAGGCGTAGTCCCTCAGGGTCACGCAGTCGATGTCACCCGTTATGCACAGTGCGGCCCGCTTTCCCTCGGGCCAGGGGAGCAGCCTCAGCAGAGGGTGGTCCGTCGCCGTGATCCGTCGGATCCAGTCGTCGATCCCGCCATCCCCGAGCTGCCCGGCCGTCAAGTGGGCGGCGTACTTTGCTGGTTCGTGGCTTCTCCGGCACACGTAACCTCGCTCCTCGAGGGCGAGAACGTGCTCTTCGGCAGCCTTCGGCGGTACGGCCACGAAGGGCATGACCAACCCTGGAATGAGATGCGTTTCCCCGCGCAGGCGGAGCCAGGACTCGCCCGAGGAACGCGGGTCCGAACGCGGCAAGTTGTGGATCCCGACAACGGCCTGGGGAGGCGCCTGAACTGTTATCTTGATCTCTCCGTGCTCGATTTCGGCGGTCGCCTGAAACTCGCGTCTCGCCCGCCACCAACGGGCAAGGTTGGCCATCGTCGCGATCCAGATTCCTCCTTCGGCTCGGGCACGGCGGAGCAAGCGATCCAGAGCCTCGCCGCATCGGGAAACGAGCTCCGGGTGGACCTGCAGAACGAGCAACTCCCCTTTCCGGATAATGTCCTCGAGCATACGTGACCAGATGACCGCGATCTCCTCGGCCGGCAGAGCCAGGAACTCCGCCAAGAGAAAGTCGTCGGGGAGAGCGACCGGGATCTCGACGACACCACGGCGAGTAAAGGGGAGGGAGACCTCGGGCGGTTTGGGCCGGACCCGGTAGAGGCGCCGAATGGGCCCCTGGTCGAAATCCTTCCAAAGATAAACCTGGTTGCTGACGTAGGTGAATCCGGCCCGGTGCGCGGCAAGGGGCGTGTCCTCATTCCACCAGAGATAAGGACACCGAAACCCTTCGGGCGAGAAGCCCGCGTCCCGAAAGATCCGCCTCGCCTCGATCATCCCGTCAGTCTGGCCCTCGAGATCGAGTGTTGAGTGATCGACGTGTGTCAGGCCGTGAACGGCCAGCTCGATCCCTGAGTCCGCAAGTCGCCGCATGATCCGCGGATGGCGGCGGAGCGTCACCGCGGTGACCGGGAGCGTGGCTGGCACACTGTGGCTGTGAAGAATGCTCTCGTACCTTCGAAGGAGCCGGTCGTATCTCGTCGTCGTGAGGCCGAATGCTCGGAACAGCTTCCAAGCGCGCATGAGGAGGAACCCCCGGCGGGACGATCGGAACCGTTCGTGTAAGCGGGGCTTCCTCCGTCCGGCTCTCCCGACGGCGGGCGGCTCAGGAGTGCGCATCCAGCTCCCCGTGTCCTCGATGCATGGCGAGCAGATGGCGATAGGCCTGCTCGGTCCGATCCACCACTCGGTCCCAGTTGAATTCTTGGAGGATTCTGGGCTTGCCCTGTTCCCCCCGGATTCGGGCCTCTTCGGGATGCTCCGCGACGTAGCGGATCTTGGCGGCAAGATCCTCTACGTCTCCGGTGCGAAACGGGTAGCCGATTCCCTCGGCGACTTCGGCATTCTCGGGAATGTCGCTGTAGATCACCGGGCGACCCTGGCCCAGGGCCTCGAGCAAGACGATTGACAGTCCCTCAATCTCGGAAGGGAATACGAAGGCGCAGCAGTTCTGCATGAACTGCCAGAACTCAGCCCCCGTCTGATACTCGAGGAACAGGATTCGATCGGAACCGTACTCGTATATCTTCTCGACATACCTGTGCGTGTATGTGGAGCTACCGATCACAACGAGCCTCTTCGCGATACGGGAGCGGAGGTAAGCCTCGATGGCGACATGGCATCCCTTGGAGGGATCGAGGCGGCCCGCGAAGAGGACGTAGCCATTGGGGATCAACCCGTGGGCGTCCAGTGCGGCGTGTTCCCGGATGGGAGGGTAAACGTTGACGCCGTTCGGGATGTAGATGACTCGTCGGCCGTAGCGCCCCTCGTAATACCGCTTCAACGTTTGGGAAACGGCGATCCGGGCGTCCGGAACCCGCATAAAAACGGTTTCGGCTCTTCGGGCGGCCCACTTAGCGCAAGGGCCCCATTTGGCTCGACGATACGACTGACCGTGGGAAGTCGAGATGACCGGGGCATGCCACTTGACGAGAGGGGCGAACAGCGTCGGTTCCACGCTCTGGAAGTGGACGAGGTCGAAGCTCCGGAACCACGCGGCGATCACCGAAAGGAGCGTGTGGGTCGCCATCTCCAGGGTCTTGGTGCGCAGGGCGGGCAACCGAACGAGCCGGACTCCCTGGTACTCGTTGACGCGCGGGGTGCAATGCGTCCGACAGAAGACGGTCACGTCATGGCCGCGCTTCGCCAACCGAGTGGCCAACTCTCGGACGTGGGTCTCGACACCGCCGTATGAGACCGGGATTCCTTTGGAGCCCACCATCCCGACACGCATGGGAACGCGCTCCGATGGAGGCCGATCCAGAGCAATCCGGGACGATTCAAGCCTGCAACCGGATCGGACTCAGCACCATATCGTAACACGAAAGACCGGGTTCTATCCGAACGGGGAGATCTGGAGCGGCGATATGCGCTAGCGGGGAGTCGGCCCGAATCCCGCCGATCGGCGCTGCTCCCGGGGTCACCGAGGAGGATAGACTCGCTGTGCTCATGCGGTCCCAGAACCGACCGACTCAGACGTGATTCCGGATCATCAGCTCCTTCGGGTGCGGCTCCAGATAGCGCTGACCTTGGAGGTACTCGACGCCCCGCAGCTCGACGTAGTGGCGGATGAGCGTGATCGGCACGACGAGCGGCACGTAGCCCGAACGGTAGTCCTCAATGGCACGCCGGATCTTCTCGCGCGTGTCCCCGTCGAGAACGTCGCGGAGGTAGCCGCTCATGTGCTCGAGCACGTTGACGTGCTTCCTCTTCGTGGCGGGCACCGCGAGGGTTCGCATGTACCGCTCCCGGTAGCTCTCCGCGAGCTCCTCCCGTCCGGAGTCCTTCTGCGAGGCGACCAGACGTCCGAGCTCCGTGTAGCCCTCCTGGTCGTGGGAAAGCAGAAGGTACTTCTCCCCGGTGTGGAACCTCACGAGGTCTCCCCGGGACCACTTCTCTCGGAAGAGCCTCTGCAGGCGATGGTAACCGAACACCCGGTCGAAGAAGTTCTCGCGGATCGCGGGATCGTGCAGGCGCCCTTCCTCCTCGGCGGGCAGGAGGGGGAGCTCCTCGAGCAGCACGGAGGCAAAGATCCCCTGGCCGGTCTTGGTGGGCACCCCGTTCTCGTCGTAGACCCGCACGCGCTCCATCCCGCAGGAGGGAGACGCGCGCTTCAAAAGATAACCGGAGAGGTCGAGCCGCCTCAGCTCGGACGACTTCGTGCGGGAGTACGCGATCATGGCATCGGTGTGGTCGGCGCCGCTCCGGTTGGCCACGAGGCGGACGGAGCCCTCGGATCCCGCGAGACGAAGGGTCTCGCGCGGCACCCCGAGCCCGATGTCGACCTCGGGGCAGACGGGAACGAACCGGAAGAACTGACCGAGGGTCCCCAGGATGAATCGGTCCCGCTTGTGAGATCCGTCGTATCGGACCTCTTCCCCGAGCAGGCAGGCGGAAATGCCGATTCGGATCTCGTCGTCGGACTCTGGGTGTACACCGACGAACGCGAGGTCCCGGGTCATGCCGGATCTCCGGAGGACGACTCCGCGGGCAGAACGGACGGACCGGCTCCGCGGGGTGCGCACGAGGGACGAGGGAATTGCCGGGGCGGAGTCGCCGCCAGCCTTGGCCTCAAACGCGGCAACGGGCGGAGAACCCGAGAGCTCCCCACCCGCGCCGGTGCTCGGAGGTATGCGAGCACTTCCAATCTAGACGGCCTCTAGCCCAATGTCAAGCCTTCCCAGAATCCGCTAGATCCGGTGGAGATGAGGGAAGATTCGGCACTTTTTTGCCTTCTTCGGGATTGCTCGGCGATTGCTCGCCACCCGGGAAGCCGGAGGGCAAGAAAAACCGTCCGGCGTGCGTCAGGGGGTGTGCACCTCCTCGGTCCCCTCCCCTCCGCCGGCCGTGCTGTCGGCCGATTCCGGCATCAAGGAGCGCGGCGGAATCCGGCGACCCTGGTGGCAGGTGAAGCAGGTGATGACCTCCTCCTCCCCCGGAAACCAGAGATCGTTGATCTCGCGGGTCATCCCCATCATCTCGCGCGCGACCACCTTCAACGGCACGTAGTCGGAAGCGAAATCGCGGAGGATGTGACAGTCGCGGCACCGGACCCCGAGGGCTTCGTTGAACGATTTCATGTACCGCCGCGCGGCGGGCAGACCCATCCCCGGATCCAAGATCTCGACGTTCTCGAGCTGAAAGCCGGTTCCGAGCTCCCGTTCCGCCCCGGACAAGGGAAGGGCCGCGATCGCGGCCCCCACCAGCACACCGAGGATTATCGATCTCAGGTTCTCGATCTTCGCTCCTCGCTCACTCTATCGGTACATGGCCTTGATCTGGCCCCAGCTCGCGGGCTCGATCGAGATGATACTACTGCAGGGCAGGTCGCAGGTCGTCTCGTTCGCGCCCCGGTTGAGCAAGCCGGGCACGCCCTGGAAGCAGTTCGAGTTCGCGTCGAGGCTGCACACCTTGAGGCTGTATACGACGGGGATCGCCTCGCAGTACTCGGGTACGTAGTCGTCTTCGTCCGATCGGAGGTTTCCGGGGCTCGAGCTGAAGGAATCCCGGCAGTTGTTCCCCTCGACGACATCCTCCGCGGTGTTGGTGGAGTCGATGTGCGCGGACGTGCAGTGAATGGTCGGTCGCCCGGTCCCCGTGGAGGAGCTCCCCTTTCGGCAGCGGATCGCGGCCCCCTCGAGGGTATTCGTGATGATGGTTCCGGCGATCTGGGCGATGTCGATGATCCCCACCGCCGCCACGGTCATTCCCCCCCCGGGGCGACCGGATCCGGCCGTGCCGCGGCACCGATCGATGGTGTTGTTCAGGATATCCGAGCGGGGGCTCAGGCCGGCGTTTGACGTGTTCGAGTGGAGCGCGACCCCGCCTCCCTCGTCAGCGACACACGTCGAGACGATGTTGCGAGTGAAAGTGGCCTCGGTCCGGAAGAGGTACGCTCCGCCGCCCATGGAGTCGGACTGACAGTCGGTGAAGCGTACGAGATCGACGGTCCCGAAGGAGCCGACGTCATTCCCGCCGCTGGCGGCGGCCAATCCACCCCCGGATCCGACGGCATCGCAGTTCGTGAAGGCGGCTCGACTGCTCGAGGCGATCGGTCCACTGCCGAGAACCGAGAACACCGAGGAATTCAAGTATACCCCACCTCCGGATTGGCCGGAGTGGCAGCCCTCGAAGCGACAGTCCAGAAGCGTGATGTCGGAGAACGTGAAGACCGCCATGCCCCCGCCGTCGTTGGCCGAGGTGCAGTCGACGAATCGGTCATCCTCGAAGGTGGCGACCGAACGGTCCCGAACGTACACACCTCCTCCGAAGGCCCCGAAGCAGTCG
>JALGZR010000001.1 GCA_025774805.1 bacterium
CGGGCCGGAGGTCTGGAGGGAGGCATGACGAACGGCGAGACGCTGATCGTGCGCGGGGCGAAGAAGCCCATCTCCACTCTGGGAAAGAGGCTGCGCTCCATCGACCTGCGAACGAAGGAGACGGAGGAAGCGGCCTACGAGCGCAGCGACATCTGTGCCCTCCCCGCGGCGAGCGTGATCGCCGAGGCGGTCGTCTGCTTCGAGGTCGCGGACGCCTTTCTCCAGAGGTTCGGCGCGGACACGATGGCGGAGACCCGGCGTCGGTGGGAGGCACGACCGTAGGCGGCCGGCCCGGAGGCGGCGAGCTCGCGGGCCGCCCGTCCACCTCGGGCCGGAGCCGCCGACGCCCTATCGAATCCTGCGACTGCCCCCGTCGGCGCTCGGCGCGTCGCCCCTCAGATCTTCACCCCGAGACGGTCCTTGAGCGTGAACGCGAAGACGATCGACAGCACGAAGAAGATGATGAGCCAGTGCAGTCGCAGCCCGAAGAACCACACCGTGGCCCCGGGGTAGGCGACCGAGATGGACCGCACGGGACCCGATCCCGGGAGCGGATCCTCGGCGGGATACAAGAGCTGGTTGAAGAAACCCGGTTTGAGGCGGGAGGGCGCGCGGCGTCTCACGTTCCCGGTCGCGTTGAGGGCCTTCCCGTACGATTCGCCGCCGAGACGGACGCCGATCTCGTAGTCCCCCGGCTCCTCCGCCTGGACGCGCCACGTGATCTCCCCCAGAGACGGAAGCCAGACCGCGGGGGTGGTGACCCGGAGTCCCTCCGGAACATCCAGCTCGACCTGCGGACGGTCGGCGGAGTTCCCGGTGATCGCCGGATGGGTCTCCCGCCAACCCTCGTCGAGCGCCACCTTCAGCAGTGCCGGCTCCCCGGGAGTGAGACCGCGAAAGCCGTAGTGGAACTGGAGCTGGGCGATGACGAGCACCACCGGGACGATCATCCAGAGAAGGGGAACGAGCGAGAGCCCCATGTAGCGGAGATTGTGCCGCAGGACCTCCCCCTGGGCGCGGAAGATGGCCCCGAGATCGTCGTTGAAGAGCCGAATCTCGAAGACGCCGGCGTGGATTCGACGCTTCACCGCTTCGATCTTCGCCTGATTGGAGGTCGCCTTGAAGATCAGGAGCATCGCCACCCCCAACGCCGCGGAGAGCACCGTCAGCCCCACGAGGGGATGGAGCTCCCGGAACGGCAGGAGCAGAGCGTCGAACAGGCCCCGAAGTATGGAGTTGAGAATCGACATGGCTTCGAGTTCGCCCTCGCCCTCGTGATCAGGAGATGTAGCCGAGCCCTTGGAGCCGCTTCCGGATCTCCTCCTCGTCCTCGCCGCCCTCCTCGAGCTTGGCAATCTCCTTCTCGAGCGCGTGCGTGATGAACTCCTCGGGTGAGGAATAGCCCGCGATCGCGGAGTACTTCTTCACCTTGTCGAGCAGGTCCTTGTCGAGCTTGACCCGGTTGGATCCGAACATCTCTCACTCCTTCGCCCGCCGGCGCGGGCGTTCACTTCGTGGCGGCGATGTATCCGATGGCCTCGAGCCCCTCCTCGGCGTCGCCGGGGAAACCCCCGATCCCGAACTCGGCCAGAAGCGCCGCCGGGAGGCTCCGCAACGTGGGGGCCGGCTTCTTCAGCGGCCGCGTCGAGAACAGAACGCCGGGGACCGTCGTGTGGTCCATGCAGTGGTCCGCGCTCCACTCCTCGTAGTTGTCCATGAACACCTCGGGAGGGAACTCGCCCAGGGCCGACTCGTTCGATCCCCGCATCCCCTTGGCGTATCCGACGACCATGTCCGGTCCGATGTCGAGTGCCCCCCGGTCCTGATACGCGTCCTCGGCGATGTACACCTTCGTGATCGCCTGCAACCCGGTCTCGGGATCGAACTCCCGGACGAGCTCGTGGGCGACCTGCTCCATGAGGCTGCGCCGATCCGCGGGATCGACGGTGCCCCACTTCTCGCGTCCCCGCAGATTCACGTAGAGGCCGTTGATCCCCATCGCGTAGACGCGGGTCCGGGGCCAGTCGACGTTCATGAAGTAGCCGGGATCGTTCGTGATGTCCGGGTTCTTCAGCGCGAGGTAGCCCTTCTGGTAGAGCCACGTGTTCAGGTTCATCGCCCGGCGCCAGCTCGCGAACCCGTGATCCGACATGACGACGAGCGTCGTCTCGTCGTCCATGTTCTCCAGGGTGTAGCCCACGAGATCGTCGAGACCCTCGATGATCCGCGGGATCGCGTCCGCGAACTGCGCATGCACCTCCGGATCGTAGGCGGGGTGCTCCGGATCCATCGTCCGGTAGAGCATGTGGCCGACCTGGTCGTGATTCCCCGTGTAGTAGAAGAGAAGGCCCTCGTCGAACTCGCGCTGGAACTTCTCGAGAACCCAGGGGAATTCCTCGAGGATCTCGCTTCCCGCGATCGCCGCCTGGGCCAGGAACTCCGCGGGGGTCAGCGCCCCGCCGTCGAGAGCGCTCGTGTCCTCCGGCATGCCCTCGGTGTAGTAACGCCCCACGGCCTCGGCCATCTCCCGTGCGAACGAGATCGGGTGGGCCATCGGGATGCCCGGGTTGATCGGATCGTAGTCGAGCGGGGTCACGTACAGCTTGAAGTGCGGTCGAAGCTGCTTGAGGTAGAACCGGCCCATGACGGGGATCGTCTGCACCGGGATCTTCAGCGGCTCTCCGAACCAGGGGAGAGACAGGGCGAGGAGCTCCAGATCGAAAGGAATCCAGTCGGTCCACTCCCCCACCTCGAGCAGGTGCTCCTCGCCTCCGATGCGCAGGAAGGCGAACGGCTCCTCGGGGTCGATGTGAACCGAAAACTCCGCCCGGGCTCGTTTCTTCTCCTTGAGGAACGGGTTCTGGGGTCCCTCCAGCCGGCTCTTCACGGTGTGGTTCCGAACGCGGACGTTGTAGATCGTGCCTCCTCCCACGTCCTTGCCCGCGAACTCCGCGCGATCGCTCGTGTAGAAGGAGAACGAGCCGTACGTACCCCGCACGTCGGGCGTTCCCATCCCGCTGAGCTCGATCGTGGCCTTGCCCGTGACGGGGAAGTTCGCGGGCATCCGGATGATCATGGTGGGGATACCGTTCTCCTCGAGTGTCTCCCAGAACGGCTTCCCCCGGCGAAGGAGGCGATGCTCACCTCCGGAGAGAGGAATCCGGTACTTCCCGATCTCGATGGCCCGCTCCCCTTCGTCGGGAACGCTGGTCGAGAAGACGGGAAACATCATCTCCGGGTCGCGGTGAAGGAAGTCGAAGACGCCGTGGCCGCCGCTGTCCATTCCCGTGATGAAGTTGGACCACGCCACCGGACTCTGGGGGGGAATCGAGGTCCCGAGCTTCGAGTAGTAGCCTTCCTTCGCGATTCGGCGGAGGTGCGGCAGCCGACCCTCGTCCATCATCTTCTCGACGAGGTCGGGATCGAGCCCGTCGAATCCGAGCACGATGACCTTCTTCGCGTCCGTCGGCGCCGCCACGGCGCCGAGGATCAGGCCTGCGACGACCGGCCCCGCGAGGGCCCGCAGGAGCTCGCGTTTCACGATGTTCCCTTTCGTCCCGAGCTCCCGACGGACGCCCGGGAGAGCAGCGGCTTCCCCTCCATGTAGGGAGGAACCTCCACTCCGAACAGACGGAGCGCGGTCGGGGCGAGATCGACGATCGACGGGTCCGCGCTCTCGATGGCCCGGTTGCAGAACAGAACCCCGGGGACGAGCCGGGGATCCACGCAGTGATCCCCGCTCCACGCCTTCACGTTGTCCTCGAAGACGGGACCGGAGACGACCCCGCTCGCGCAGTCCCACGATGCGCGGTAGCCGTGGTTGTAGCCGATCAGGAGATCGGGGGCGTTTCCCTTGTAGGGCCCGGTGTAGATCACATTCGTGTCGAACGCCTCGACGATTCCGATCTCGCCCGCCTCCTCGTCCTCGAGGCCCTTCAGCCCCGCCATGATCTCCTTCTTGAGCGCCTCGGCCTCCGCCCCGGGCTTCACCGTGCCCTCCGCCTCGCGCCCCTCCAGGTTGAGGAACATCCCGGTGAGGCCGACGCAGTACGCCCGCGTCCGGGACCAGTCGACGTCGCGAAGCCACTCGGAGGACCCGCCCGCCCCCTCCCTGAGATGGAGATAGCCCTTCGCCAGCAGCCAGGCGTTCAGGTTCACACCGCGACGGAAGGAGGTGAATCCGTGGTCGGACATCGCGACGAGGACGTCACCGTCCGTCACCTTCTCCAGAACTCTTCCGAGGATCTCGTCGTTGCGTTCGTACATCGCCTCGACGGCCCCGCCTTGCTCGGGGTCGGTGATCCCCGCGGCCGCGGGATGACCGTCCTCGGTGTAACGCCAGAACATGTGCTGGATCCGGTCGATGGCATCGAAGACGCAGACCACCGCTCCCTGCCGCGTCCGGTCGAGGGCGGAGAAGAACATTCGCTGACGCTCGTCGTCGATGTCCATCGTCTGCCTCCAGAACGTCGCGTCGTCGGTCACCTTCTCGTTGAGCGCCCAGGTGTCCTCGGCGAGACCGAGCGTCGAGTAGGGCCCCACTTTCTTGGCGAGATAGGTGGAGAAGAACGACGGATGGGAAATCGGCATCGCGGGCCTTTCGGGATCGATCGTGATGGGAGTCACGTAGAGGGAGAAGTGCTCGTCCATCTCGGTGACCATCATCCGGCAGAGCCCGCTCACCTTGACTCCGGGGGCGGCCTTGAACGAGAGCGTGATCCACTCCGAGAGCTCCTTGACGTTCAGCGTCCGGACCTCCCCGTCCATCCGGATGTTCGCATACCTCCCCGGCCGGTCGAGCGCGATCGACAGGGGAATCTGCAGCGGCGGCTCTCCCTCCCGGAAGGGATTCCCCGGACCCTCGAGAACCGTGTCGAAATGGTCCGGTCCCGCGCCGTTCGAGCTCAGCACCACCCTCACTCCCCCCTCCTTGAACTTCTCGTCGGAGGCCCGCGTCGTGAAGAGAATGAAAGTCCCCTGGGTTCCGAGCAGATCGGGTATCGACATCGCCCCGAGCTGTGCTCCGTAGAACTTGTCGGGAGGAAACGTGATCGGAACGCGGAGCACCGTGCTCCAGACGTTGTGCTCCCCGAGAACCGACCACCACGGCTTCGATTTGCGGAGAAGGGTCAGCTCCGGCTTCTTCAGCGGAATGCGCAGCTTGCCCAGCCGGAGGAATCTGTCCACGTTTCCGATGCGCACGGAGGAGAGGATCGGGAGGTACGAGCGACGATCCCGGTCGAGGAAATCGAAGATGTTGTGCTTGCCCGGATGGGTGCCGGTGCTGAAGGAGGACCACGCGACGGGGGTGATCGAGGGGTATGTCGTTCCCAACCGGTGGTAGCAGCCCGACTCCGCCAGCTTCCGGAAACTCGGCAGCCGCCCCTCCGCGAGAAGGCGATCGGTGATAAGCGGATCCTGTCCGTCGAATCCGACGACGATGAATCGCTTGACCAGAGGCTTCGATTTCTTGCGACGCCTCACCATGCGCCAGAGCGTCCGGAACGGCCACGCCAGGAGGGCCGCGAACGCCAGAAGGGTCGTGAGAAACACCACCATGAAGGATGAGGCGAGGGCGAAGCCGGCTCCGGGACCGATGTAGGCGTCGGCGGGTGACGGCAGACCGAGCAGGGCGGTCACGAGAGGGAGGAGAACGGGGAGTCGGAGGATCCCCGACGTTCGGCGCGGGTGCGAGATCAAGTGGATCGATCCTCCGGAAACGAGCCCTCTGCTGATTCGGGCCCGTTGCCTGACTCGACAGCGGTTTTTCGTATCTTGACCCGAAAGCGGAAGCGACCATGATATCATGGTCCCGTCGGGTCTTGGGCTCGATTCGGCCGAGTCGATCCGACCGGCCGACCCCACCCGGGCCGTTCCGGGCCCGGGGCGGCTCGGGGCGGCAATTAGCTGCAAGTTATCGCTCCCGCCCGGCTTCCGTCCCCGGGAGAGGTTTCAAATGGTCCGCGTCCTTCGTCGCCTCTTCGGGAGGGATCCCGGAGAACCGATCATCGTCGTCTCCGGCCTTCCTCGGTCCGGAACCTCGATGGCCATGAAGATGCTCGAGGCGGGCGGGGTGGAGCTCGCCGTCGATGGCATCCGCACCGCCGACGAGGACAACCCGAAGGGCTACTACGAGCTGGAGCGCGTCAAGGAGCTGGACAAGACGGAGGACAAGTCGTGGCTCCGGGAAGTCCGGGGGAGGGGGATCAAGGTCATCTCCTTCTTGCTTCGGGATCTTCCTCGCGAAAACCGGTACCGCGTCCTGTTCATGACGCGGCGCTTCGAGGAGATCCTCGCCTCCCAGGCCAAGATGCTGGAGCGCCGCGGCGAAGAGTCGGAGACCGAAGACGAGCGGATGAAGGACCTGTACGAGAACCACCTCCTCCAGGTGAAAGGCATGCTCTCCCGCAAGGAGAACTTCGAGGTTCTCTACATTCAATACTCGGATGTCTTGGAGAACGGCCGGAAACACGCCGAGCTGATTCGCGACTTTCTCGGACTGGATCTGGACGTGGAGAAGATGCAGGCCGTGGTCGATCGGCAACTCTACCGGAACCGGAGCCCGCAGGCCTGAGGCAGGAGGTCCGAGAGAGAAATGCGCGCCTCACGATCAGGACCCGATCTTCCCGCCGGGCGCCGGTGCCGACCGGGAACCGAGCTTCGGGGCCGACGAGGGCGGATCCGGCGCCGCGTCGTGCCGGCCCTCGTGCTTCTGGCCGGGCTCGCCGCGTGGTCCTGCTCCGAGAACAACCCCACCGATCCCGAGGAGACCTCCGGGTTCGAGATCCCCGCCGCGGACCAGATGCGGCTCGACCTGCCCTCCTCCGTCGCGCCCGCCGGGCCCGGGCAGGGAGGGGGGACCGGCCCGTGTGAGACCATCGACGATTCCTGGGGTCTCCTCTTCGCGTGTCTCACGCGCCACGGACTCCACTCGATCGCGGTCACGGTGATCGACACGGTCGTGGCGATCATGGAGGACGTTTCCACCAAGATGTCGCGGTACGACGTGCCGCCCAACACGCAGGTCACGCTCATCGACGAGGGGGACCAGATCCGGTTCGTCTGGTCCGCGGGGGAGGGCTCGCGGAACTTCGAGACGGACTTCACCCCCTCCGGTGCCCCGTCGGCGGTGGATCGCTGGGAATGGAGCCTGCGCGAGGACGGGGGCGCGAGCGGCTCGATCACGATCCTGTCCGAGCTTCTGGGAGCCGAAGCGGACGTGCCGGACGGAATCGCCCTGACGTTCCAGTCGAACGCGGACGCCTCGGAGAAGTCGATCCATCTCGACATCGATCTGCCGGACGAGCCGCCCCCCGACAATCCGAACGCCCCGACCACGTTTCGCGTCGACGCCGTGAAGAGCGCCGGAACCTGGACGGTCCGGTACGGGATGTTCCTGCCGAAGTCCGCCTCCAGCTTCGAGGGGTTCGACGGAGTGGCCACCGTGCTGCTCGTGAGCGCCGTCTCGGGCACGGACGCGAGCTCCGAGGCGGTCATGAAGATGGTCGCGCTTCCGGCGGAGGCGACCGACGTTCCCCCGGACGCCGAGACCGCGAACGGAGTCTGCGACTACGTAGTGGCCGCACTCACCGCCGCCGGGCTTCTCGACTCGACCGCCACCTGCCCGGAGCCCAACCCGTTTTACGTGATGCCGGACGGGACCGTCCAAGAGGGCGGACCTCACCCGGGCGCGTTCGATCCGGATCTGGTGGAGGCGCTGGGACGGACCGGGTTCGTCACGGACGATCCGACCGCGATTCGAGACCTGACGGTGAGCCTCTGACAGCCGTCCGGGGGTTCGTGACCGGCCGGGTCACACCGACGGTGGGGAGACCGGTTCCATGGTCGTGACGCGGATGGTGCCGCTCGGGGTCGCGATCGCTGCCGGCCTCTTCGCCCTGATCAAGCCATTCGACTCCGACCTGTGGCTGCACCTCGCCACAGGTCGCCTCTTCTGGGAGTCGGGCCTTCCCCGGACGAACACCTTCTCGTACACGCATCCGGAATACCCGTGGGAGGTGCCCCACTGGGGCTTTTCCGCCCTGCTCTACGGAATCGAGAGGGTCGGCGGATCGGCCGGCATCGAGCTGCTGCAGATCATCGCGGCCGGGCTCGCATTCGCCTTGGTCGCGGGGACGGCGAGCCGGACGGCGAAGCGGCCGAACTGGATCCTGTTCCTGCTGCTCTTCGTCGTCGCGCTCTCGGCGTGCCGGTTTCGCTTCGTTCCGAGACCCCACCTGGCGAGCTTCGTGGGCGTCGCCGGGATCCTGTACCTCTGGGCGAGAGGAGCGCGCCGGCTTCCCCTCGCGCTCGCGGCCATCGCGGCCGTGTGGGCCAATCTGCACCCGGGGGTGATCTACGGGACGGCGACGATCGGTCTTCTCTCGCTGGGCCGGCTCGCCGCTCGGGATCGACCGGGCGCGATGCTCGGGATGAGGTGTTTCGTCGCCTTTCTTCTCGGCTCTCTGATCAACCCTTACCACTGGAAGCCGTACCTGTACGCACTCTCGCACCTCGCGATCGCCAGCCGGCACACGTTGCCCATCATCGACTTTCAGCCCGCCGGCCCCGCGGAATTCAAGTCCCTTTACGCGCTGGGGCTTCTGGGGGGGCTCGCCGTGATCCCCCGGGCGCGGCGGCGGGACTACTTCCACGTGCTGGCCTGGGCCGTGTGGCTCGTCCTGGCGATCAAGTCCCGCCGGATGATCCCGACGTTCGTCATCTCGATCCTGCCGGGAACGTACGCGGGACTCGCCGCGTGGATCGAGGGCTGCCGGTCGACCCCCTCCCGTCGCAACGTCACGCGGATTCTGATCCCGGTCGGGGCGGCCGGAGCCCTGTTTCTCCTGGTCGAGGACGCGCGAACCCACCCCGAGTTCGAGTTCGGGTGGGGACTGAACTGGAAGCACGTGCCGGAGGGCGCATCCCGGTTCGTCGAGGAGCAGGGTTTGGACGGAAACATGTACAACGACTACGGGGAGGGCGGTTACTTCATGTGGCGACTCTTCCCCGAGCGGCGCGTGTTCATGGACGGGAGGGCCCTCGCGTACCCACCGGAGTTCTTCCGGGAGATCCTGAGCCGATCCCGCCCCGGGGCCTGGAGTGAAATCGTCGAGAAGTACCGGATCGACTACGCCATCGTCCATCGGGACCCGCGGGTCGGAACCGGGGACTGGGGATCGCTCTTCGATGGGCTCGGATGGCCGCTCGTCTACCTCGACGGGACGAGCGGCGTGTTCGCTCGACCCGGCCTCCTGGACGGACGCTCCCTCGACGAGGTGGTGTACCAGATCGTCGGATACGATGACGACGCGCCGACCCTGATCGAGAAGGCGAGGAGCTCACCGCTTCGCACGCGCCGAGAGCTCGAGAGGATCGATCCCGAGGGCCTCGTCGCGCTCTACGACTTCTACCGATTCGGCCTCGCCTCCCTCCAGGCGGGAGACCGGGCCGGGGCCGCCGCGTTCTTCCGGAAGGGAATCGAGCGGTACCCGCGGCACGCGAAGATCCGCGAGGAGTACGAGCGCCTCTTTCCCGACGTCACGGAGTCCGGTCGCTAAGGCTCCCGGTGTCCGGGCGGAAGTCCGACGCCGGCGACGAAGTCAGGCGCGGCTATGCCGCGGACGCAGCAGACGCTGGTGAGATATGCAGGCTAGTCCCCGACGTATCCGAGGGCTCGGAGGGCTTCCACCGGTTCCGTCGCCGTTCCCGTCCCCCGGTAGTCCCGTCGAAACGTCTCGTGTCGCTCGTCCAGCGCCGCTCGCATGGAGTCGACTCGAGCGGAGTCCTCCGCGGCGAGATCGACGAGCTCTCCCGGATCGGACGCGACGTCGAACAGGAGGCTTCGATCTTCCTGTTCGTCGTACATCAGCTTGAAGCCGTCCGAGATGAGGCTTCTCTCCGTACCTCCGTACAGCATCGCCTCCGAGAAGACGGTGCGGTCGGGTCCGGCGGCGGTGCAGAGCGGGACGAGACTCTCGCCCTGGAGGTCGGAGGGCGGAGGTCGGCCCACGAGGTCGAGCAGGGTCGGCAGGATGTCGATCGTTCGGACATAGGATTCGACGGCGCGTCCGGCGGGAATCCCGGGAGCGACGAGGATGAGGGGCACCTGAATCACCTCGCGATGCAGGCTGTGACCGTGCTCGGTCATCCCGTGCTCGCCGATCGCCTCCCCGTGATCCGAGGTGAACACGACGATCGACCGCTCGAGTCCCACCTGCTCTTCGATCGTTCGGACGACCTCCCCGATCATCGCGTCGACGGTGCGGATCTCCCCGTCGTACAGCTCCGAGTCGCTCACGAGAGTGGGATTCGCCACCGCCTCGGGCGGCATGAACCTCCGGGGGGGCACGTAGGGGAGATGGGGCGTGAGAAGATGCAGAAAGACGAACACCCGCCGCTCGCGGTGTCGGCTCAGCCAGCGCTCGAACTCCTCCACGAGGCAGGAGTCGATGTGCGCCGCGAAGGACAGGAACGGAGGCCAGCGGCCGGGCGGCAGCGTTTGCGTGGGATCGTGCTCACGAATCTCGGTCGGACTGGCGGGATAGAACCAGTCGGTGAATCCCTGGAAGAAGCCGCCTCGGGCGTTGAGTCCCGGTTGGTTCACGAATCCCGCCGCCCGATATCCCGACTCGCGGAGCATCTCCGCGAGAGTCGAGGCGTGGTCGGGGATCGTGTACTCGAGCTGGACTCGCGCCTCGCGCCACTCGAGTCGGGTCTCGGGCGGCACGGGCTTCTCGACGAGACCCATCTGGCCGGGATAGAGCGACGTCAGCATCGCTCCCATGCTCGGAATCGTCCAGCTCGCGACCGAATGGGCTTCCGTGAAGCGGGTGCCGAGCGCCGCCAGCCGGTCGATGTTCGTCGTCTCGTGCTCGTCGTATCCGTAGCACGACAGGCGATCCGGCCGGAGAGTGTCGACCACCACGAGGAAGACGGCCCGAGGGGAGTCGTCCCCTCCTCGGCCGCACGACGCGGTGCCCAGAAGAACCCCTATCCACAGAGCCGTCCGGAGGGCCAGGGCGGCCCCGGGCGTCGTCCGGGGGAGCCGCATTGGTTCGGTCATCGCGATCTCCGGCGTGGTCGGGATCGCCATGGTACCGGAGGCGCCCGAGGCGAGGTACCCCCCAGGCAGGAGGGGGGCGACGGGGCCCGGTGGCGGCGTGCTTGTCAATCTCGACAAGAACCGGCCAGCTTCGCTCGCTTTCCGCGAAACCTCTCGCCGGCCGGTGCCGATGTGGAAGGGGTGAAGAGATCGGGACCGGGCCGCCCGGTCTCGGGGTGACGCGGGACGTGACCGCGTCGCGATTCCGGCGCGGTTCCGCCGGAGGAGGTCCCTCGATGGCGACTCCGGGGTTGACGGTCACCTTGATCGCGCGTGACGAGAGAGAGAATCTCGAGGAGCTGCTCCCGGTGCTGGTGGCCGGCGCGGACGAGGTCGTCGTCGTCGATACGGGATCGCGGGACGGATCCCCCGAGACGGCGCGCCGGCTCGGGGCCCGGGTCGTCGAGCACCCTTGGGAGGACCACTTCGCGCGGGCGCGCAATCGCGGCCTCGACGAGACCCACACCTCCCACGCGATGTGGGTGGACGCGGACGACCGTATCAACGTGACGGACCTGCGCACCGTCCGCCGGGAGGCGCTGCGGCGGGGAGACGTCGGCCTGATGCTCCGTCTCGTGAGCGAGAACCCGAACCCGGACTTCGTGAGCAGCTGTCATCAGCTTCGCGTCTTTCCCGCCCGCCCGGAGCACCGCTTCGCGGGTCGCATCCACGAGCAGATCCAGCCGTCGCTGGCCGCCAGTGGAACGAGGATCGAGCGCCTGGACGTTCCGATCCGCCACCTGGGGTACTCCAGCGAGGCGGAAGTGGCCCGGAAATCGCGGCGGAATCTCGAGCTCTGCCGGCGGGAGTACGAGGAAGGACGGCGCGGAATCGCTTCCGTCTACCACTACGTCAAGGCGGCGTCGCTCTGCGGGGAGCTCGACGAGGGCCTCCGGGTCGCCCGCGCCTGCGTCGAGAATCCGCCCCCCGACTCCTCGCCCGACATCCTCCAGAATGTCCGGGTGACGCTCGGGCGGATGGAGTGGCAGCGCGGTCGGCACGGCGAGGCGGAGCTCGTCTACCGGGCGGCCGTGCAGGCGGTCCCGACAGATCCGTTCGCGCGGCTCTTCCTCGGAGAGCTCTTGCTCCGCGACGGACGGGTCGAGGAAGCGGTCGAGCACCTGGAGCTCGCACGGGTCTCGCCGCTCTACGGCACCCGCGTCCCCATGCCCGAGGCGGGGTTGCGGCGCGCCGCCCGGCAGGAGCTCGGGGCGGCGCTCGAGCAGCTCGGCCGACCCGCGGAGGCGGTGGCGGTCTATCGCGAAGGACGCGGGCGGCGCCCGGACGACCCGACTCTCGGCCTGCGGCTCGCGCGCGCGCTGCTCGCCACGGGCGAGACGGCCGAGGCGCGGCAGGTGCTCGCGGAGATCCCCCGGGGGGAGGCGGATGGTTCGGAGTCCGTGCGGCTGCGCGCGCATCTGGCCTTCCTGGAGGCCCGGGACGACGAGGCGGAGACGCTGTACGACCGGGTCGCCGCCGCTTTTCCGAGCGCTCCCATCGTCGCGTTGCGGCGCGGCCTGATCGCGCGGCGGAGCGGACGGGCGGACGAGGCGCGGACCCTGCTCCTGCAGGCGCTCGACGCCTACGACGACCGGCTCCGGCGGGGCGGACCCGACCCGGGGGTCCTGACACGGCTCGCCGACTGCTACCGCGGCCTCGGAGAGCCGCAAGCCGCCCGGCTCGGTTACGAAGAGGCGCTCCGGTGCGCCCCCGGCTTCCCGGAGGCCGTGCGGGCCCTGGAGGAGCTGAATCGCGGCCAACCCTTGCGGGTCGCTCACGGGCGCTGATACTCTCTTCTTTCGGCCGTCTCGACAGAGATCGAATAGCGCCCGCGCAGGGGAGAATTCCATGCGACAGCGTTCGGATCGCATTTTCGAGGCTCTCGATCAGGAGCTCGACGCGATCGTTTTGATGAACGGCGAGGCCCACCTCGTGGACAGCACGTTCAAGTACGTCTCCGGGGTCACTCGAGGCGGTTACGAGGGGTGCGCGGCGGTCCTGCGACCGGGGAAGCAGCCGACGCTCGTGGTCTCCAATCTCGAGGAGGAGAGCGCGCACACCGCGCACGACTGCGAGATCCTGGCCTACGAGACCTCGGCCGCCCGCCACGAGATCCTCTCGGTGGTCCTTGGCGAACCGAAGCGGATCGGGGTGAACGAGCGGGCGATCGTGTTGTCCAAGGTCCGCGTGCTGGAGAGGCTCTTTCCGGGCGCGGAGATCGTCGAAGTCGGCGACGCCATCATCGAGGCTCGCCTGGTCAAGGACGAGCACGAGATCGAGCGGGTGCGGCGCGCCTGTCAGGTCACGAGTGACGTCGCGGCCGAGATCCCGTCGATGCTGCGGGAAGGGATGACCGAGATCGAGCTCGCTGCCGAGATCGCCCACGCGATCCAGAGGCGCGGCGGCAAGGTCGCCTTCGATACGATCGTGTGCTTCGGCCCGAACGGATCGGAGCCGCACTACTCGCCGGGGGATACCACCCTGATCGCCGGCCACATGGTCCTCGTCGACTTCGGGACCATGCTCAGCGACTACTGCTCCGACATCACGCGGATGTACATGTACGGAGATGCGACCCCCGAGCAGAGAACCATGTTCGACGTGGTTCGCAAGGCCCAGAGGCACGCCCTGTCGCTGACGCGATCCGGCACCGCCGCCCGCGATCTCCATCGCGAGACGGTCGCGGTCATCGACGCCTCGGAGTTCGCGGGGCGCTTCATTCACGGAACGGGTCACACGATCGGTCTCGACGTGCACGACGGCGGCGGCATCAACGAGGCGTCGGAGCTCACCCTCGCACCGGGCATGATCCTGACCGTGGAGCCGGGCGTATACGTGCCGGGGGTCGGAGGCGTTCGAATCGAAGACACAGTGCTCGTGACGGAGGGCGATCCGGAGATCCTCACGCCGGTGACGAAGGATCTGGTGGAGGTTCCCGTTTGACGGAGCTCGAGGCGATTCCGCTTCGCGCCCGTGTGAATGACTTCTTCCGCCCGGCACGTCTCTATGCCGGGATCGACGCCCAGCCGAACTTCGTTCTTCCGGTGTTCCTGTTCATCGCCTGCGTGATGATCTACTCGCAGACAGCGGTGGGGACCGCTCTCCCGCGAATCGTCCCGTCGCTCCTGGAACGCTCCCAGTCGACCGAGACCGACCTCGTCCGCGCCTATCGCCTCCTGGTCCTGGTGGTCTCGTTCCTGGCGCCGGTTCTCTTCGTGGCCCTCACCGCGACCGTGAGCTGGCTCGTCCTCCGGTTCGGCGCCGCCCGCACTCCGTATCCACTCCTCGTGTCCCTGGTCGCGTACGCCTCCCTCTGGGTCGGCGTGAACTTCCTGGTCAAGGCGGCGCTCGTCCTGGTCACGGATCGGCCGGAGCCTCCCCTCAACCTCTCGCTACTGTTCCGCCCGCGGGGGCATCTCGACCGCGCCGTTCTCTCGCTCACGAACCCCTTCCTCCTGTTGGCCGCGGTGTGGGTGATGCGCGGCCTTCGATCCTGGGGGGTGGGATGGAAGGAGGGTCTCCTCGGCGGTGCGGTGCCGTGGCTCGCCTGGATGGTCGTTCTGGCACTGGCGTCGGGAGGATCGACGCGCTTCGCCCCCTCGGGTCCGGTCTCCCAGGAGGGATGGCGGGTGATCGAGAACGATCTGGTCGTGCTGAAGCACCCGCGGGCCTCCCGGATGATGGCCGAGGAGCTGGCCACGGTCATCGACGGCTTCTCCCGAACGCTCGGGGAGCGATTCGGGTTCGAGCCCCGAAAACTCCGCGTGCGCCTGTACCGGGATCACGCCGAGCTGGAGCGCGCCACCGGCGAGTTCCTCCACGTGCAGGTCACCGGCTCGATCCGCGGCCAGGAACTCCTCTACCTCGAGACTCCGGGCCGGAGCCTGGCGCTGCCGCAGGAGGCCGGAATGCGCGACGCCCTGCGCTACGTCGCGATCATGCAGCTCGCGCCGGTGGCGACGGAGACCCCGCGCTGGTTCACGCACGGGATCGCCTACGCCATCACGCAGCCCTCCGGGCCGGAGCTCGAGCGAAGGCTGCGCGAGACTCTCCTCGAGCGGGGCGTTCCCACGTACGAGGACATGCTCGATCCGAAGCTCTTCCGGACTCCTCAGGGGCCGATCCTCGCCGCCTCGCTGGCCGAGTTCATCACCGCGATCCACGGCCGGGAAGGGCTCGAGGGGGTGATGCGGGACGCCGTCGCGGGAACTCCCTTCCGCGACGCGCTCTTCGCCCGAACGAGAATGACCACCACGACCCTCGAGACCCGCTGGCAGGCGAGATTGGACGCAATCCGGGAGGGGAGGAAGGCGGAGGCGGATTCGGTCGGGTTGCGGGCGCCCGCCGAGGCGGAAGAGGACGTGTTCGCGACCGAGCGGGAGGGGGAAGGTTCCTGAAACACGGAACCGGCCGGGGTCCGGAGGCCCTGAGAACCGATCACCTACCGGATCCGCAGCATCTTTCGGCTCACCGTACGTCCGTCGAACTCGAGCCGGCAAAAGTACACGCCGGACGGAAGCGCTCGGCCGAGCCCGTCCCGGCCGTCCCAGGAGACGGCGTGGCTTCCGGCCGACAGAGCCCCGTCCACGAGCCGGACCTGCCGGCGCCCGGTCACGTCGAAGACCTGAAGGGTCGCGTGTCCGTCCGCTTCCAGCCGGAAGGGAATCGTCGTCGCCGCCAGGAACGGGTTCGGTCGGTTGGGAAGGAGCGAGATCGACGCTGCGACCGACACGACCGGCGACGGCGGCGCGGAGGTGGCCTCCCGGACGAGCGGATCGAGCCCCATGAACCCCAGGTACGCGGTGACCCAGGCCTGATCCTCCGTGTCGAGGTCGGCGGGATTCGCCATGATCCCGCCGTCCTGGTCGGTGTCGTCGAACGCGAGAAGGTAGTTCGTCAGCGACTCGTGACGGTCCCCCCAGATCGGATCTCCCGTCGACTCCTCGAGCCTCTTCTCCCCCAGGGCGTACCACCCCTGCCAGGCGTTCTCCCAGCTGCCCGGATCGGCCACGGTATCCATGTCGGCGGCGTACGTCGCCACCCAGCTCGCCTCTTCGGCCGGATTCGCGTCGAAGTACGACTCGAGCAGGCCCCACATGACGGCACCCCCCGACATCGCCCACCTCTCGGTGCCCAGGATCGTCGGATCCGCCTCGACCCACTCCCTCGCGCGGTTCCCCCGGTTCGCTCCCCTCGCCGACCAGAGCGAGTCCGATTCGATGACTCCGTACCTCCGGAGGTTCGCGGCGCCCCAGGCGAGCACCGGAGGATTCACGTCTTGATTGAAATCGTCCCCGTCGAGATTGAGAGTGTGGGTGGCCAGGTAGCTGGCACAGGAGTCCACGTACGCCTTGTACGTCAGATCCGAGAAAACCTGTTCGTACTTCATGCCGGCGCGCACGGCCCAGCCGCAGTTGTAGTAGCGGTAGTACCCGATCGCGGGAAAGGACGAGCCCTCCTCGTCGTACGCGGGGTGGTTCATGACGTAGATCCAGGACGCATTGAGGTGCGAGAGGATCGCCGCGTCGCCGCTCAACTCGTAGTAGCGGGAGAACATCCAGATGGATTCGGACGTGTTGTCGGTCTGGATGACGTCCGGGAGATGCTCGCCCTCCCGAATTCCGCCGTAGTCGGGACTGAGCGAATCGGCGACCTGCATCGAGACGATGAACCAAGTGGCGGCGTAGAGATCGGTAAGGTAGTTCGAGCGGTCCCGCTGGGGCGGGAGAATCGGTAGCTCGGGTCGTTCGCCGACCTCGAAGGCCTCACGAGCTCTCCGGTCATCGTCGGCCGTCCAGTAGGGTGTGGCGGACGCCGGCGAGTGCCAGCACCCGAGCAGGATGGCGGCCAGGGCCGCGATCACGGAAGGAATTCGACGCAACAAGACGCACCTCCTCGTCAGACACGACGATCCACAGTCTCGCGACGAGCCGGGTGAGAAAAGCGGGCCAGAGGTCCTCCCCCAGCATACATCCGCCGGGCGAGCCGATTCCAGGCGAGAGAGATCCGACGGTCCGGTCGGCCCGACGTGAGCCGCCGCTACGGACCCGGAAACCGGCGGCAATCAGAGGGGGAGGTAGAGAACGCCTCTTCAGACCCTGCCGCGGATCCGGTACCAGGCGATGCCGAGCCACTCGTGGGTGACCCGACCCACGTCCGTCGCGGCTCGGGAGCTGGGCAGGAAATCGGACAGCCGCCAGGACCGGCGGGTGGCCCGGTGGTTCGTACCCGCGAGGGCCGGCTCGAACCCCTGCCTCCGAAAGCAGAGATCCGCGCGGAGCAGATCGATCGCGTCGGTCACCAGCACGATCCGGTCGATTCCGCGTTCGCGCAGAATCTTGGCGCTCTCGACGGCGTTCTCGTAAGTGTTTCGTGAACGCTCCTCGAGGATCAGGTCGTTTCCCGCCACGCCGATTTTTCGGAGGAAGTCGTGCATCGACCGCGCCAGCGTGGGACCGGAACGGCTCGCATCGACGTCGCCCCCACTGACCAAAACGGGACAGGGGGAACCGGCCCGGTAGAGCCGCGCCGCGTGCAGACAGCGGTAGATGCTCTCTCGTCCCAGTTCGGCCTCGAGTCGCACGTCGTTGGCCGGGAGGAGCTCGCCGCCGAACACCACGATCGCCTGCGCGTCGGCCGGACGGTCATTCAGCGGCTCGTAGCGCCACTCCAGCGATCCGGCGGCGAAGTACGAGACCACCGGGAGACAGACCACCGCGAGGCCGAGGAAGGAAACGGTCACCCACTTCAACCGTCGACGCGATTCCGCCGGCCCGCTCCAGAGGCGGACCAGGGCCAGGGCCGTCAGCACGAAGAAGATCAGAAGCGGATCAAGCGCCTCGGTCAGGAGCCGAACCATGGGGCTCCCGTCTTCCGACCCGCCGTAACCCGGGGCGGCGCGCAAGTGGTGGGCCCGCCATGAGCCTCGAGCCGACGAAGCCACCCTGACATCGCGCACCTCCTCGACCGGACGGGTCCCTCCGATTCGGAAGAACATCCGACGTGACCACCGCGAGCTTACCTCCCCCCAGGGACTCCGAGCCAGTACGGAGCCGACCTGGTTCTCCCCCGTTCACCGGCCCCGTTCGCCAACGCGGATTCTCGAGAACTCGCACGTCGTCCACCCCTTCGTCGCGTGAATCGGCTGAAGACACGAATCCGAAAGAGGGGTCGAAGTAGAGAAGGAGGGAAATCCTCCGCCGATCCTCGACGCTCCGGCTTCCCGACGACGAACGGGCGATTCCGGATCGCCCCCTCGGCTTCCTCCCGGACTCGCAGCGGAATAGTCCTTGATCTCGTCGACAAAGAGGACGTTCTTATCCTCGGGAGCGAGCGGTAGCAGATGTAGCAGATAGAGCATTTCCCGTGCTACCTTGAAGCTGCCGGATCAGGTCTCCGTCTTTCGGACTCTCGGATTTGCGCCCGCCCGGGCCGGACGGATCACGGCAGGAGCCGACCGTGAGCGGAAGTGAAGGGCATCTCCAGGGGCCTCGCCCCGAGGAAAGACTCCGCGGTCCGTCCTCGGCCGGCCGGAGATCCGCGACCGAGGCCGACTGGCTTCTGGAGAGGCGCCGCTTCGGCCAGATCGAACCCCTGAGCCCGTTCCGCTTCCACCGTGTGCCCCGGGTAATCATTTCCCGGACGCTCGTGGTGCCGGCCGCAGCGGCCGGCCTCGCGGTCGTCTCCGCCTGGCTCGCGCTCAATTACGACCTCCGGCCGGCCCTGGCGATCTTCGCGTCCATGCTCGGCGGGATCGTGGTCCTCGCCGAGCCGTACATCGGGGTCGTGGGCTACTACTTCATGGCGTTCATACGCCCTCAGGAGACGTTTTGGGGATTCAAGGAGGCGCGGTTCACCCTCCTCATCTCGGTCGCAACTCTGGTTGCCGCGGGATTGCAGTATGCGGTCCGTCCCGACTTCGGCTTCCTGATGCGCCGGCAGAATTTTTTCATTCTGCTGCTCTGGCTCTCGATCTTCCTGTCCACGCTCTACGGCGACTTCGGAGGACCCGAGCCGAAGTGGATGGACTACTACAACAAGATGTTCATCATGTACTTCATGCTGATCGGACTGACGACGTCGGAGAAGAAGCTCTACTGGTTGGCATGGGTGCTGATCGTCTCGATCGGGTACCTGGGCTGGTGGGGGAACGAGAGGTATTTCCTCGACGGATGGAACATCGTGCACGGGCCGGGGATGCCGGGAGCCGCCTTCTACGACGAGAACGCCTTCAGCATGGTCATCGTCATGGGTGTCCCTTTCGTCTGGTACATGATGCGCACCACGCGCAGCCGATTCATCCAGATCGGACTGATCGGGCTGATTCCGATCATGGCCCACACCGTCATGCTGACGTTCTCGCGGGGAGGGTTTCTCGGTCTGGCCGCGACCATGGCGATCATCGCCCTGCGCGAGCGAAACCGGAAGCTCGGCGGCGCCATCATCGCGTGTGGGCTCGTCTTCTTCGCGCTCCTCGCGGGGGAGGAGTACAAGAACCGCATCGGGAGCATCGAGAACTACGAGCGAGACCGGTCGGCGGAGGGCCGCCTCGAGTCATGGGAGGCCGGGATCAAAATGGCCGTGCACAATCCGTTCTTCGGCGTCGGGTTGAATCGCTACCTGGAGGCGTTCCCCTACTACTCCGTCCACCAGCCGCGGGTGGCACACAACTCCTGGGTCCAAATCGGGGCCGAGTGCGGTCTGGCCGCCGTGGCCAGCTACGGATTCCTCGTGCTCTTCACGATGACCGCGATCCGGAGAATACGAAAACGGATTCCCCTTCTCCCGGAGGAGAGCGCCCGTTACGCGGAGATGCTGGCCAACGCGTATCTGGTGTCGATGATCGGCTATCTCGTCTGCGGGTTCTTCCTCTCGATGGAGGATTTCGAGTTCTTCTATCTTCTCGTCGGAATGGTCCAGATCCTCGATCGGGTGACGGAGACTCGTGTCCGGGAGGCCTTGGTGAGAAGGGCGACCGCGCCGCCGGTCGAGCCGAGGAAATCCGAGCCGGAGATGGTGCCGGCGTGAACCGGAGCCGACCGCGGCTCGGAGATGTCTTCCTCTCGTTCGGGGTTGCGGGGACCGATCACCGGACGTTTCCGGCGGAAGGAAGAGCATGATCCGAGGCCAGGCTTTCATCGTCTTCTCCGACGACTGGGGACGCCATCCCTCGAGCTGCCAGCACCTGTTCCGGAGAATCGCTCCCGCCAACCGGGTGCTTTGGATCAACACCGTCGGGACACGGACGCCCACGCTCTCCCGCGCCGATCTCGGTCGGGCCGCGGGCAAGCTGCGGGAGTGGTTGAGCCGCGGCCAGGCCCCGGAGGGGAGGGCGGAGGACGATTCGCCGGTCGAGGTCCTGCGTCCGGTGATGACCCCCTTCGATCGCTGGCGGCCGTTCCGTCGGCTCAACACGCGGATTCTCGTAGAGAAGATCCGAGGGGCCCTCGGCAATCGGGGGCTCTCGGATCCGCTCCTGGTGACGACGATACCCAATGCCGCCGGTGTCGTGGGAAGGCTGGGAGAGGCTGCGACCATCTACTACTGCGTCGACGAGTTCTCCGAGTGGCCGGGGGCGGACCGGGCCGCGATGCTCGAGATGGAGGGAGAGCTGCTCGAGAACGTGGATCTCGTGATCACGTCGTCTTCCGCCCTCTTCGATGCGAAGTCGGAGAGGCATCCCCGGGTGCGTCTCCTCCGCCACGGAGTCGACTGGGAGAGCTTCCGCCAGGGCACGGGGCAGGTTCCCGACGTGCTGGCCCGGGCCCCCCGCCCCATCGCCGGATTCACCGGCCTCGCGGATGCACGCCTGGACGTCGAGTTGCTCGCGGCACTCGCGGAAAGGCGCCCCGACGTCACTTTCGTGTTCGTCGGCCCGCGTCAGTTGCCGCCCGGACCGCTCGACGAACGCCCCAACCTCCGCTTCCTTCCGCCGGTCCCCTACCCCGACGTTCCGGCGGTGGTGCGCGCGTTCGACGTGGCGATGCTCCCGTACCTCGAGTCGACCCTGACGAATCGCATCAACCCGCTGAAGCTGCGGGAGTATCTGGCCTCGGGCGGACCCGTCGTGGCGACCGGGATTCCCGAGGTCCGTCCGTATCGGCCGTGGGTCCGCGTCGCGCGCGGGATCGACGAATGGCTCTCCGCGCTCGCCGAGGCGCTGGCCGAAGGGGACTCGCGTCGCGCCGAACGGGCGGCCTCGGTGCGCGAGGAGGGGTGGGACCACAAAGCGGAGGAGTTTTCGGCGCTCTGCCGGGAAGCGCTCACGGAACGGAGCGCCGTGAGATGAAGGTCCTGTCCATCGCGACGCTCTATCCGAACTCTCGTCAGCCCGTGCACGCCGTGTTCGTGGAGCAGCGAATTCGGGCGATGGCGAAGCGCTTCCCGGTGGTGGTGATTTGTCCGATCCCATGGTTTCCTCTCGCCGGCCGGCTGGCCCGCTACCGCCACCGCGCCACGATTCCCCGCCGTGAGACCCGCCACGGCATCCCGGTCCACTACCCCCGCTTTCTGTCGATCCCCCGCTTCCTCAAGCCGCTGGACGGGGCCTTCCTCTTTCTCACCTGCTGGTGGCTGGCGCGGCAACTCCGGCGGACGTTTCCCTTCGATCGCCTCGACGCCCATCTCGCCTTCCCCGACGGCTGGGGGGCGATCCTCCTCGGGCGGCTGCTGAACGTGCCCGTGGCCGTGACGCTTCGGGGCCACGACATCAGCGATCTCCCCCGCTATCCGGTTCGCCGACGGCAGGTGGCCTGGACCGTGCGCCAGGCAGATGCCGTGTTCGCCGTCGCCGACGCCCTGCGCGAGAAGGCGATCGCTCTCGGCGCCGATCCGGAGCGCACGATCACCGTCGGCAACGGAGTCGACGCGGAGCGCTTCCGGCGGCGTGACCCCGGCAAGGCCCGCCGGCGCGTCGGCCTGCCGGAGGACGGGAAGGTGGTTCTCTCGGTCGGTCACATCGTCGAGCGGAAGGGATTCCACCACGTGATCCGGGCCTGGCCGCGGGTGCGCGAAGCACATCCGGGAGCGAGGCTCGTGATCGTCGGCGCCCCGGGCGAAGAGGGGAACTTCACGAACGGCATTCGCCGCGCGATGGCGGAGGCGGGCGTCGGGGAGGCCGTGCAGCTCACCGGCGCGGTGCCGCACGAAGAGCTGGGGACCTGGTACTCCGCAGCCGACGCCTTCTGCCTGGCCAGCGAGAAGGAGGGGCGTGCAAACGTCCTCCTCGAGGCGCTGGCCAGCGGGACTCCGGTCGTGGCCACCCGGGTCTGGGGCACCCCGGAGATCGTCTCGAGCGACGACGTCGGAATCCTCGTCCCGGACGTGGCGCCCGCGACGCTCGCGGGGGCGATCGCCGAAGCCCTCTCGAGGGAGTGGGACCGGGACGCGATCTCGGCGGAAGGCCGTCGATTCTCATGGGAAAGGACGGCCGAACTGGTGGAGGATTCCCTGCGGAGGATGATCCCCCCGCCGGGGAAGGGAGGCTCGAACGCGTGAAGGAGCTGGCCAAGGCGATCCTGCGCGGCGCCACGCGATTGCTCGCGCTGCCCCCCTGGGCGATGTGGCGGCTGCTCGCCCTCTTCGTCGACGCGGACAAGGCGTTCCACGGCGCGAGTCAGGCCGTGTCGCTCTGGCCCGGATTCCTGGGCGAGTACGTGCGCCGGGAGTTCTACCGGCTCTCGCTCGACGAGTGCTCGGACGACTGCTGCATCTCCTTCGGGACGATCTTCTCGAAGCGAGGCGCCCGGATCGGGAGGCGGGTCTACATCGGAACGAATTGTACGCTGGGGCTCGTCACGATCGAGGACGACGTCCTGATCGCGTCCAACGTGGACGTGCTCTCGGGGTCGAGTCAGCACCGCTACGACGACCCGCGTCTCCCCATCCGCGAGCAGGGAGGTTCCTTCACGCGGGTCACGGTCGGTGCCGACAGCTGGATCGGAAACCGCACCGTCGTCATGGCCGACGTGGGAGCCGGTTCGGTGATCGGGGCGGGCAGCGTCGTCACGAAGGCGATTCCGCCACGTTCGCTCGCGGTCGGGGCGCCCGCCCGGCCCGTGGGCCGTCGAGACGCGGATCGGGTCGAAGCGGGTGCGGACGCCGGGGTCGACCCGGCGAGGAGAGAGGCTTGAGCGAGGTGAACGTGGCGCCGCCGGAGTCCGCGCAGACGGGGAAGACGGAGGCCGTCCGGGTCGAGGCGCTGACGCCCGCGACGGAAGCGGAGTGGGACGCGTTTGTTGCGTCGCGCCCGGGTGCCTCTCACTACCACCGGAGCGGGTGGGGTCGGGTCATCCACGAGGCCTTTCGCCAGCGCCCCCTCTACCGGATCGCCCGATCGAACGCGGGAATCGAGGGGGTATTGCCGCTCGTCGCCTTCGCGAACCCGGTCTTCGGCCGGTACCTCGTCTCGGTCCCCTTCTTGAACCGCGGCGGTCTCCTGACCGCGACCGACCGGGCGCGGGATGCGCTTCTCGAAGATGCGCGCGCCCTGGTCGCCGAGACGCGATCGACCTTTTGCGAGCTCCGTCACGTAGAGGGGGTCGATCCCGATCTCCCGGCTCGCGAAACGAAGGTCTCGATGTCGATGGCGGTGGACTGCGAAGAGGAGGAGCTCTGGAAGGCGATCGGCGCCAAGGTACGGAACCTCGTGCGCAAGGCGGAGAAGGGGGGTCTCACCGTTCGCGAGGGCAATCCGGTCACCGAGCTCGACCGTTTCTACGACGTGTTCGCGCGCAACATGCGTGATCTCGGAACGCCGGTCTACGACCGCGCGTTCTTTCGTGAGATCTTTCGTGAGTTCCCCGAGGACGCCCGTCTGACTCTGGTGGAGGCGGAGGGAAAGGTCGTGGCGGCGGCCGGGATCTGCGTGGCCGGGCCGGCACTGACGGAGATCCACTGGGCGGCCTCCCGCCGGGAGTTTCTCCGCCAGTCGCCGAACATGCTCCTCTACTGGGAGGCCATCTCCCATGCCGCCCGACAGGGCGTGAAGGAGTTCTGCTTCGGCCGCTCGACGAAGGGCTCGGGACCCTACCGGTTCAAGAAGCAGTGGGGGGCGGTGGCGACGCGGCTTCGCTGGGAGTACCTGCTCCCGGAGGGCGGGAGTCTTCCCGGCCTGAATCCCGACAATCCGAAGTTCCGTCTGGCCGTGGGCCTCTGGAAGAAGCTGCCGCTCCCCCTGACCCGCCTGCTGGGACCCCCGATCGTCCGCCACCTGCCGTAAAGTGAAGACAGCGGGAGCAGAGTGAGCGATGAACCCTCTCGTGAGCGTCATCATCCCGGCGCACAACGCCGCACCGTTCGTGGCGGCGACGCTGGACAGCGCACTAGCTCAAACGTTGGACGATCTGGAGATCATCGTCGTGGACGACGGATCCACGGACGGGACCGCCGAGGTGCTGACCGGCTACCGGGACAGGATTCGGGTCCTGCATCAGGAGCCGTCGGGGCCGAGCAGCGCACGAAACCGGGGTGCGGAGGTCGCTCGCGGGGAGTGGCTCGCGTTTCTGGACGCCGACGACCTCTGGCGCGAGGAGAAGCTCGAGCGCCAGCTCGAGATCGCCGGTGAAGACATCGACCTGGTTCATACGGGGACCGAGATCTTCGGCGACTCGTCCTCGCGCGATAGGTACCGCAGTGTGGTGACCGATAGAGGCTGTCTGTTCGAGTCTCTGCTGCGCAGGAATTTCGTGACGACCTCCAGCGTCATCCTCCGCACCGACCGGTTTCGTCAACTGGGAGGGTTTGAAGAAGACCTGCGCTATTGCGAGGACTGGGACCTCTGGCTGCGGTTCTCGGCCGGGGGTGGAGTCATGGTCGGTCTCACCGAGCCTCTCACGCTCTACCGCGTTCATCCGTGGCAGACCGAGAAGAACTACCGGCAAATGAAGGATGGCGCACTCCGGGTTCTCAAACGAGCTCTCGCCCACCCGCGCGCCCGCGACCTCGATCGAGCGGTCGCTCGACGGGCAATCGCCAAGGTCTGGGAAACGATGGCCTGGCGGGCGAAACCGGTTGCTCGATGGACGGCGCTCGGGTGGTATGCACGTTCCCTGTGGCACGATCCGACGCTGATGCACTGCTACCGCGAGCTGTTCAAGTGCGCACTGGGCGTGGACTGACGCCCCGGCAGGCAGGGGACGCACTGCCCGGCCTCATGTCATTCCAACGACACTTTCGTAGAGGTCCAGATGCCTCTCGGCAGACCTTTCCCAGGTGAACTCAGCCGCTCGACACAGCCCACGGGCAACGGCCTCCGACCACTCCTGGGGAGAGGAGAGAAGCCGTGCGATTCCCGCGGCCGCTCCCGAACTGTCGTCCGGAGCAACGGCAACGGCGGCGGCCCCTCCGGCGATCTCGGTAAGCGAGGCGACGTTCGAGCTGACCACCGGCGTTCCGCACGCCATGGCCTCTATGACGGGGAAACCGAATCCCTCCTCCCGGGACAGGAACAGGAGCGCTGCCGCCTCCTGCAGCTCGCGCACCAGCTGTTCATTGTCGATCCAACCCGTGACCGTCACCTCTTCCCCGAGTCCAAGCTCCACCAGGGCGGCTGACAATGGCGAGTTCTCTCGACCACGAAACCCGACGATTCGCAGCGGGAAGCGACGTCTCAACTCCTCCGGAACGGCCGCCCAAGCGCGGAGGGCCCCTGCCGGGTTCTTCTGATAGCTGTCGCCACCGAACATGAGGCAGTGACGGCGCGAGGGGAGCGTCCCCCCATCCGAGTCCGCCCTCGGCCGGAAGTGAGGCTCAAGCCCGTGGTGGATCGCCTCGACCCGGTCCGGCGGAATCCGGAGCACTTCTACCACGTCGCGTCGCGAGCTGTCCGAGACCGTGATGACGCGAGCCGCGCGGTGAAAACCCCGACGGTAGGTCCACCTGATATACGCGCGCCAACGCCAGAAGTAGGCCCGGGTCCTCAGGTCGGCCCCGGGCGGTGCGGTCTGCTCTCGTCGCATGTACCTCAGTTCCATCACGTCGTGCACGGTCGTCACTACCGGTACCCCCGCCCTGAACGCAATTCGATTCGCCGGCATGTGGAGAACGTCGATGCCCAGTTTTCGGACTGCACGCGGCAGCCGGACCTGTTCCCACCAGACTTCCCCCTCGCTGTTCATGTTCACGAGCTCGACGTTCGGGGGGTCTGCGAGAGCCTCGATCCTCTCATCGTAAGCCGCCGGGGAGTCGTTGTGGAGGTACTCCCGATTGATGAAGAGGGTGAACCGGTGGTCGGGACGCAGAGCCGGCATGTGACGGCAAATCCCGAGGACATAGTGTGGCATACCGCGGAGCGGACGGAGGACCATCCGGGCGTCGATGCCGATTCTCACGACGCGGCCTGCCACGCTTTCGTCATGATCTGCCTCCGGATCCATTCACCCCGCTCGGTGTTCCGTCGCACCTCCCGTTCGAGATAGTCACGGTTATCCGACGTGGACGCGTTCAGCGTTGCGCGAATCACATCGCGGAGCGCCTCGCGCCTGTGTAATGCTTCGATCTCCACGGCCTTGATCGCCGGGCAATGCGTATGTAGGAAGGCCTCGATCTTCTCGTCACAGCGAAGGGGAACGAAGGGAATCCCCGTCGCATAGCTGATGATGCAACCGTGCAGCCGGCTGGAAAGAACTACGCGCGCTGTCCGGTACCGTTTCAAGACCGCCTCCACGTCGGCGCTCATGTTGTCCTCTTCAACGTAGGACAGCTCGAGTTCTCGGGCGATCGCGCGGGCGCTCTCGCGTGCTCTATCGAGATCACCGTGGGCCATACGAAGGTCCGAGGGGTGCACGACATGCAGCAGGACGTTTCCCGATCTCGACTCCTCTCGCCAGTGACCGGGGAACAGCGCGCTCGTGGCCGGGCACAGGCCCACGGGAACCTCCTCTCGTACCCCGCACTTCGCGATGGTCTCGCGGGTCATCGTGTCCCGGACGTAGATAAAGGCAGCTCGACGAACAATGGTCTCCAGAAGGCCGGCGTCTGTGATGCTCCGTTGATCCCCGAGCCGGTTCGCCCCGACCCCGACGATTGCATAAGGGAGTCCACTCGCGAGAATGACCTGCCAAAACTCGCCAAAGCACTCCTGGAACAGCCCCCCACCTCCGATGACAAGGACCCGGTACCTGGCGCGGAAGCGCGACCCGACCAGGGCTTTCGAGAGCTCCCGGTTGCCGGGCTGACCGGCGAGAAGCTCCAGTCCCGGCAGCCCGACGATGGATCGCACGCCGAGATGCGAGAGGTAGTCACCCGCGTTCCCGCGCCCCGCGTAGAGGTAGACCACGTTGGATCGACCAAGCAGGCGCCGGTTCCGGAGCTTCCGCGCGATGAACAGCGGCAAGGACCCGTGGAGGTCCAAGGCGGGAACTACATGCTCCCGATATCGCCAGCCGAGTGCACCCCGCAGGTCAGGCATTGCGTATTCTCAGCCGCCGCAACAAGCCGCGCCGTATCGACACCACGTCGGGATCCCGGACGAAAGACACGAAGATCACGTACAGGACCACCCCGACAGCCGTCTTCACCGCGAGAGTCGCGGCGTCGCCGCTGATCCCCAGCGCGCTCGTGGGAAGGCCGAGGACCGCCGCGGCCATGGCGACACTGAGGAGCAGAGGGAGGCGAAACACGCCCACGAACTCCACCACGGCGATCCCGACAATTCCATGCGCGAGACGGTACACCGTGAACATGTAAACGACGATCGCGAGCAGGATTCCGTAGGATACTCCGAGCAGCCCGAAGCGCGACCCAATGAGCACGCCGGCGATGACCGCGAGCGAGTAGACCACCTGTAGGATGATGATGGCTCGGCGCCTCTCGAAGGCGATGAGGATCACACTGAACAGGGCGGTCAGCACATAACACACTCCCCCGAACAACATGATCTTGAGAGGGGCCACCGCACGCAGCCACTTTTCCCCATAAACCACGAGGATGAAACCGTCGGCCACGGCGAGGAGTCCGAGCAGCGCGGGAAGGCATACGTATGCGACGAGCTTGATCTTGGCCAGGGTGAGGCGCTTGACGTCCTCGGGGTTCCGCCGGATCTCCGTCAGGCTGGGCAGAAAGACGCGGGCCACCACTTCCATCACCTTGTCCTTGGGGAGGGTGGCCAAATCGTAGGCGCGCTTGTAGATGCCCAGCACCTCGGTCCCCAAGAGGCGTCCGATCAGCAGATAGTCCAGGTGACGGGACAGGTGGTTCATGAGCGAGGCTGCGGTCAACGTCGTTCCGAAGCGACGGATCGACGACACGTGTTCCCGATCCCAAGCCAAGGTCGGCACCCGTCTTGCGGCCACCGAGGATCCAACTGCCTGAAACAGAATGGCAGCGATCGGGCCCGCCACGAGGGCCCAAACGCCGTAGCCGGCCGCGGCCGTTGCGACCGAGACGATGCCGTACGCGGCCGATGAGCCGATTTCGATCCCCGAAATCAAATGGAACTTCATCTGTCGTGTCAGGATCGCGGTGGGAACCTGAGTGAAGCTGGTCAGGATGAAGGCGAAACTCAGCACGTGCAAGAGGCTCCGTAGTTGCGGCTGCTGGGCGAACTGGGAGATCGTGCCCGCAAGAGCGCTCAGGAGCGCGAACAGGCCGAGACCCATGAGCAGACTGATGCTCTGGGCGGTGTCGAGGTAGGGCCGGGTTACGCGCTCCCGTTGCACGATGACGTTCGAGAGACCGAACGTGGACACGACTTGGCACAGTCCGTAGAAGACCAGCGCGAGGGCGAACAGGCCGAAGTCGCTGGGCGCCAGCAGGCGCGCCAAGGCGACACTGACCCCGAATTCCCAGGGGTTCTTGATGAGCTGTGCGAGCGACAGCCACCCGAGGCTTTTCCGGATCACCGTTCGGCGATCCGGCCCGTTCTGGCTCTCTGCGTCGGTCGGGGGTCTCGATTCCGGGATCGACATCGCACCCTACGCCAGCGGCCGGCGGCCGGTGTGGGCGTGTGCGCGGCCAAGAGGAACTCGATGTGATTCCCCCCGACTCACGACAGAAACCACCGATCGCCGATCGGTTCCCGACAGGGGGGTCCGCGTCGGTGCGGGGGTCCAATCGGACACGATTCTACCTCTCGAATGTTGGGCTGTACACTCAGCAGCGCCCGCGACTATGTGAAGCCCTCACCCTTGGGGGGAGACCACGAGCACGTCCGATTCGGACGCTGTTCTGCGCGCCCAGAGCTCGATCATCCAGGCCGCCCACAGGGGATAGGAGCGGTCCGCGCGTCTCAGGCGATGGTCCTCGAACCAACGACTCAGGACCTTTTGATCGAGCAGGCCGGCAATTCTTGCCCCCGGACCCAACACCTCATCCCGGTAACGATCCGCGAAGGCGCCGACCATCCACCGACCGATCGGAGCGGTGAAGCCGTGCTTCGGGAGGCCGAGGTTCTCGGGCGGCAGCCGGATCTCCGCGAGACGGTGGAGCAGATGTTTCGCTCGGAGTCGGGGCATCTTGCGCTCCGTCGGCACCCGAAAGGCCGCCTCCACGACCTGCCTCTCCAGAATGGGACAGCGCACCTCGAGGCTGTGCTGCATGCTCATCCGATCGACCTTCACGAGAACATCATTCGGCAGGTAGATCTTCAAGTCTGCGTACTGTGCCCTTTGAAGCGGACTCGGCGAGGGACAGCTCATGTACGGCTCCGTGACCGCGGCGTACCCCGCGCCGCGGCGCGGGTCCCGGGCCGGATCTTGCCCGAGAACGAGACGCGCGTCGTGCGACTTTAGAAACGTGAGGTCCGCGTAGTAGGCGTCCTCTGGGGATCTGCCCACGTTCTCGAGTAGCGTTCCGATTCGCAGCGGTCGGGGGAGCCTTGGAGATCGCGGCCAGTGCTTTCCGAGCCACCGCGCGAGGCTCCGGCCGGGCGTTCCGGGCAGAAAGCGTCGCACTCCGCACTCGAGGGCGTGGGGGACGTAGCGAAAGTCGTAGCCACCGAAGGTCTCGTCGCCTCCGTCGCCGCTGAGGCAGACGGTCACGTGCCGCCGCGCCGCGCCGCACACGAAGAACGTGGGGATCGCCGACGAGTCGGCGAAGGGCTCGTCAAATGCGTCGACGATCTGCTCGAGGATGCCGTCGAGCCGCGGTTCGAGCGTGATCGCGTGGTGCCTCGTCGCGAATCGCTGCGCGACCCGACCCGCGGCGTCGAGCTCGTTGTGCTCGGCATCTTCGAATCCGACCGAGACCGTCAGGGGGCTCTGGCGGAGGGAAGCCGCCATCCAGGACACCACGAGCCCCGAGTCGATTCCGCCCGATAGAAAAGCCCCGAGCGGCACCTCGCTCTCCAGCCGAGCGGCGACCGCCTGCCCCAGGGACTCCTCCAGATCCGTGAGAATGGCGCTCTCGTGCCGCCCGTCCGTGTCGAATTCGGTGACGTCCCAGTAGCGCCGTATCCGGAAGGCTCCGTCCCGCAGGAGAAGGGTATGGCCGGGCTCGAGCTTGTGCACGTGGCGATAGATCGTGCGGGGCGCGAGGATGTAACCGAGCGGCATGTACATCTCGAGCGCCGCCGGGTCGATCTCACCGTCCCAGGCCGGGCTCTGCCGCAGCGCTTTGATCTCACTCGCGAAGTGGACGGCTCCGCCGAGGGCCGCGTAGAACAGCGGCTTCTTGCCCAGGCGATCCCGCGCCAGGAAGAGGTCGCCTCTGCGCCCGTCGTAGATCGCGAAGGCGAACATGCCCTCAAGATGCTCCACACACGACTCGCCGTACTCCTCGTACGCGTGGACGATCGCCTCGGTATCCGAGTGGGTCCGGAAGCGATGTCCGCGGGCGGTCAGTTTCCGTCGGAGGTCCTGGTGATTGTAGACCTCACCGTTGAACACGATCCAAACGGACCCGTCCTCGTTCGCGAGAGGCTGCTGCCCGCCCGCGCGGTCGATGATTGAGAGCCGGCGGTGACCGAGCGCGGCACGTTCGTCTTGATGGAATCCGTCCTCGTCGGGGCCCCGGTGGGAGAGAGTGCTCGTCATGGCCGGAAGCGCGGCATGAATCTCGGGATCGAGTGTCCCCTCGACGGCTACCGCACCGCAGATTCCGCACATGGTCCTCGCTCCGGGTTCAACGGTGGTCGAGATAGGCGGCGATGTAGAGGTCCAGCATCCGATTGAAGCTGAAACGCTCTTCGACCACACGACGTGCCGCGGCACCCCAAGCTCGACGCCGCTCCTCGTTCTCCGCCAGGGAGCGAATCGCCCGCGCCAGGGCTCCCGCATCCCGCGCCGGCACGAGAACTCCGGTAAGTCCGTCCAGAACGACTTCCGGATTCCCTCCTACCCGCGTCGCGACGACCGGCAGGGACGCGGCCATCGCCTCGATGATCGTCAGGGAGACACCCTCAGTGAGCGAGCTGTTCACGTAGAGATCGAGGGCCGGCAACAGATCCCTCACGTCCGTGCGATGCCCGCTGAACACGACCGAATCGCATAGATCCCGCGCCCGGACGAGCTCCTCCAGGTGTGTTCGCTCCGGCCCTTCCCCCACGACGAGGAGGACGGCACCGGGGGCCTCCCGCTCCAGGATGGTGAAACCCTCGATCAGGGTGGAAAGGTCCTTGACCGGATCGAGACGCCCCACGGTCCCGACTGCAAAGCGATCCTCCCCGATTCCGAGCTGGCGCCGGGCCTCCTTCCGAGCCCCCTCGCCGGCCGGCGGTCCAGGATCGACACCATTGTACGCCACCTCCAGGCGGCTCCCCGGAAACCCTTCGGCCAGTAGGAATCCCCTCAACTCCTGGCAGACCGCGAAGCTCCTTTCGGGAATCCGCCCCAGAAACGGATTCACGAGCCGGCGCTTCCAGGAAATCGGCGCGTCGGTGAGGCGCCCGTGCTCCGTGAAAACGAGCCGTGTGCCCGGGCGGAGGAGCTTCGCCAGAGAGCCATACACGAAAGGCGTGTACTGGTGGCAGTGCATTGCATGGATTCCATGACAATCGATCAAGCGAGCGATCCGCCAGCCCAGCGAGGGTCGAAACCCGGGCCGGCGCCGAAGCGGGATCACCGGAATCGCCTCGGGTACAAGCTCCTCGGCCCAGGCGCCGGGATTATCAAGACAGCAGACGAGGGAGACGAAGGGGGCGGGAAGACGCTTCACGATCTCGAGGACAAGCCTCTCCGTTCCCCCCGGCTCGAGGCTCAGCACGAGCTGAAGGACCCGTACCGGCCGGCCATCCGGTGGGGGACGCCCGCCCTGCCCGACGCCTCGGCAGGGAAGCCTGCCGGAGGCTCGGTCGCTCTCAGTCTGCAATGTTGTTCTCCCGGGATCTTGTGGGGGAAGACGATAGCATGCGTATTCGCCTTGAGCACGGTGTATGACGAGACGCGATCGCGGCAGGCTCGGCTCCTCTCGGAGGTGCTCTGAGCGTGCTTCACCCTTGCTGAGGGGAGTTATCGGTGCAAGGTGAATCCGAGCTGAACCCTCAGCCGGAGGATGAACGTGAGGAAGGGTGAGTGGGGCAACCGGATTCGGCGAGCCGTTCACCGCCCGGCTCGATTGCCGCAGCGCCGCACGTTTCGTCATCCCGCCGTGCCTAAACCCCTTATCGGTTCGGGTCGATTAGCCTACTATCCCGAGCGACTGGCGACCCCGAGCCCGCCGTCATCCCTCCCCACGAAAGAGCAGGAGCTGCCTGTGAGAACGCGCACCGTGATTCCGGAGACCGTCGGGAGCATCCTTGGGACAGCACTTCTACTGGGGGGTGGCTTCGCGGAGTCCTCCGCCCAGCAGATCGTGACGACGGTCGGTCAGCTGTACTCGGCCATCGACAACGCGAACAGCGGGACGGGAGACTCGACCATTCTCGTCGCGGATGGAACGTACACCCTGGACTCCGGGGCTCTCATCATCCGCGCGGACGGAGTCACCGTCCGTGGAATGAGCGGCTCCCGCGACGCCGTGATCATCGAGGGACAGGGGATGTACAACTCGGCGGTGACCCAGGCGTTCCAGATCGCCGCGGACGACGTGACCCTCGAGACTCTGACCATCCGCCTTGTCAGCACCCATGCCGTGCAGGTCCACGGGGAGCCTCCCTTCGACGCGGACCGGGTCGTGCTCCGAGACCTGCGGATCCAGGACGCCGGTGAGCAGCTGGTGAAGGTGAGCTCCGACTACAGCGGGGGCTTCTCCGAGGACGGCTTGGTCGAGGGTTGCGAGCTCGAATACACGGCGGGAATCGGGCCGCAGTGGTACATCGGCGGAGTCGACGCCCTTTTTGCCCGGAATTGGACGGTGAGAGGAAACACCTTCCGGGGAATCCGCAGCCCCGAGTCGAGGGTGGCGGGACATGCGATCCAGTTCTGGACGAGTAGCGAATACACCCTCGCCGAGAGGAACATCATCATCAACTGCGATCGGGGGATCGGATACGGCCTGGGAGACCGCGGACACGTGGGCGGAGTCATCCGCAACAACATGATCTACCACGATGGAAGCCGCGGCGACGTCGGGATCGAGCTCGAGAACGCACCCGGCGCAAAGGTGTACCACAACACGATCTACCAGGAGCACGGCTTCCCGGCCGCCATATCCTACCGATGGCCCGGAACGACGGACGTGCACATCTCGAACAACCTGATTCTCAAGAACGGCGGTCTCTCGGACGCCATCCATTCGAGGGATGGCGGCAGCGCACTCGTGGAGGTCAACTACATCGGCTCCCTCAGCGACTGGTTCGTTAACCCCGCAGAAGGTGATCTCCACCTGGCCGGCCAGGGAATTCCCCAAGTGGTCAACCAAGGGATCGCGCTGCCCGAGGTGACGGACGACTTCGACGGCGAGCTGCGGCCGCTGGGAAGCGGGATCGAGCTCGGAGCGGACGAGATCGCAGCCGGGCCGTCTCCCGTTCTGAAAAGGTCGTGGGGGGCCCTCAAGGGGATCTACCGTTGAGGTGTTCGTCGCGGCTCGAGATCGGATTCGTATGCGGGATGGCGGCAATTGCCTACCGGATCGGTCGATTCTGCATCAGTCCGCTTGACGTTTCCGACTTGGGTTTCCAAAATCAACAAGTGAGCGGCCGGGATCCCTGAGTTGCTGTTGCTAACGGCATGGTCCCGCACGGTGACTCAGGGATCCTGTTCATGATCTGAAAACCTTGATGCCGGCACGGGGACTGGGTGCCTCCTGGGAGGAGCCGGCACGGAATCCTCGGTTCCGCTGACGCCCGACCGCTGTTCAATCACATCACAGGCTTGTGCGCAAACGAAACAGCCCGCGCGAGAGGCGTCTCTGCGATCTCCCGCCGCGGGGGATCGGGAAGCACCTCGAATGGGAGAGATCGCCCCCGTTTACCGCAATGCCGGTTCGAGCGGCGCCGATTCTCGGTTTTCGGGCACCTCACAATTCGCACGCGAGCACTCACAGGCCCCGCGGGGCCGGGGTGCAACGGGTGCCAGGGAGGGCATGTTTTTTGCACTCGGATGCGGGGACTCGTAGCTCGGAGGCGGACGGGAACCTCCGCAGTCCACAACTCAACAGAGGATTCGCAGGATTGGCACGGCGAGGACGCGTCGAGCCGTGCGGATTCTCGGAGGTCGGTATCGTGCATCTCTGTGCCTGGCGATATCGGAGAGCTCTCGGGCTCTCTCTCCTGATCGCCTCGATGACAATGCTGGGACACGCGACGAGTGCGACAGCCCAGAGCGAGCTGCTGCAACCCCAGGACATGGAGTATCTTGGCGCGTTTCTGCTCCCTTCGGGGCGTGAATTCACCTATACCAAGGGGGTGAAGGCTTACAGACCGGACGGAGATCCCCAGGGACCGGACGACGGGTTTCCCGGGTCTTTGTTCGGGACCGGTCACGTTCACCACCCGTTGGTCTGGGAGGTGAACATCCCGGTACCGGTGAACTCCCGAGACCCCGACGATTTGCACAGTGCCGAAATACTGCAGGAACCGGAAGACATCATCACCTGGGACATCGAGTTGAAGGGTCTCGAGTACCTTCCTCCCCAAGGTGCCCAAACGACCCCGAAGCTTCACTATGCCACCGGTACGCACTTTCAGTACGATCTCAACGCGTACCACGGCTGGTTCGAGACAAATCTCAGCTCCCCCCAGCGGGCAGGATCATGGTTCGTCGGTGACCCTAACGAGATCAATCCCCTCAACACGAATGAGTACATCTTCACGATTCCGCAGGAATGGGCGGACCAGTACGTTCCGGGCAAGCGGCTTGCGTGTGGTCGGTTCCGGGGAGGTCAGTGGTCGAGCGGACCGACCATCATCGCCTTCGGACCCTGGAACCACGGCAACCCCCCGCCCGAGGACTACAACCTCGACGCCACCCCGCTCTTGCTGTACGAGTACCTCGCGTGCCTCTGCGAGAGTTGCGAAGGCGGAGGCAACGGCGGTAATTGTCTCGAGGGCCACTGCGAGGACGACGAGTGGAGGGGAGGGGCTTGGATTCACGGGGAGAGGACGGCCGTTGCCATCGTCGGTGTAAAGGGATATGGCGACTGCTGGTACGGCTATGCCGACGGAACCATCTACAGTGAGTGCGCGCCGAACTGTCCTGAGCTCGGAAGTCGTGGCTATTGGTCCTCTTACTACAAGTCGGTGATACTTCTGTACAATCCCGATGACCTCGCTGCTGTGGCACGGGGTGAGCTGAACGCCGATCTACCGCAGCCGTACGAAGTCGTCGATATAGGTCCCTACCTGTTCGGGTACGACGGAGAACTGGACCGAGGCAAGATCAAGGTGGCCGGCACGGCCTACGACAGCGAGCGCGGCTATCTCTACATCACCGAGATGTATGGATACGACCCCCGTCCGGTCGTTCACGTGTGGAGCGTCGGCGGATCCCCGTCCGAGCCGGACTCGATTCCGCCCGATCCGGTCACCGATCTCGGAGCAACTCCGGGAGCGACGGGAGAGGTCGAGTTGACATGGACGGCCCCCGGCGACGACGGCTCGTCGGGACGGGCGATCATGTACCTCGTCCGCCGCTCGGATTCGACCATTGACGACGAGGGCGCCTGGAGCGACGCCACTCCGGTGACGGGAGCACCGTCTCCTCAGACGGCCGGTTCCTCGGAGTCTATGACGGTCACGGGACTCCAGCCCGAGACCACCTACTACTTCTCGGTTCGAGCGCGAGACGACGCGTTGAACGTCGGGGACCTGTCCAACTCCCCGTCCGTGACGACGGCCGCCGATGAGGACCCACCGATCCTGATCAATGTCTCGGTCGAGGAGTCGGAACCCGGAACGCTCCGCTTCACCTGGTCGACGAACGAACCGGCCACCTCGGAGGTCCGGTGGGATGCTGATTACCCGGGCTCCGGACCGCTCGCCAACACTCTGAGCGATCCGCTGCTCACGATCGAGCACGATCTGGAGCTCAGCGGTCTCTCCGCGGGGTCACGGATCCACTATCAGGTGAGCTCGACCGACGCCGCGGGCAACACGCTGACGGATGCGATCGACTACATCGACATCCAGAGCACCGACACGACGCCGCCCGGCATCATCGCCGGTCCCTCCGTCTCGGTCGACTCCTCGGCCACCATGGCGCTGATCTCGTGGCGAACGGACGAGCCGGCCGTCGGGTGGGTCGAGTGGGGTATGACACCGTCCTTCGGCCGGGGCACGGACGAGACCACCGAGTATTCCACCAGTCACAATCACCGGCTGGTCGGGATCTCCCACGGCCAGATCATCCACTTTCGCGTGCACGTCACGGACGGGTCCGGCAACACGACCGTCAGCGACGCCGACTCGTTTCTGGTCGAGACCGACTTCGATCCTCCCGTGGTCACGGATCCGGTCATCGTCAGCACCTCCTCGCAGACGCTGCTGACCTTCTACACGGACGAGCCGTCTTTCGGAACCCTCGATTGGGGGGTCGATCCGAACGATCTGTCGAATTCCATCCCGCTGGCCTCCGCCGATCAGCCGGCGATCATGCACCTGGCGCTGCTCGAGGGATTGTCCGCCTCAACGACCTACTACTGGCGGCTCTCACTGAGTGACCTGAGCGGAAACGTCACCGAGACCGAGGGGGACTTCCTGTTCTCCGACGGCACCCCGTTGGACTCGACGGCCCCGCTCGCGCCGGACGGGCTCTACATCGCGAACTTCGACGAGGAGTTCGGTGTCGCCCTCCAGTGGATGCCGAACTCGGAGAACGATCTCGCCGGCTACGAGGTGCACCGTCGCCCGATCGGTGAAGACGGGGAACCGACCGGGGCATGGTATACGATCAACCACGGGTTGCTCACCGAAACGGCGTTTCTCGACGACGGCGTCGGAATCGGATTGAGCTACGAGTACGAAGTGGTCGCCCGGGACGTCAGCTCCAATGAGAGTCCACCGTCGGAGAGCGTGGAGTTCGATCCCGAATACTGGATGTCGTTGCAGAATCTTCTGGGCACCCCACACCCCAATCCCGTTCCCGGAGGAGATGTCACGAGGATCGACTTCCGGGCGCCCGCCGTGCTCGGAGCCGAGTCGGTCCGGGCCGAGATGATGGTCTACGACGTTACCGGCCGCAGCGTGAGGGGGCTCTTCCGGGGGCTCATGACGCCGGGCCAGATCCGGACGGCACACTGGAACGGCCGCGATCGTTTCGGCGAGCTGGTCGGGAACGGGATCTACTTCGTGCGGTTGCAGATCGCGGATCGCCCCGCCGTGACCCGGAAGGTCACGGTTCTGCGGTAGACCGGAACGGCACAATTCGAGCGGTCCGGAAGGAGGGATTCCGACGATGGACATCCTCCCGGACCCCGATCGATGGCGCCTCGGCTTGGCCGGGGCGCCACCGTCATGATGCCCCGTACGAATCCATGGAGCTTGGAGGAGAAGGCGACGAAGGAACTATACGGGTGCTCTCCCGGGCCGAGCCGGGGCTCCTTCCTAGGGAGCCGGTGCCGGCCTTTCCGGCGATCGAGGCGGCCTTCGTAGGTCGGGCCTGCCGTCCCCGTTGGAGAATCGAGTCTCGCCCCCCCCCATTGCACACCCCGTCGCCGGGACACACTTCCTCCCGGTCGGCGGGGCCTTGTCCGGCGTGACTCGGAGTTGTGACCAATCGGCGAGAACCAATCCAATATCGTCACCATGGTCATTCCGTATCGTCGCAGGTCGGTGTTCGGGTCCGGCCGGGCACCACCGGAAGCACTGAGGCGCGCTGCCGTGGCGATCGTCGAGTGGGGCGAAACGTTACGATCATTCTCCGGAGTGCGTCCGGCACCGGTTCGAGCTTACCGGAACCGGGCGTCCCGAGAATCGGACGCAGCCGGAGGAGACCGAGGGTACCGCTCTGGAGGAGGAGGCGATCCCGGTCGGCATCGAAGAAGCCTCATCCCTGGCCCTGATCGAGCCACGGTGCTATGTTCCGGCGAATTGGGAGGGGAGCATTGGGCGCGATGAGGGCCGGCGGCCGGGCCTGGGGAGCGACTTCCGGCGGCATCGGACACTTCGGCCGGTGACGGGGCTGGGGGCGGGACAACGCCAGGACAGCCGTTTCCAGAGATACCCGCAACGGCAGGAGAGCCGCCTCCATCGCCGGTTTACCCGTGACCGAACCATCGGTACCTGCCGCCGCGAGCTATTCCCCGATCCGGACGACACCACGATCAACGACGACGTCGCCGTTCCTCCGGGAATTCTCTCCCGTGGCGCCCCCGTCACCTTCGAGTTCCTCGCTATCGCCAGCTCCCTCTGGCGGCCATTGTATATGACAGTCGCAGCGGTCCAGGATGAGGTGGGCGATCTCATCATCGTCCGACACTTGCCCTGAACCTAGACCAGGAGGAACCGTGACTCAGCGCAAGACGTTCCTGGCGGACACCGCGCTCTTTGCGGGAACCCTGATCGTATGCCTCGTCGTTGCCGAGGTCGTGCTTCGGGCGGTCGGGATCTACGGCATACGGATCGGCAAGATCGATCACATAGAGCCCGTCGACGATCCTATTCTTGATTTCCGGCTAGTTCCCGGCTCCGAGTGGGTGTACAACGGAATCCCCTATCGCATCAACGCCCACGGCTGGCGCGACCACGGCCACGAGTACGAGAAGCCAGACAGTACGGTACGGCTCGTCATCCTCGGTGACTCCGTCCTCAACGGTCACGGCGTGAAGATGGAGGAGGTCTGGGCGAAGCAGCTCGAATACCGACTGAATGAAGGCGGTGGCACCCCGCACTTCGAGGTCATCATGCTGGCCATCGGGGCGCTCAACACCAAACAGGAGGCCCATCTCTTGGAGGTCGAGGGGATGAAGTACGACCCGGATCTGATCCTGGTGGGCTACGTCCTTAACGACCCCGAACCGGGCATGAGCTCCCAGGGCGCACGCGAACGCCGCGAGCACATGGGCGCTTTCCACAAGTTTAAGCAAATGCTCAAGTTGTCAAGCGTCGTTTTCCACTCCGTCCGATTGATCGACAGTCTGATCTGGCGATTGCAGGTGGCGATCGGCAGGAATGACAGCTCGCACTACATCGACCGCGACTACTTCGGCGTTCTCCATGAAAGCGATGAGCAGTGGGCCGACGTCGTCGCGGCATTCGGCAAGATCCGTGAGCTCGCCGATCCCGAATGCACTCCCGTTGGCCTGGTGATCTTCCCTGTGATCTTCCAGCTCGACAACTACCCCTGGGAGGACGTGCACTCTCAGGTGCGCGAGGCCGCGGCCGCCGTAGGATTCCGGGTCCTGGACCTGCTAGAGACGTACCGGGCTTACCCGGAAGCTGATACGCGCATCGGACGCGGAGACCATGTGCACCCAAACGCTCTCGGGCACCGGATCGCCGGCGACGCGGTCGCGAAGTGGCTCGTGGCCGAGAACCTCTTGCCCGCGGACTCCCTTCGGCTCGCCCGGTGACCCTGTAGTAATCCGCAGATTCTCGAATCCCTCGAGGGTCGCCTTTCCCCTGTGACACGTCCGGCGCAAGGAGGCCGAGCGATGGGTGATTCTCTCCCGCGGCTGAGCGCCTCGATTCGGCGCCATCAGTCGGGTCGAAGTCATCAGACGGTTCGTTGCCGAGAAGCCCGCAAGTGTCCAGATGTCTTCTCAGTGACAGGGCGAAATCCTGAACGTCGGGCCCACGGAGAGAGCTCTCGACCACGTGGGGAAACCTCTGCAACGATCGGAGGTGCCCGGACAACGTCATTGAGGTGGTCCGCCCCCCCCTTGCCGAACTCCTCAAAGTTCTCTCGGGTTACCTCGTCCGTGTGACGTTTCTGGTGCGATTCTGATTCTCCAGAGACGCGCGAGGTCTCGGCTCCGGTCCGGCGGTCGACCGGAAGCCGTTGGGTGTTCGCCAGGAAGGCACCGGGCCTTTTGGCGTGCAGAGATGGCTCCTCGTTCACGAGTCTTCACGACCTTGCACGCCGGTCGGAACGTCGAACCATCCGCTCGCTTTGACACTTGAGCTCGAGGAACAGGCGTGGTACCGATATGAGATGTAGCAATGTCCCATATCAACCGAAAGGTTGTGCCATGCCCGGATTGGCCGGCATATCCGTGGGGGACCACCGTCACGATCTTCCCGAGCTTCTCGCCCGAATGACGGGCACCATGACCTACAACAAGTCCGACGACCGCGACGCCTACGTCGATATCGATCGGGGGGTGGCTTTCGGAAGAGTGCACGTCGGGATCTTCAACTCGTACCCACAGCCGGTCGAAACTTCAGAGGGCGAACTCCTGGTGATGATCGACGGCGAGCTCTACGACAATACAACCGGCCACACCGACGCCCGGTATCTCTCCACACTCTACCAGGAGAGCGGAGAGAGATTCGTTGAGCGAGTGAACGGGGTTTTCAACTGCTTGGTCTATGACGTCCGAGAAGAGGTGCTCAAGATCTTCAACGACCGCTTCGCCCTCGTCCCGCTCTACTATTCCTTGACCGGCAAGAACCTCGCCTTTTGTACCGAGGTCAAGGGAATCCTCGAGGTCCCCGGTGTTGACAGGACTCGGGATGATGCCGCCATCGCTGACTGCCTCACTTACGGCTTCCCTCTTGGAGACAAGTGCCTCTTCCGATCGATACGCCTCCTGCCCCCGGGATCGGTACTGCGCTTCGACCTGCGAGGACGCAGACTCGTCATATCCAGATACTGGGACTACCACGACCTCTTCGTGCCCAGGGGGGCCTATGACACTCAAGTGTCCGACGATGAAGTCGTAGACCGGCTTGTGGAGGCCGTACGGAAACGCGCCGTCAGCCATCGCGACGTCCTCGGCCTCTCCCTCTCGGGGGGCTTGGACACTCGTTCCATTCTCGCTGCGCTCGAGGGCGACGCCAAGGGCCTCGACTCGTACACTCTTGGGCTCAAGGGATGCCAGGACGAGCTCTTGGCCTCTCGTATCGCCAGGGTTGCAGGAACCCGCCACGAGTTCGTCGAGCTCGGAGCTCACTATCTCGGCGATTACCATACCATCGCGAACGACATGATCAGGCTCAGCGACGGCATGTTTGTTCCTGTCGAGGGCACTGAAATGCTCGCATGTGAGTACTTCCGAAAAGGAAGATTCAAGGTCCTCCTCCGTGGGCACGGCGGCGAGATGGCCAAGGCTTCTCTGGCCTTCCCCTCAATGGTAAACGGACTCACCGCCGGTTTGACCCGACGATACGAGATACTGACAGATCTGTTCTACAAGACCAACCTGGTGACGCCGGATGTCAATTGGAAAGACCTCTTCTCCCCCGCTTACTTTCCTTTGGTCAAGGACGCTGCTTTTCATTCCCTGGAGGAGACGTGTGGTCGAGCAGTTGACACTATGGCCGCCCCCGACGCGTTCCTGTACTTCTATCTCGACTCGTACATCCGCAGGTTCTCGGTTCTGTCCCTGACCATCTTCAAGAGTCAGGTCGAGATCCGGATGCCATTTGTGGACTACGATTTCCTGTCTGCATTGCTACGAATCCCGCCCAAAAGGCGCTGGAGGGGAGAGATCCAGCGCAAGCTTGTCACCCGATGCCAGCCCTCCATGGTCAAGGTCCCCGACTCGAACACCGGGGCGCCACTGGACGCGAATCCTCTGCGGGTCTTCGTCATCGCCAAGGCGACCGCGGTCCTGCGGAGGCTCAGTGTCCCTGGGTTCCGTCACTACACTGAGTTTCGAGACTGGCAAAGGAATCAGTTCAAAGAAGCCATCGAGGAGATCATCTTCAGTAGGCGGGCCGTAGAGCGAGATATTTTCAACATGACCGAGCTGCGGAGGGTCTTCCGAGAGCACGTCGGAGGGGCAAAGGATCACGCGCATCTCCTCGGCGTGGCGGTGGGGATTGAATTGTGGCATCGCCAGTTCATGGACTGAGGTCCCGGGAAATGCCCAAGGGTTTGGGTCATTCAGGGTGTCCTGTTTGCCGATACCGCAGCGGGATGCGGGTCTACCTGGTGGGCGCTGGCATGGCAGACCGTTGTCCTCTTGAGAGGCTCTCGCGTCCTCGGAAGAGCCAGCTCGCCCCGGTAACAGGAGAGCCCGGCGCACCAATGTCTCGTCCTTTCGGTTGCAGGTCGTGCTTCGTGCGGTTCGGCACTTCAAGACCATGATGCCGCGACCGAAGACTTTCGGCATCAGATTCTCGAACCGATTCTGGACAGTTGTGACCCGAACATTGCGGACGAAACAGCGGCTCGATCTCACCCGGCGTGGGGCTCGCCCCATTGCCTCCAGTCGGCGTGGGATTCGTAGCCGAATTCCACGAGGAGGTCTCCGGCGAGACGGCTGAACTGCTCCTTCTGCTCGTCGGAGAAGTGGTTGATCCAGTCCCCCGCAATACCCTTACGATAGAAGTCGCTCGAACTCCCTTTGCCCTCACTGCGGCGAGTAACGAACCGGAAGGAAGAGCGGTGGATCATATCGTTGAGTACGGGTTCCGCGATGGGCAACTCGAGAAAGTCCAAGAGCCGCGCGACGACCTCGCGGGGTCGCTGTTTCATGTTCTCGTACGATATCGATAAGATTCCGTAAGAGTTGGCATACTCCGCCTCGAGCTCCATGGCCCGCCGCCACTTGAGGACCCTGTCCTCGAACGCTTCCGTCCTGTCATACGTGCGCTTGAGATGGAACTCGTCGGATACCACGACGTCGCGACCGTCCCGGTGCACCACGATGAGCTTGGCTTTCGGAAACAGCTCACGAATCTTCGGGATGTAGGGGACGTTCGTCGGCGTCTTGTCCACGAGATAGGCGCGTGGGCGCAGCCGGTCGAAAACGAAGGAATAGAACGTACGAATCGTCTCTTCGGCTGAGTCGCACGCCAGAAGCCGACGCCGGAGTGCGCCTTGATCCCAGAGGGACAGGTCGTGGACGTCAGTCGGTCGCTCCGCCGCACTCAGCGACGACTGGCCCCGCGCCAGGCCGAGCGCTTTGCGCAGCGGTCGCGTCCACTTTGCAGCTCGGTGCCGGGGCAGCATTCGCCATCCTCCCCCCGCCCAGGCAACCTTGCGGAACAGGGCGTGGGTCGCGGCCTGAGGGCCCTCTTCCAGCGCGTACCGGAGCACGTGGGTCTCGGTCAGCCCGCGAAGATCCGGATGTAGGCTGAGAAGGTTCACGAGCCAGGTGGTCCCGCTCTTGTACTGACCGACAATGAATGCGAGCTGACGACCGTCTGCTTCCATCGGATTCCTCGGAGGGAAAGACCTGGGTTCTCGCGACATTATATGATGTCCGGATCCGCGGTCATCCGCAAGGATCGGATTCGCGGCTCGCGGGTAGCCTACCCCGCCCGCCTCGCGGACTGCACACCATTCCGGTTGCACAATGCGAGAGGGTGCACGAAAGCCCTTTGCGCACCGTGGGCGAATCGGAGCGATTGCCGGCAAATCTGATCGACTCTGGTCTGCGTTTGCGTGGCACGGAAACTGCACAGCTTGGTCGCGTCGGTTCGGTTTCGGCCGGAGTCCGGGAGAGGCGCCCCATGCAGAACATCTTGATCATCGAGCCCGACGCTCGCTATCGATCTCGCGCTCGGGGAGCGTTGGAGAGCCTCTCCTGCCAGGTGCGCGAGTCCGCCTCGATGGAGGAGGGGCTGCGCGCCATGCTCGAGACCCCCCCCTCCCTCGTCATCGCCGGAAGCAACGAGCCCGAGGCCGCCGACCTGAAGCTCCTGCGCGTCGCGCGCCAGGGAACGCGACCTGTGCCCGTTCTCGTGCTGGCGTCGTCGGGGACGACGGAGGGCGCCATCGGCTTCATGGACGGCGGCGCGTACGACTACATCGCGAAGCCCGTTAACCCCTCCGAGCTCTTGGCGGTCGTGCAGGACATCTTGCGGCTCGCCGGCGACGCGTCTCGGCCCCTGCGAATAGCTCCCCCCGCGGATGGCATGTCCTCGCGGAGCTCAATCATCGGGCGCAGTCCCGAGATGATCGAGATCTTCAAGATGGTCGGCCGGATCGCAAAGTCCGATGCGGCCGTGCTCGTCCAGGGCGAGAGCGGCACGGGCAAGGAGCTCGTCGCGAGAACGATCCACGAGAACAGCCGGCGCGCGGGGAAGCCCTTTCTGGCCGTGAACTGCGCCGCCATCCCGGAGACCCTGCTGGAGAGCGAGCTCTTCGGGCACGAAAAGGGCGCGTTCACCGGAGCGGCCTACTCGCGCAAGGGGAAGTTCGAGCTCTGCCACGGAGGCACGATCCTTCTCGACGAGGTCGGAGACATGAGCCTCGCCACCCAGTCGAAGATCCTGCGCGTGCTCCAAGAGCACACGTTCGAGAGGGTCGGTGGGGAGCAGACGCTGAGCTCCGACACACGAATCATCGCCGCCACGAACAAGAGTCTCGTCGAGGCGATCGAGCGCAGCGAGTTCCGGGTCGATCTCTTCTATCGTCTCAAGGTGGTCTCTGTCTTTCTGCCCCCGCTCCACAAGCGGCCCGGCGACCTGCCGCTCCTCATCGATCACTTCGTGAAGAAGTACTCGCATCAGGCCAAAGTCGAGATCCGGGGCATCTCGCGGCGCGCGCAGGCGCTCCTCGAGGCGCAGACCTGGACGGGCAACGTTCGAGAGCTGGAGAACGCGATCCAGACGGCCGTGGTGTTGAACCGGACGGGGACTCTCGACCTCGAGGACTTCCCGTTCCTGCAGTCGGCCGGTCGAACGGGGGCCGACGACGTCCGCCGCTCCGTGCTCGTGGATTTGCGCGGAGCGGCGAAGAGGGCCGCGCGCGTGCTGCTCGCCGAAGACTCCCCCACGTCCCCCGCCGGGATCTACTATGGGTGCCTCAGCGCCGTGGAGACGGCGGTCGTCGAGGCGGCGCTCGAGTCCTACGGTGGGAACCAGGTGCAGGCGGCCCGCGCCCTGGGCATCAGCCGCAACACCCTGCGCAGCAAGATGCGCATCTCCTCCTGATTCGGCATCCCCTTCAGGGGGGTGGCGGTGCATCGGGAAGCGGTTCGGGACAAGCCCGCATTTCTCACCAGGCTCGTCGCGAGGCAGCGGATCGTCGTTTCTGGCGAGGAGATGGCGTGATTTCGCCGAGGCGGGGCCGTAGCCCCGTCCCAGGGCGGAAGGGTGCCGACGACGAAGCCGAGAGCGGCTCGGCCGCAGCAGCAGCAGAGACCTGGTGAGATATGTGGGCTAGACTTCCTCCTGCCGCCCCGGACCCGCGAGGAGCCGATTGAACATCCTCTTCCTCTCCCCGAGGATCCCCGAGCCTCCGAACAAAGGCGACAAGATCCGCTCGCACCATTTCATGCGGCGAATCGCCTCGCGTCACGAGGTCCACTTGGCGTGTCTCCTCGACGACGAGTCGGAGATCGTGCACGTCGAGGCGGCCGAGAGGTGGGCGGCCTCCGTGACCTGGCGACTCCGGAGTGCGGGCGAGAGCGCCCTACGCGGTGCCGTCTGCGCGTTGACGGGGAGACCCCTTTCCGCCGGGTGGTTCCGCAGCGGCGGGTTGAGGGGCGCCATCCGGCGGCTCCGCCGCGAGCGGCGGTTCGACGTGGCGGTCGCCTACTGCTCTTCCATGGCTCCCTATCTTCACGACTGGAGGAGCCCCCGGGTCGTCGATCTCGTCGACGTCGATTCGGAGAAGTGGCGGCAGTACGCCGACCGAAGCCGGGGCCCGAAGCGAGTCGTCTATGCACTCGAGCACCGCCTTCTCCGCGGATACGAGGCCCGGGTGGTGCGCGAGTTCGATCGCATCGTGATCATCTCCCTCGGTGAGCGCGAGATCCTGGGGCGGTTCGCCGACGCGTCGAGAGTCGACGTGGTGACGAACGGCGTGGACGTGGATGCGTTCGCGCGACCCGGTCCGCGCGGCCGGGAGCCGGTGCTCGTCTTCGTGGGAGCGCTCGACTACTTCGCAAACGCCGAGGGGATCGCGCACTTCGTCCGAGAGGCCTGGCCGGACGTCCGGGAGCGCGTCCCGGGGACGCGCCTGCGGATCGTGGGGCGCAGGCCGGGATCCGACGTGCGATCCCTGGGGAGCGTCGCCGGCGTCGACGTCGTCGGCGAGGTCGACGACGTCCGACCCGAGCTCTGGCGCGCGTCCCTCGCCGTCGTGCCCCTGCGAATCGCGCAGGGGCTCCAGAACAAGGTGCTCGAGGCGATGGCGGCCGGCTTGCCCGTCCTGACCTCTCCCGCCGCCGTGCGCGGCGTGGAGGGCGAGGCTCCGGTCCACTTCCGCGTCGCGGAGACCCCGAAGGAGTGGGCGGACGGGGCGGAGCTCCTGCTCCGGAATCGGGAGGCGGCGGAAGCCACCGCCGGCCGCGCTCTCGAGCTCGTCCGATCCCGGTACTCGTGGGACCGAAAGGCCGGGGAGTACGAGCGGATCCTCGCCGAGGCGGCGGGGATGCCCGTCCCCCCTGTCCGGGCGGGGGCAACCGACTGAACGCGCTCGTTCACTCCGGCGCCGAACAGAGCGCGACCTCCGGCGGGCCATCTCTCCAAGTCACCTTGGAATAAGCGATTGCCTAACCAGGTCGCGGCTGGCACGGACCGTGCGGACGGACTCGGTCGGACGGCCCGGACCCTCGGGGTTCCTTCCAGCTGCCGGCCTCGTTTCCGGGGGTTTCGGGCCGAAGTCATCGGCCGGCGATGACCCCTTCTCCGGGCGGCGCCGTCTTCGAAACGGCGGGGCGGCGCACCCCCGGCTTTGCCCGGGGCCGCCAAATCTCCCTCAAGTCGGCCAATCCTGCTCACGATAACCGAGAGAAGGCCTCGGAGCCCGGACCAGGTCGGTGCGTCGGAGGTCCGTCGGAGCGGGTGGCGGGAGGTGCCGGGAAGGGAGCCCGCGTCGCCGCGCCGGTGGAGTCGGCTTCGTACGGGCCGGGGAGGAGAGCGTCGTGCAGATCCGTTTGAGGCGGCGTCCGGTGTTCGTGATCGGGACGGGCCGCTGCGGGACGACGCTTCTCACCGATCTGATCCAGGGTCCGCGAATCGACTGCCTCAAGGAGCGGGCGGTCCGCAGCCGGTTTCCGGCGTTCGGGAACCAGCACATCTTCAATCTTCTCTACCGCGGCGACCTGCCCGAGGGGACCTTCCTCCAGTACTTCCGCTCGGTCCGCGAGAAGCTTCTCGAGAGGCACCCCCCGGAGAACGTCTACTGCGAGAAGATCCCGCACGGTCAGTGGGCGGTCGAGTCGATCCGCCGCGTCTTCCCCGAGGCCCGGTTCATCGAGATCTACCGGGATGGCCGGGACACGGTCCAGTCGATGCTTCACGTGAGCTGGTACGCGCCGGACGACACGCGGCCCCGCTGGATCCCTCGGGGGGACCTGGCGGAGTGGAAGCGGTCGTCGCAGTTCGAGAAGTGCTGTACGCGACTCCATCGCACGATCCCGTTCACCATCCTCAACCGTCTCTCTTACGACTCCGACGTCTACCTCTCTTTCGCGTACGAGGAGCTCATGGCGGAGACCGAGACCGTGATCCAACGGATCGAGGAGTTCGCCGGCACGGATCTCTACCGGGATCGCGTCCAGATTCGCCCGTCCCTCGGAAACTGGCGGCGCTGGAGTATCGAGCAGACGGAGACGTACGACCGGATCCTGGGGGAGGACGGCTGGAGGGCCCAGCGCTTCCTCGGCTACGAGAGAGAGGCGGCCGTCCGCGTCTTCTGAGGAAATCGAGAGTGGTCGACATCTTCCTGCTCGTGAAGGACCGGTGGGAGTTCACGGAGATCGTCCTGTCCTTCCTCCACGAGTTCACCGACTTCTCCCGCGTGCACCGTCTGGTCTTCGTGAACGACGGCTCCACCGACGGTGTGGACGACGTCTGTCATACGTGGATCCGCCGGACGGGGATCGGAGAGGTCGTGAGCATACGGGGCGGGTCGGTCACGAACGCTCTCTACCTCGGCACTCATCCCTACCGGAACGATCCGGTGCGCTGGGTTGTCAAGCTGGACAACGATCTCGTCCTCTGCGAGGACTGGCTCACGAAGGTGCTCGTGCCGGCCGAGGCCTCCCGCGATCGGTACGACGTGTTCGGGTTCACGACGGTGAACGAGTTCTTCCCCTCGACCCCGGAAGAGATCTGGGCCGATCGGCCGGCCTCGGACTACGGCCTGCAGACGGTGCCCTACACCGGGGGAAACTTCCTGATGCGGTGGGACGCCTTTCTCCGCACCCGTCACCTCGGCGTGACCCGGGATCCCCGGAACTACATCACCGGGTCGATCAGCGAGCTCCATCGCGCCCTGTCCGCACGGGGCGTCCTCCGGATTGCGACCGTTCGCCCGCACCTCCCGGTGTTCAAGCTCGACAAGGTCGCCGTCTCCGCCTTCGACCGGTACGGGTTCTTCGAGCGGCGCGGTCTCGACCGCTCTCGGATCGAGTCCCTCGTGGAGAGGTACCACCGCGAAGGCGTGTGCCGGAAGCGGATCGTCGAGGACCGCGTCGTGAACCGCTTCTGAGAGGCCGGCCCGCGCGAAGATCGTGAACGCCGTCTCCTCGGAGAGGCCCCGATCGCGATGGACCCGGTACAGATCCTCGAGGTCCGCGGCGAGCTCCAGGAGGATCCTCGACTTCGCGGGCCGGGGAAGATCGAGACGATCACGAGTCTGCCGCAGGACGTCGGCGAATCGGGTCACGACGCCAAGGGGCGCGACCCGGAGGGGGGACCGGCGGGGGGCCTCCGGGCCGGCCGCCGCGGGAGCCCCGACTTCCGCAATCCTTGACGTGAGCGGTAGGTTTCCGGACTCTGGCCGGAGTCATTCCCAGGAGGTGGCGGCGCCCATGACGGAATCCCCCGACCGGCCGAATCCGGGCCAGGTCGATCAACTGGAGCAGGAAGAGCGGAACTGGCTCGAGGGTGTCTACCGGGGCGACCGGCTGCCCGAGCTCTCCCTACGGGTCGTCCTGGTCGGCCTGGTGCTGAGCGTTCTCACCATCGTGTTCAACGTCTACATGGGGTTGAAGACCGGCTGGGGCGAAGGCGGCGCGATCATCAGCGTGATCCTGGGCTTCACGATCATGAAGCTGTTCGGTCAGGTCGACCGGAAGGATCGGCCCTTCAGCGAGCTCGAGAACAACATCAGCCAGACCATGGCTTCCGCGTCGGGATCCCTGGGCAACATCGTGAACGTGATTCCGGCGATGTTTCTCCTCGCGTCGGCGGGCATCATCGCACGGGCTCCGACGACCCTCGACATCATTCTCTGGTGCTTCTTCACGTCGCTGCTCGGCGTCGTCTTCGCCATTCCCCTCCGCAAGCAGATCGTCGTCGTGGAGAAGCTCGTATTCCCCACCGGGACGGCGGCCGCGAAGACGATCCAGGCGGTGCACGCTCACGGAGAGGAGGCTCTCAGCAAGGCGAAAACGCTGTTCCGCGTCGCGGTGCCGTCGTTCCTGATCACTTGGTTCCGAGACGGATGGATCGGTCCGCTCCCGCACCTCCCGGCCTCCTGGTATCCGTTCACCGGCATGATTCCGGGGGTCGGAGCGGCGCAGACGTACATGGCGGGGCTGTCCATCTCCCCGTTCATGTTGACCGGGGGCTTCCTGTTCGGCCCGCGCGTGGGGACGAGCCTCCTGATCGGGGGAGTGATCGCCTGGCTCGTCGCGGCCCCCCGCCTCATGGCGAACGGCGTGCTGGAGACCATCGCGAACGACTTCGGCGAGCGCTACATCAACTTCCTGGAGACGGGGTACATCTTCCCGATCCTCGTGAAGTGGACGATGTGGCCCGCCATCGGGGTGATGGTCTCCGCCGGCATCACGATGACCGCCATCCGGTGGCCGGTGATCAAGCGGGCGTTCGCCTCGATGATCGCGGGGACGAAGACCGGCGGGAAGGGGGCGATCTCCCACCTCGAGCTCTCCTTCAAGTGGCTGGGGCTCGTGTTCCTCTTCGCGATGGCCGGCATCCTGTACATGCTCACGGTCCGGTTCGGGGTCCCGTGGTGGATCGGAATCCTGACTCCGATCATGGCCTTCGCGCTCTCGCTCATCGCCGTGCGCGCCACCGGCGAGACCGACATCAACCCTGTGGGCACCATGGGCTCCATCACGCAGATCGCCTTCGGTCTCGCGCAGCAGGGAGCGACCACGAACCTCATGGCGGGAGGGATCTCCGCGTCCGTCGCATCCGAGTCGGCCGACATGATGCAGGACCTCAAGACCGGTTGGCTCCTCGGCTCGACGCCCCGTAAACTGGTGATCGGTCAGCTTCTCGGCGTGACCGCCGGGGCCGTGTTCGCCGCGGTCGTGTTCAACATCATGATCGCCGCCCACGACATCGGATCGGCGACGCTTCCCGCCCCCGCGGCGATCACCTGGGAGGGGCTTGCCCGAATGATGGAGAAGGGGGCGGGTGCCCTGCCTCCCGGCGCCGGCCCGGCGCTGCTCATCGGCATTCTGGTGGGGACGGTGCTGACCTACCTCGACGGGAAGAAGCTCGTGCCGAAGAAGTACCTGCCGAGCGCGATCTCGGTCGGACTCGCCATGATCGTTCCCTTCGACTTCGTCGTCGCGATGTTCCTGGGAGGCATCGCGATGCTCATCACGACGCGCCGGAATCCTGCCTGGGCGGCCGAGCACGCGGCTCTCATCGGTTCGGGGGGAATCGTGGGTGAGGGGCTGGCGGGGGTTCTCGCCGCGATCACGATTCTGGCGACCGGCGGGGGTGCGGGTCACTAGCCCGCATATCTCACCAGGCTCGTCGCGAGGCCCCGGGCCCCCGGTGGCGGGTCTCGGGGCCGATCTCCGATCGACCCGCTACCAGTCCCCCTCCTCTTCCTCTTCCGGGCTGCGCCGCCGGGTCCACTTCTCGACCCCGGTGAGGGTCAGCCCGAAGCGGACGAACTGCTCGTAATACTCGGTGTCATCCTTCGTGCCGCGCCAGCCGTACTCGAAAAACGCGTCGATCGTCCCCCGCCCGCCCGCGAAGCCGAAGCCCGATCCGGCGGTCAGCACGTGCTCCCGAACCTCCCGGCTCTCGTTGTCGAGCACGTGAAGGAGCTCGGTCCGCCATCCGCCTCGAATCGGCAGAGAAGGACCGCGTCCCCGGGCGGAGAGAACCCACTCGAAGCCCGCCGCAAACCGGTTCACGTCGACCAGCTCGTCGATCGGGCTGAGCCCGTCCGTCCCTTCCCAGGCCTCGTGCACCCAATCGGCGGTCAGGAGCACGTCCTCGAGGGGACGGATCTCCAATCCGAGGCCGTATCGCTCCGCCACCTCGCCCTCGCGATCGAGCTTGACCTCTTCCGACCCGCCGAGGACGTCGACGTTCTCCAGTCGGCGGCTTCCACTCAGCTCCGAGGGCAGAGAGATCCACGCCCCCGCGGCGACGCGCGATCCGAGCGACTTCCGCACCCCGGCGCGGAAGGCGACGCCCCAGAGGCTGAGCCTGTCGAAGTCGCGGCTGTCGCCGAAGCCGGATTCCGCGGGAAAGTCGTTCTCCCAGAGCACCTCTTGGTTGAGCAGCAGTACATCGAGTCCCGTCCCGAACTGCGTCCCCCATCGCTCGTGGGCGAAGAGGACCGGGATGCGGAGCACGTTCCCGGTCGCCTCGAAGACCTGACGGTAGCTCTGTCCGTCCACCGTCGTGGTGTCCCTCGCGATCGTGCCCCCCTTGCGTCTTCCGACCAGGAGGCCGGTACCGAGACGCAACCCCCTCGGCAGCGGGTAGACGAGGGAGAGATTCGGGATGAGGTTGTCGTACTCCTTGCGGACCTTCTGGCCCCCGGCGCCGAGGGGCTCCTGGGTCCGGATCCATTCGGTCTCGTAGCTGCCGGTGAATCGGGTCTCCAGGGCGAAGGCCAGACTGGCCGGGTTGCCGGCCAGGCTCGGCGTCGAGCCCGCCGCCTCCGCTCCTCCCCGGCCCCGCACGGATGCCTCCGACGAGAGGACCGGCTCTCCGAAGCCGCGCACCGAATAGCCGGAATCGGCATCGACGATCGAGGCGAAGGCGATCGTGAGGACGAGCCCGGCGACGCCAGCCCCCCCGGTTCGGCTCACGCAGGGGCTCACGGTTCGTCCCCCTGATCCCCGGGCGTATACCAGATGTGGAGCACCGGTCGCCTCGCGGAATCGTCGGAGTCGTGGGCGTGGAAGCGGATGTAATCGGTATCTGGCCGCTCATCGAGGGCGCGGACCTGGAATCCGTGGTTCTCTTCCCCTTCGACGAAGAGCTCCGCGAGGAGACCGAAAACGTCGATCGAGACGCTGTCGACCTCGGTCACCGCATCGTTCACGCCGTAGAGAGAGTTGTCGACATCGGTGCCGTCGCCGGCCCACGGCTCGGCCAGCACTCGCTGCGCTCCCACCCCGACTCGGCGAAAGCTGGAGAGAGCCGGATCGATGTAGAGGATGAGCGCGGCGCGGTTCACCGTGCTCCGAATCCACAGCTCGGGCAACGAGTCCCGATCGGGAATCCCGAAGCGGAGGAGGGCGCGGCCCGGAACTCCGCGGGCCACCGTGACTCTCTTCGATTGACCGGAGAGGGTCACGAAGTCGGGGGTCGTCTCGAGCAAGAACGTGTCGTCGTCCGATGCGAGAGAGATCGACGTGTCCACGCCACCGTCCGACCAGTGGACGTCCAGGACGGGGGGATCGGTGGTCTGTCGGGATCCGAGTTCGATCTGGGAGGCGGTTCCGGCGAGAGGGGACAGCAGGAATCCGAAGTTCGAGTCGGGAGCATCGACCCAGAAGCGCGCGAGATCGGTGACGGGGATCGCCACCGTATCTCCCCCCGCCGCGAGCGCGAACGTGACCGTATCGACCGGTTCGGGAAGAAATGCCGGCAGCGTGCTGTCGGCCAGCGAGAAGTTCTCTGTCCAGGGGGCGGTGATCCGGTGAAGGGCCACCGGAAGAGGGTCGGTGTCCCCGATTCCGTCCAGGTATTCGAAGCGAACGAAGGCGCTGTCGACCACGGTCCCGGAGTCGGGAAACGCCTCGGAGCCGAAGCGCACGAGAGCACGCGACCGGTAACCGGAACGCATTCCGACGAGGACCACGCTGGAGAACCCGGGGGAGACCGCGGGACGAGAGAGCTGATAGTCGACCGAGGTGTCCGGCGGGCTCACGGCTAGGAAGCGGACCGCTTTGAGCTCTCCCTGATTCTCGATGAACCCGACCCCGAGCGTGTTGTCCTCTTTCGTCGCACACGCGGCGAACGGCAGCCAGAGCGCCAACGTAAGTGGTAGAAGAGCCGAACGAAACGGTGACCGACCGTATCGGTCTCCCGTCACTCGAATCGGAAGCGGCACGACGGCGGATTTCCTTCTCGGAGGGTCTTACGAGGCCGGGAGTCTAGCAGCCCTCAGCTCAACACGCCAGCGGGCGAAGTCGCCGAGTTGACGTTTGCCGAAACCGTTCGGAAAGTGGGTCACACGAGGATGACGGAAGGAGAAATCGGGTCGTGCCCCCCAAGTGAGACACCCGGCCGACCCCGCTTCCAGCTCGATCCCTTCCGCTCTTCGTAACTCCGGGACTTGCATCGCGCTCAGAGCAGACATCGGTAGGGCCGGGGTATCACGTGGGACCCCGGAGACGCGATGGTTCCGGCAGGAGGCCGCGCCGAGTCCTTCGACCCCCAGCCCCTGGCCCCGGTTCTGGGACGGCCCGGGAGAGCCAGGACGGGGCTAGATTCGACTCCGGCGCGGTCCTCTTCCGGGAGGGGCGACCGGATACCGCAGTGTACCCCAACTGCTTCCGGCTTCGAACCCTTCCCGCTTGAGGGGGGACGTGAGATCCGTGATCCCACTCCCCCCGATTCCCCCTCCTTGACACACCCCAGCGCCGCTCGTACTGTCTTTGCCGCGTCTTCGGACGTCCGCGCGGCGGTGTAGCTCAGCTGGTTAGAGCAGCGGAATCATAATCCGCGTGTCCGGGGTTCGAGTCCCTGCACCGCTACCATTTTGGGGCCTGGAAGTCGTTGATTTCCGGGCCCTTGCCCGTTCGGGCCTGACCGCGGTCAGCCCGTCTCCAATATCTCTCCAAAAACTTGGGCGGAATCGGGCGGGTCCAGGAGGCGGATCGCCTCCTCGATCACCCTCGGGCTGAGGTGCATGTACCCTCGGCCTCCTTCAGGATCCGGACGATGTGCTCCTCAGTGAATCGGGATCGCTTCATCTTGAGCCTCCTGGTTGCAGAATTCCTCCAGAAAGCTCTACTTCCAGGCGATCTACGTAGAGGGCGACCTCACGCCACCGGTCCATCCGAGGTCGAAAGGCCATCGGAGCCGTTCAGGGAATCTGCGGACTCCGAGTCCCATCCTCAGGGCCGTGAAGAGCCACAGCTCTCACGTCAGCGATAGATGCTCTTGATCCTACCCCAGCTACCGTCCTCCACCGCAACCGGCTGCTTAAGGCAACCGTCGAACTTCTTATTGCAGGGTGGATTGTCATCGTTCGAGTATCCGATCCACTGAATCGGCCATATCTCCGGAACCGGCTCCTGGCAGTCCACTGCTTGCTTCCACCCGTTCATGGATGACGGAGCGAAACAGTACTGCCCCGGTACAGTACTAAAGACATGGATATCCATGACGTTAATGGGAGCATACGCACACTCACCCACTTGGAGTAAGAGAGTGGTCCCGCTGCCGTGGTTGACGAAACCGCTCTTTTCAACGAACTCGAGAATCACATTGTTTGGATTCATCGAAACGATATCGAACTCGGCCCCCAGCGTTCCATCGTTTTCGTCACAGGCGTACCAGAGCTTCAGAATCAGCAGACCGAAACTGAAGGAACCCCAGTTCATATACGGATCTGTGTTACTCGCACTAATCGTCCAACCGTAGACGGGATGCTCCGCAGACGCGCTCGGCGCCATGGTTGCGACAAACAGGGACAGAGCGGCTAGAACCGTCACAAAGCGCTTCATCGTTTGCCTCCATTCCTCTTCTTGCCACATACAAGAGGGGGTACGGTCGCGCATGGCCCCTCTCCTGTAAATGCTGTGAATTTCGAAGATGGCGGGTTAAGGTGGTACCTCCCGAGTCTGTGATCCCCTGCCATCCGATCGATCGTCGCCCCGGGGGGGCTTCGCGGTCTCGTTTTCGCTGACGGTGGGGACCCAACTCGATCACGGCCCCGATGGCTCGATCCGACTCCACCGCCATCGAGGGAGCGTCGCCCTTTTGCTCTCTCGAAGCATCGCTTAGACCAGTTACGACAGCGCCCTTCCCTCCCCTCTTCCTCACCGGTGATCGGGCCGCTGCTGCTAGACGGCGATCGCTCATCGGAACCGATTCCTCCTGATGGCCTGCGTCGCCTGCTCCGTCGTGACCGGGCCGCCGGGAAAGGGGCCGGTACTCTCCACATGTGTTTTGCATACGCCTCCTCCCGTTCGAATCGGCGTCGGGATAACGTCAGCTCTCCCCACCGCCATGTTAGTGCTCACCGCCCGCGTCCGTCATCTCGACCCACGGCGTGACCTGCTATCTGAGCAACGTCATCTTGCGGGTGTCATCGAACCCGCTTCCCTCCAGGCGATAGAAATAGACACCGCTCGCTACGGATCGACCCGCCTCATCCCGGCCGTTCCACTTCACCACGTATTCGCCGGGAGTCTGCCGAGTATCCACGAGCCGGCGAACCACTCGACCCGTCACCGAATAGACGACCAGGGTGACATTCCCGGTGGTCGGGATGGCGTAACGGATCGAGGTTTCGGGGCTGAACGGGTTGGGTGCATTGGGCTCGAGGGCGAATCGCATCGGCACCACATCCAGGCCACCCGGCGCAACGGAGGTGGGGACCACGTCCGACGACCACTCGGAAACCATGAATCCCGAGTCGATCGCGCGCACGCCCCAGTGGTAACCAGCAGCCGGGATATCGACCACGACTTCCGTTCCCTGGCCGACGTTCCCCATGAGGGGAGTGCCGTATGTGCCGGAGAGGATATTGTTCGCCCCCGGTGTAGTCCCGATGCGCAGGCAATAGTAGTGGCCCGAGGTCGGGGTTTCGCTGTCGACCGCGGCGTTCCAGGTGAAGTGGAGCCCGCTGGGTGACAGGCCGACAAAAATATCCGTCGGGCTTGATGGCGCACTATTGGGAAAGCCGCCGATCTTGTCATAGAGCTTGGCATGAGGGGGAACGCCCGCTCCCGTGACGAAAAGGTCGAGCCGCCCATCCCGATCCACGTCGGCCCAGCTCAGCGATCCGTCGTAGGTGCCGTAGTCAATACCTTGGAAGTAGAAGTCTTGCTCGACAAAGCCACTGCCGGTGTATTCACAGACCTTGAGGTACTCTCTGGAACTACCCGAGGACGTGTCCTCGGCACAGCCGCAGAAGACAATGTCAAGGTCCCCGTCGTTGTCATAATCGCCCCATGCGCACGAACTCGTGAAGGTATCGCTCGCATAAGGGAATTCAATGAGGTCGAAAACTTCGGAGAATTCGCCCGCCCCATCGTTCTCGTAGATTCTGGCGAGAGAGGACTCAGGGTGGTCCGTCAAGCCGGTAAGGGCCAAATCGAGATCGCCATCACCATCGTAATCGCCGAAGGCAGCATCCGACCAGTACACCCCGGGGAGCCCGTGGTCGCCATCCGCGGTTAGTGTTCCCACAGGGTCGTTTTTATAGAAGATCGTGCCCGTATTTCCGCCGGCCCCCGTGGTCAGGAGATCAACGTCCCCGTCCCCGTCCCAGTCACCCCAGTCCCCGGAACCGCCGACAAGCCCCGTCAGGGAAACGGTTGTATCCGGTGCCAGCAGCCCCAGAGGGTCATTCCTGTAGAGAGTCCCTACAAGATACTCCCCAGTCGGTGCTCCGTAGTCCCAGCCCGTCAGTGCCAGGTCGAGATCCCCGTCGCTATCGTAGTCGCCCCAGGCGACAGACGCATGTACGAGTCCCTGCAGGACGTTCGCCGTGTCCCACGTGAGATTCCCGTTCCCATCGTTCTCATAGACGCGGGCGATCTGATCAGCCGTATCCGGGACGGCGTCGTAGTACGCAATTCCCGCGATCGCCAGATCCAGATCGCCGTCTGCATCATAGTCTCCCCAGGCCAGATGATCACTGCCCCGGCCATAGACCCCGTCAAGAGTTTGGCGCTCCACCAGTGTTCCTGCCTGGTTCTCGTAGGTGCGCACGGTGCCGTCCCAACTGCCGGAAAGGGCGCCGCAGAGTGCCAAGTCGAGATCATCATCTCCATCGAAATCGCCCCACTTGGCCTCTCCCCAGTGGAGGCCGGGCAATTCCTGCTTGAGAGCAAAGCCGTCAGGGGATGCGCATCCTACCGGGCAGGCTCCGATGAGCCCACAATCATCGCCGTCCGGATGATTGCCGGCCACGCACGGGGACTCGCTGTGGATCTCGAAGTTCCCGGTGTCCGGATAGCAGAACTCCGGGTCGAGGCCGAAGTTGCCCGTGCCCCCGAGGACGCCGGACCATCCCTGAATGCAGTTGTAACTGATCAGAGAAGACTGCGAGAGACCGTTGATCTGATCCGATTCAGTTCCAGTGCCGTTGCCCCAAAGAATGCAGTTGCTGATCTCGGACATCCAGGGAGAGTTAAAAAGCAGACCTTCCGCCGAGTTCCCATAGATAGTACAGTTGGTCAGAAGTGCGTGTCCGTCGACGATGCCGATTCCAACGTCGTTGGAGGCAAATATGCAGTTCCTGATAGTGGGTGAGGATTCTAAGATGACTGCTCCCCCCCAGCTGTTCACAACACTCACACCCTCCAGCACGGCGCGGGGCGTTTCGTGCGAATCAAAGACGAAACCGTATCCTGCATCCTCGCAATCAACGATGCAATTTTGAGAATTTCCACTAGCCGAGCGAATGGTGATGCTCTTGCCTTCGTAGCGGATGCCTCGGTTTCCTTCACCCGTGAACCTCCCGTCCGCAAGCCAGATTGTCCAACCGTAGGTGGATTCATCAATCGCGTCCTGGATCGTGGGGAAGTCGCCAGTCTCATCCGGCATCACATACCATTCCCCCCAGTCAGGTGTTTCAGGCATGACATTGCAAATGACGTAGTCGGAATCTGGGACCGCGGAGTGGTGGAGCGAGTCCGCCCCACTCCAGCCATCCCCGAACCAGCCATTGTATCCATACTCCCAACCGTAGTTCGCGTGAATATACCTTGTCCCGTCTATGATGGACCAGCCATCGACAACGAGAGCGTGCCACAAGTAGTTCATCCGAGTGTTGTAGAGCATCGGGCGGCCCTGTTCGACCTCATCCCGTATGAGGGTCCACCATTCAAGGTCCGTATGGCCTACTCTCCTCACTTTGACCATGCTGTCCGCGTAGTCGAAGAACTGGGGCATGATCGTCCTCGCGTCCTCCAGGTACGCCGAGGAAGCGCACACACCGTAGTCCATCTCGAAGGCCACGCCGATTTCGTAGCAGAGTCCGGCGACCGCGTCCTCCTCCCACTGCGGAGATTGTGCCGTGAGACTGTCCGGCATGCTTGCCCAGTCGTAGGGATCGGAGAAATCGGCCTCCAGGTAGAGTTCTGGTGTGATGCTGTCACAGGAGGTGTCGCCCGGCCACGAGTAGCCGTGGCCGCCCACACCTTGCAGCGGCCATTGGTAGTAGTTCATGACCTGAGCTACCGCCGTGGCGACGCAGCCGACATAGGTTCTCGGGAGAGTCGGGTCCTCGTAGCCGTAGAGCTCACAGGTCACACATCCCTCGTCGCCTACGGGGCAGTACTTGTTGTATGGCGGTTTCTGGTGCCAGGCTGTCATCAACAGCGGCCAGCGCATTTCATCTGGCAGAGATCGCGCCCCGCCCTCGAGGAGCCGATCCCATTGCCCCCTGTGAGACTGCCCAGGCAGGGTGTCGTCTCGGGGCGCCATCCGATCCGGGCGACCATGGGTCTCGGTGAAATAGCGTACAGCCTGGTGAAGCGATTCTTTGAGAAGCAGCGCCATCCCCCCGCCCGCGCGGATGTCGAGGTTGCTCTCGTCGGAAAAGGCCCGGATGGGCGCCATCTCCTTGAGAATCGACACCACCACATGACCGTGGGGGGAGATGTTGTAGTTGCGGCCGACAAGCGTGCCGTCCACAACGATGTCCTGGACACCGACCACGCTGGGCTCGCGGCTTCCTCCCCAATGCCCCGTGTGGTTCACGATGTGGGTGAGCCAGTTCTCGCACACCTGTTCCATCTCCCCAGGCGTGGCCCTCTCGGCACGTGCCTCGCAAGGAGTGAGAAGCCACGGGATGAGAGCGCAGGCGATTGTGAGAGGGATCAACAAGCGTATCGGGAAGTGTGTCTCCGCGTTTCCCCGATGGGAAGTGCTACACCGGGCTGGGTATCCCTGCGGCCACGGATTGTGCCGCGAACTGCTCGGAACGCTCCGATCTAGCGAGTTCAGGTCCTGCCTTTTCATGGCTACCTCCTCCTGCAAGCGGGATCCGACGTGTTCTTCGGGGTCTACTTCTCCGTCGGGACAGGGGGGCAAGACATAACAGACTTTCCGTCAAAAACAGGACCAACCTGACATCCTGGTGAGTCCGAAGCCTGTCGAGCTGGAGGCTCTGGAGCGGGTCTCCTGGTTCAACAGCACGCGCCTTTTCGAGCCGATCGGAAATATCCTGCCGACCAAGTAAGAGGAGGAGTACTATCGAGGTCAGGAGACTTCAGCCGAGGCCGCGGGAGTCAGATAGAAACATCTCCGGAGAGCCCGGCGCGGTTCAGGTGCCGGGCCGGCGGCCCTTTGGATCATGGGGATGTGACGGTGCCAGGTGACCAGATTGACCACTTCACCCGCGCCTGGTCTGATGCCTTGCGCGCTGTAGGCGGCTCACACTGACGGGCCGCACGCACGATTGGGGAGTCATGACCACCTCCCACTCTGGAAGCCCCCAGTGGCCCGAGCGCTTCCAGGCTCTATGCTGGGAGATGTGCCATCCCCGGGATGCGCAGTCGCGCGATGATGCCCGGGGTCGTGTCTGGATGCTCGTCAACTCTCTCATTTCCGAGGCCTTGCGGTATCACGCCGGCGGCCAAAGCCGGGTGACCCGTGAGGATTTGGAGGACATCGCCGCGGAAAAATCGTTACAAGTGATGCGGAAGATCGAGTTAGGAGAGTGGGAGGTGGCCGATCGGCAGCCAGCCGAGGTCAGGGGCTACCTTTCCAAAGTGGCCCGAAACGGTCTGGTCGACTGGCTGCGAGCGGTCCGCCGGTTTGTCGAACCATCGAAGGATGAGCCGCGCGAGTGGCCTGCGGAGACAGCGGATCCTGAACGCGTGGCCGGCGTGATGAGCACGCCGGTCCCACCTGACGACCTCGTGGAGGGGACGGAGTTCATCCAAGCCCTGAGGGCGTGCGCCGGCAGGCTGGAACCACGTAGCCGGCTGGTCTGGTTTCTGAGAGTCCTCTGCGGCATGTCCGGCAAGGAGATCGCCACCCATCCGCGGGTCTCTCTCAGGGCCGGACACGTGAATGTCCTCCTGCAACGAACTCGCGAGAAGATGAGGCAGTGCATGAAGGCGAAGGGACATGAGCCGCGAGACATGCCGGTAGGAGCCTTCGTCAGAATCTGGGAGATTTGTCAGTTTGATGAGATCCCTAGTCTCGGGGAGCTAGAACATGAATCACCCACAGGGTAGGGGCGGGGATACCAGCGAACCGATTCCCCACATCGATGGGGATCTCTGTCGGGATCTGTTGAACGGTTTCCTGTCGTCCCACGAAAGGGAAAGGGCCCTGACGCACATTGCCGGTTGTTCGACGTGCGAGAAGTTGTTCGCCGAGGGGGTCGTCGAGCGGGAGCGCCTGCGTGCCGTGAGACGGCTTCGCTCCGAACCCGGCGGCGAATTGGTGATCGAGAAGCTCGGGGAAACCGGCCCGGAACGGGGTCTCCCGCTGATCGGGCAAACTCCTGAAGACGTGGCCGGCAAGCATGTCCCCCTGCCGGAGATCTGGACCCGGTTGAGGGACCGTGTTCGAGCGGGTTGGCGACGGCCAAGGTACGAGATCGTTGCCGGTCTGGCGACCGCCGCCGCGGTTCTGTTCGTGATTCTCTGGCCTCATCAGCCTAGAGACCTCGAGAACGACCGGCTCCGCTGGTTGCCCTTCTTCTTCGACGACCTCCAGGTAAGGGCGGAGGCCGGGAGGGATGTCAGCGAAGATCTGATCGCCGCATTCGATGCGTACGCCGATCATGATGCACCGACGGCCACCCGTCTGCTGCGGGGGACCGAGGCTACCGGGCAGCTGGAAACGCTCCGCAAGATCTATCTCGGCAGCGCCCTGGCCTGGGAAGGGAATTACGACGAAGCCGTCGCCGTCCTCCACGGCGTGCGGGCGCAGACGCTGCCCGATCCCTGGGGAAGTGAGACCCGGTGGACACTCTTCGTGGCGTTGAGAGCGTCGGGCCAGGACGGGGCGGCCGACTCACTTCTTGCCGTATTGGCCGGAGAACGTGGTGAGGTCGCTGAGCGAGCGCGCCGCCTGAGGCAGCGATAGCTGACACTGCGCCGCGCGGGCATCGGTCGCGTCGGTCCGCAGGAGAAGGGACAGAGAGAAGCGGGTGCCGAGATGACCTCACGGATCACCGAGGACGCGCACCGATCCCCTCTGGGGCTCCACGTTGTCACGCCGTTGATCACCGTTGCCTCGCTTGTCTGCTTCCTGCTGATGAGTGCGTCGTGGGGCGTGCCCTTCTCCGTGCAAATCGAGCGCTTACGGGCCGAGGGCAAGCATGCCGAGGCTCTGGAGGTGGCTCTCGATTTCCTCCAACTGGACGAGGACCCGGGTGTCTACCCCGCAAGTATCGCCATCATGAAAGTGCGAGTCGCCACCCTGAGATTCATACTGAGCCTTCCGGAATCGGCCCGGCGCGAGATGACGGAAGCGGATTCCCTCTTCCTGGCGATGGATCATCAGTGGCAGGCGGGAAACTTCTCCACCGCCGAAGCCCTGGCTCGTCGGCGCCTCGAGCTTCAGCGCCGTCACCTGCCGCAGCCTCACGATGAGGTGGCTTGGACCCTCTATCATTTGGCGAACTGCGTGGCTCCGGCGGGTGACCTTGCCCAAGCCGAAACGCTCCTCCACCAAGCCCTGGAGATGCAGTTGGAGGTTCTCGGGCCGGAGAACGCCCCCGTGGGAATCACCCTGGAGCACCTGGGCATGGTGCGCGCCGCCCAGGGCGACTTCGCTCAGGCAGAAGGATTCTATCGGCAGGCGTTGGAGACATACTGGCTGATCACGGGGGAGAACCGTGACTGTTTCTCGGGCGACGAAAACGTCCTTCGTACCTGGAGGAGAATGGCGAAGCTCCACGTCATCCAGGGTGACTACGCCCGAGCCATCCCCATACTCCGCCGGGCCGAGGCGGGCGCTCGCCGGTTTGAAGCCAGACGAAACCTCGACGATAGATACTGGTTGACGGCAACGCTCTTGAATGACCTGGCGGTTGTTCTCGAGAGGCAGGGTGACTACTCAGCGGCGGAGCCTCTTTACCGGGAGGCTCTTGCCATTCGCCGGCGAGCGCTCGGAGAGGAACATCCTCACGTGATCGGTTGTCTCACTGCGCTGGGAGAGGTGCTCTGTCGTAGCCACCAGGCCGAGGCCGCGCGCCCCTTGTTGCAGGAAGCGCTCGCAAGGAGCCGGAGGTCACTCGGGAACGAGGATCCACAGACCGCCGCCGTTTTCCTCAGCCTGGCCACCCTCATGCGCTCGACCGGCCACTTCGCGGTGGCGGAGTCGCTGGCCCACGAGGCGCTGACCATTCAGCGTCTCGCTCTGGGCGAAGAGCATCTGGACGTGGCCAAGTGTCTGTCTCATTTGGCCCATACCTGTGTGGCCCGGGGAGAGCCGGACGAGGCCGAGGATCACTTCCGGCAGGCTCTTTCCTTGTACGAGAATCTCCTCGACAATGAGCATCCCCTGCTGCTCCGGACTACCCACGAGCTCGCCCGCAGCCTGTTGGCGCAACGGGAGCCCTCGGCGGCGGAGTCGCTTCTCTCTCACTCAGCCACGGCCTTCGAGACCGCGCGGCTGCGAGCGGGAAGCGGATACAGTCGGGCGACGTTTCAGACTTCGCCTTATACCGCACTCGCCGCCTCCCGGCTGGTTTCAGGAAAGGAGAATGAAGCCTGGCCGGCGGCCGAGAGGGCCCTCGGCCGGGTTTTGGCAGATCTCATCGTCACCGCAGGACACCAACGCCTGAGCTCCCGTGAGATTGCAGTGCGGGATTCTCTGGCGCGGGTTCTGGGGCGATTGGAAAATCAGCTCTCGGCACTCCGTGAGGCAACGCGCACGAACAGATCCGACCAGGTTGCCGAAGATTCGCGCACGTTGCGCGTCCGCCTCGCGGAAGCCGAATCGGCTTGGTCTGCCTTTCAAAGGGAAATCGTTTCCCGGCATCCGGGATCCGAGGGGCACGCCTTCCCCCTGGAGCGCGTCCAAAACGCGCTGACGGAGAGGACGGCTCTCATGGGATGGGTGCACCTGTGGCTGAGCCCGGGCGAGCTGCTTTCGTGGGGATACGTCATCCGCCGAGACGGAGCGGTTCGCTGGGTCCGGTTGGACGACTCGATCACCGAGGATGCAGCCGGCGCGGGAACCGTAACAGCCGGTGAGCTTCGGGAAGCCCTGGCCGTCGCCGCATCATGGTTCGTCCGCCCCATCGACGTTGCCCGATTGGACGGGATGGCGGCAGAGCTCTGGGAGCGATGGGTTGCCCCCGCGACCGCACATCTCGACGGAGTGGACCACCTCGTGGTGGTTCCATCGGGACCTCTTTTGGGGATCCCTCTCGAGTCGCTGGTGGATTCGACAGGCACGTATCTGGCCGACCGCTACGCCATCTCCTACGCTCCCTCCGCCACCCTGTACGCCTGGCTGCGCGAGCAGGGTAGTCAGGCGGATCGGGCTGGGAGCGAGGCCCGCCGAGCCCTGTTGGCAGGCGACCCTCCCTTCACCGCCGATCACCTGACGGCCATGGAATCAGGGAGAGAAGAAGCATCAGGATCGGATGAGCTCCTCGCCCTGGCGCCGCCTCGCATCGAGACGACCACCGTGCGGAGCGCTCTCGCGGGGAATCAGAACGCCTTGGCGAATCTCCCGCGTCTGCCGCAGACGCGGGAGGAGGTGGAACGCATCGCTCGGGTGATTCCCGAGGCGACCGTCCTTCTGGGCGCGGAAGCATCCGAGCAGCGTTTGGTGGATCTGGCGGCGTCGGATGAGCTGCGGGAATTCGATACCATTCATCTGGCTACGCACGCCCTCATGGACGACCGGTTCCCCGAGCGCAGCGCCCTCGTCTTGTCCCGGGTAGGTCTACCGGACTCCTACGAGGCTGCCATGTCAGGGGAGCGCATCTATGACGGACTTCTCACGGCGAAGGAGATCGTTCGGGAATGGCAGCTGGAGGCGGATCTCGTCACCTTGAGCGGCTGCCAGACCGGCTTGGGGAAGGAGGCGGCCGGTGAAGGCTACATCGGCCTCGCCCACGCGTTTCTGGAGGCGGGAGCCCGAAGTGTTCTGGTGAGCTTGTGGAAGGTGGAGGACCGGGCGACGGCCATGCTCATGCAACGATTCTACCAGAACCTCACCGGTACTTACGATGATGACCGCGTCGGCAAGCGTCACGAAACGATGTCAAAGGCCGAAGCCCTGCGTGAGGCCAAGTACTGGCTCCGCACCTACGTGGAACGATCGGGACTCCACGGCGAGGCAAGTCAGCCGTTTGTTCACCCGGGCTACTGGTCGGGCTTCGTGCTGATCGGCGAATCATGATGTGACGCGCATTTCGTCCTCCACGAGATGACGGTGTCTTCATGTAGCCCGGCCTATGCCCTGGGGAGGATGATCCGGGCCCGGGACCGGCGCCGGCCCACGTCGCCGTCTCCAAAACCTCTCCAAAACCAGGGCAGACCTGGGTGGACTCCAGTCGAATCCAGTGGACTCCAGACGAATGCCCAAGTCCTTGGGAACAGGAAGGCAAACGCCGAAAGCCGTGCACCATCACCGGTTAGGATGGATGGCCTGGCAGGGTTCGAGTCCATGCACCGCTACCAGTATCGGGTCTGGAAGTCGTTGATTTCCTGGCCATTGCCCGTTCGGGCCATTCCCCCCGATCGGCCCGTCTCCAATATGGATCCATGAAGCGACCCTCAGGGCGAGCTTCCGGGTGACTCTCGGGAAAAGGAGACCTGTGATGCGATGCGTCGCCCTGGATGCGGACCGGAGACACTCGACCTACTTCCTGCTGGCTCACCGAGGCGGGGATCGAGTCGCCGCTGGGCAGCATCGGTGACTCCTAGGACGACGCGCTGGACGAGTCGGTCCTCGGCCGGTTCAGGAAGGAGATGATCCGGTGTCGCGGGCTGTGGGCAGCCTCAAAAGTGTCGAGTTCGCGACACGGGAGTGAGTCGCTGGGTTCAGCAATCCTTGCCGGGTCGAGCCGATCGGATATGTTCCGCCGCCGAGTACGAAGAGGAGTATTATCGTGGTCGGGAGGCTCGGGCCGATCCGGTCGGAGTCAACAGAGGTGGCCTCCGGAGAACCCGGGGCGGTTCAAGGTGCCCAAAAAGTGCAGCAGGTCCTCCGATCAGGGATCATCGAAGCGGCTCGGCGGGGTGAGTCCTGGGCGGAGGAGGCCATCACAAGGGAGATCCGGACGTTAGCCCACCGGATTTGCGGGGGGGGCGGACCCACAGGATCATCCGATTTCGACTGGGAAGATGTCGCTCAGGAGGCCGGGTGGAGGTTCTTCACAGCGGGGATTCGCCAGTACCGGGGTGAGGGACAAGAAAGGACTTACGTGTACACTATCGTCAAGGCGACGTTGATTCAGCTCGCTCGAAGCGCATCGCGCCGCAAGCGACGGGAAGAGACAGCAGACCTGAAGGCGAGTCCGGCTCCTGATCCCGATTCGGCGATCGACGTGCGGAACCTCCTGAGCCGCCTTGACAAAGCCTGTCAGGAGCTGCTTCGACGAGCGTTCCTGGATGGGGCTTCCTACGCGGATCTTTCGGCTGAACTCGGGCTTGCCGAATCGTCGATTCGGGCCAAGGTAAGTCGCTGCATCCGCAAGGCGCGGACGTTTGCCGTCTAGGACTCAGGCTCCACTCCGGCTCCGCAGCCTCTGCTCGTAGGGATCTTCGGGGACTTTTCCATCACTTGGACACCCAGGAGGGGACGTCACCACGGTCCGCAGCGAGGCGGGGGCCGGTGGCGTCTTTAGTATGTGGGGAGAGTGTGCCCCCCCGGCTTCCCAGCGGAAAAGCGAGATTCTGGATCCTTGAAAAGGCTTCTCAGGCCACGATATCGTGGCTGACGCAGGGGGTCGATCAGGAGGGGATAGAGGGTGAACCCCCCCAAAGCAGAGAACAAGAAACATGTGACTGACGACATCCTGGACTACCTGGAGGGCCGCTTAACGCCTGAGCGCGTCGGGGAGATCCAGGCGCATCTGAAGCAATGTCCTGATTGTGCTCAGGATTACGCTTGGGCTGAGGCGGTCCATCTAGGCATCCAGAGCCAGGACCTCCGCCATCTTCGACCCGAACGGATCGTTACGCTCGCGGACGGATCCGCCGGGCCTGCGACTCCTGCCGAAGAGACTCACCTTCACTCGTGCAGGCACTGCCGCGAGGAGCTGGGTTGGGCTCAATCGGTCCCTTCCCACGATGAGCTCGAGGAAGGCGCGACACCGCTGTCCGCCGCTGCTTCTCCTCGAGTCGGAAGGCCACAAGAGATCACGCCTGCCCCTGAAGACGCCGTGGGCAGGCGGGGTCCCGGCCTCCTGGCCAGGATGAGGAGCAGCCTGGCACCCAGCTGGGGGTGGGCGGCGTTGGCCGCCGCGGTCACTCTGATCGTAGTCGCCACATGGAATCGAGATCGTGGGATGACGACCACCGCAGACCTCGCTCGTATGGAGCCCCTTCCGGTGCGCGTGCAGCGAGGCCCCGTCGCAACGGACGGCTTCGACGAGACATACCATCAGGCACTAGATCGCTACCGTGCAAGAGAGTTCAAATCCGCGGAAGCGCTCCTCGCTCAGGCAGCTGCTCTCAATCCCGACCACCCTGAAGTTCACTTGTACCTCGGCTCGGCCCGGCTTCTTTTAGGACGTCTCGAGGACGCCATGCCGGTCCTTCACCGAGCTGTCGAGGTTGCCCGGACACCGGTACAACTGGAAGAGAGTAAGTGGCAGCTCGCGAACGCGTATCTCGCCGCCGACCAGGGAGACATGGCAACCGCTGTACTCCGCGAGGTGGTCAAACTCGACGACAATCGTCGAGAGAAGGCCGAGGAATTGCTTCAGTTACTTGATGGACGATAAGCCTACCGAAATGTGAAGCGATCGGATTAAACGTGAGATTCCTCTGGACGGTGCCCCTCTTCCTCACTCTCGCAGACCCTACTTGCGCTTCTTCCCAAGGTGAAGCAAGTCAACGAGCGGACTCCCTGTCCCAGGTCGTCACGGAACTCGCGCAAACGGCACAGTACGCAGAGGCACTGAACCTCGCCCAGCAACTTTCTACCTTGCTACGGTCGCAGGAAGAAACGAAGCCATTTGAGCTCGCCGACGCCCGGGAGCTTGTGGAATCTCTGAAACTGGCGGCCGGCTTACCGAAGCGTGCCCAAGAAGAGCTGGCGGAGTCGGACCGCTTGACGAGCGTCTTAGGGGAGCATCTCACCCGGGGAGAGTACACACAGGGCGTAAGCATCGGCGAACGCCAGCTCGAGATCCGCAAACGTCTACTCGGAGATACGCGGCCGGAAGTTGGAGAGAGTCTCACGAACCTCGCTGTGCTTCTTCGGTATCAGGGGGATCTCAAGCGTGCGGAGGCACTCTGCAGGCAGGGGCTTGAGAACTACCACGCCGTGTACGGAGACGAGCATCCCCAAACTGCCGCGGCAAAGTTCAATCTCGGAGCGATTCTCCGAGAGCAGGGCAGGTATCCCGAAGCAAAGTCACTCCTGCGCGAGGCGCTGGACATTGACCGCAGGCTCCTCGGGGACGAGGACATCAACCTCGCCTATGACCACAATGACCTGGGTCGCCTGCTGCAGCTTCAGGCCGATTATGCAGGAGCGGAGGGACACTATCGCCGGGCGATAGCGATCATGCGGAATCACAAGGGGGAGGACAATCCGGAATTCGCCGGTATTCTCGATAATCTCTCCTCGGTCCTGGCCTCCCAGGGCGACCATGCTCAAGCAGAGCCGCTCCGGCGAAGATCGCTCGCAGTCCGTCGCAAGATTCTTGGCGAAAATCATCCGCTCGTCGCGGAAAGCCTGAGCAACCTGGGATTCGTCTTGATGCGGAAAGGCAACATGGCGAGGGCCGAAGCCTACTTCCGGGAAGCCCTTGTCATCTTCCGCAACCTCTTCGGCGAGGAGCATTTTGCCGTTGCTCAGGTCGCTCATAACCTTGGTGCCGTGTCCATGGGGCGCGGTGACTATGAAAGCGCAGAGGATCAGTATCTGGCCTCGTTGGCCATCTGGCGCAAGATCGTAGGTGCGGACCATCCAGAGATCGCCACCACCTTGAGGAATCTGGCACGTCTTTACGAGAGGCGAGGGGATTATGCGCTTGCGGAAACGCACTACCAGGAGTCCCTCGCCATGTATCAGAAGCTCCTGGGAAGCGAGCATCCACTCGTTGCACTGAACCTCAACAGCCTCGCTGTTCTTTGCCGTAGGCGAGGCAACTATGGAAGAGCGGAAGGGCTCCACCGACAGGCGTTGGTAATGCAAGAGGGGCTTTTGGGGAAGCAGCATCCGGAGGTCGGCGCGACTCTCCTTCAGATGGCCCACCTCAGTCGGGATCGGCTCGACTACAAGAGTGCCGAGGAGCTCTATGCGAGGGCGGCAACGATCTTCGAGATCGCGCGCCTGCGATCGACGAGGGGACCCTCCAAGTCCGCCTATCTCTCCTCTCCATACCCTCAGCTTGCAGCGTCTCGATTGGCTTTGGGGGCGACGTCCGAGGCATGGCCGCCCGTGGAGAAGGGTCTTGGGCGGTTGCTGGCGGATCTTCTCTCCGCCGCTGAGCGTGGAGCTCTGACCCAGGCGGAGTCCGCCCTGCAAGACTCGCTGCTCAGGACGCTGGGGGGTCTGGAGAGTCAGCTCACGGCGTATAGAAAAGCCGCCCGAAGTGATTCCAGCCAGGCCCTCAAGACAAGAATCCTCGAAGCCAGGAATCGTCTGCTCCTCACCGAAGCCGATTGGGGGGAGTTCCAACGTGAGGTAGCGTCAAAGCATCCTATCCCCGGGAGGCACGCATATTCGCTGAGGCGAGTGCAGAATGCCCTTCGGGAGCGGACTGCAATCCTCGGCTGGCTGGATGCTCATGAGGGAAAGGGCAGCCCGGTGACGTGGGGGTACGTCATCAAGCGAACCGGGTCCGTGACATGGGTTCGGCTCGGCGCTTCCGGGGCCGGTCGTGACTCACAGGGCCGTCAAACAAGAGCTCTACGAGAAGCCTTGGTCGCCCCGGGGGGCTCGACTCTGGGCCCCGTGTCGACGGCAGAGGTGACCGAGGCTGCCCATGAACTGTGGAAAATGCGCGTGGCGCCTCTCATGGGTTCCTTGGAGGGAATCGAGGACTTAATCGTGATTCCTTCCAGCGGCATGCTCGGCGTGCCCGTCGAGGCGCTGGTCGATACCGAAGGAATGTATCTCGGGGACCGACTCAGGATCTCCTACGCTCCCTCCGCAACGATCTATGCATCGCTCACCGAGGAGTCCACCAAGCCATACAATCCGGCCACTCGCTCCGGGCTATTCATTGGTGATCCCCCTTATTCCGAGGATCAACTGGCTTCGATGGAGCAGAAGGAAGGCCAGAATTCTCCCGAAAACGGAGGCCAGTACACCGCGGAAACAAGCCGCCTGCCCGATGTGAGCCGCCTCCGGAGCGTGCTCGCGGGTGACGAGGATGCGCTGGCTTCCCTGCCCCGTCTCTATGGCACTAGAGAAGAGATCGCGCACCTGGCATCGTTGTATGAGGAAGCGACAGTCCTTCTGGGTCCCGACGCCTCCGAGGAGGAAATCACGGGCCTCGCGGAGAGGGACGCGCTCCGCAAGTTCTCCGTGATTCACCTCGCGACGCATGCGCTTGTCGACGACAAGCAGCCCGAACGTTCGGCGCTGGTCCTCTCACAGGTGGGTGTTCGGGATCAGCTGAAGGCGGCCATGGCGGGAGACCGGATATACGATGGCCTCCTGACGACCAAGGAGATTCTCCGGGAGTGGAACCTCGACGCGGATCTCGTGACCCTGAGCGGATGCGAGACGGGCTTGGGGAAAGAGGCAGCGGGAGAGGGCTATATTGGCTTCGCGCACGCATTCCTTCAAGCGGGAGCTCGGAGTCTGGTGGTGAGTCTGTGGAACGTCGATGACGATGCAACGTCCCTGCTCATGCAACGATTTTACGAGAACCGGACAGGCGCAGGGGGCAAGGAGAACCGCGGCACCCGCCACCCCATGACGAAGGCCGAGGCCCTGCGCGAAGCGAAGCGGTGGCTGCGATCGCATGAGGACGCCGATGGCCGGCGTTAGGAGAGGAGAAGGGAAGACGGCTGAAGGGAATCTACCATGCTCGGCACAGCATTCATGGTGCAGCGAATTCCGGTCCGGCGACGTCTCTCATATGTGATGCCGAATCCATCCTTCGGCGAGAAGGAATCGCGTCAATCCTGGCTGGATTCAGTATGTCCCGATTCTCGTCCGCATTCAGGCACGGTGATCATGCCATAGGAACGCATTTCCGAACGAATGACGGCCCTCAGAGCGGCGGTGGCCGAAAGCGCTCCTTTCTCCCCGCATCTGCATGACATATGGAGGTCCACAAGATGATTGCCAAGCGAAGTCATCCAAAGGGCAGTTTCCCTCTTGGAGAGACAATGGCATTGGTAATTGCCCTAGCTGCTGGTACGCCAACCGCGTCCTTGGGCGACGCGTTCAGCGGCCCAATTGTGGCGGACACCACGTGGTCCGGGGATGTGTCTGTCACCGGGGACGTTGTTGTGGAGCCGGGTGCTGTGCTGACGATTCTCCCTGGGACGACGGTCCTCTTCACCGCGGGTTCCACCTCCTTTGACCACTCGCTCGGCATTGACGGCCTCTGCGACATGATAGTACGTGGCGCGGTGACCGCGCTGGGCGGACCCGCTAGCTCGGACTCCATACGATTCGATTCAGATGCCGCATCTCCGGCCCCCGGTGATTGGGGCAAGATTATCGTGTCTGCCCAAGCGACGGATTCGCTCTGCCAGTATCGGTATATGGAAGTTCAGCACGGCACCGTGGGGATCGATGTCCAAGGGGATCAGATCTTCATTGACCACTGCCGACTTGCTGGGAATTCCGATGCCGGAATGGAATGGTCGGACCCACCGATCAAGATTTTCTTATCGAGCATGGTCTTTGAGTCCAACGCAAGTGACGGATTACGCGTGGTCACCGCAGACTCACTGGAGATCACAGATTGTCATTTCCGGGACAACGCTAGTGCCGGCCTTGCTCTCACGGAATGGAATGTGGCGACGGTCAGTCTGTGCACTTTCGACGGGAATGGTTCAGGCCTGGAGGGTTCTGGAGGTGGCCTCGCAAACCTTACTAGCTGTTCAGTGACGGGTTCCGTTACGGGTGTGAGTGTATCTGCGGGCGGGAGCGCTGGCGGTTTGCATCTGGAGGGAAGCACGGTATCGGGTGTGGTGGAGGTGACGGGTAGTGGGACGGTGGAGGTGTTGGGGAATCCCTCGTTGGAGAGTGTGAGTTGTACGGCAACGGACGGAGTTGACTCGCTCGAGGTGTTCGTGAACGACAATTCCGTGTCGGGTTGGATCAGCTTGCGGAGCGATGGCAGCGAGGCCAGGCTATCCGGGGAGGTCCGACGGAATGTAGTGTCCGGAGTGAGTTTGTATGCGGGGGGTTATATCAACGGGGACTGGGCGTACATGACGGCGGTGGTTGACAGTAATGTGGTGAGTGGGGGGACGACCGGAATCCGTATTCAGGCAAGCAAGTACAACATCAACTACAGGTGGTATGGCCGGATTGATGCGACGCTGACGAGGAACGAGATCACAGGGAGTACCTATGGGATCAATGCGTTCGAGAGTTTGATATATCCACTTTATCTGGGGATTCTGAACCTGACGAGTGCGGAGAATGTGATTACGGGATCGCCGACAGGGATCCGGTTGGACGGGTTTGATAGCGCCTCATTCGACGGGGATGTGATCACTGCATGTGAGACAGGGATCGACTGCTCCGGTGGAGGCGATCTCACGATGCGCTCGTGCGGGGTGACGGGAAACGCCGTAAAGGGGCTGATCTTCACAAACAGTCCGGGTGTAGTGCTTGGGGGTTCGTTGGCGGAGGCGAATGATATCTACGCTAACACCGGACAGAACGTGGAGACGACGGACCTGGTGGAGGCGGCCTACAACTACTGGGGAACGACCGACGAGGACAGCCTGGTGGCGATGATCACGGGGCCGGTGAACTACTCGCCCTGGACGGATGCATCGCACACCGGGGTCTACGCCACGACGTACCGGAGCGGGTTGATCACTGGCATAGAGCACTGGAGCGGCGAGGTGAAGGTTGCCGGGGATGTGCTCGTTCCTTTCGGTTCGAGTCTGACGATAGATCCCGGAATGGGACACGCTGGATGTGACGGCGGGTCGGTGCGACTTGATTGTGGAAGGAGTACTTCGGATCGAGGGCGGGGTGCTGCCAGGAGACAGCGTGGAGGTTCGTGGCTGGCTGCCGCTCGAGGAGATCGATCCCGTGGGTGGTCAGTGGGGGCGGGTGATGTTTTTGGGGAGTTCGATGGACAGTTCGTGTGTGGTCGAGCATGCGCGTCTGGAGGGGGCGACGGTAGCGATTGACGAGTTTGATGCGTCGCCGACCGTACGCAATTCGATCTTGCGGGTGACATCGAGTCATGGAGCTTCGGGGGGTGGTGATGGGTATCTGAATATTGAGGACTGCGCGATAACGGAGAGTGGTTCGGGTACGGGTGTGAGTGTGTCTGCGAGCGGGAGCGCTGGCGGTTTGCATCTTGAGGGGAGCACGGTATCGGGTGTGGTGGAGGTGACGGGTAGTGGGACGGTGGAAGTATTGGGGAATCCCTCGTTGGAGAGTGTGAGTTGTACGGCGACGGACGGGATTGACTCGCTCGAGGTGTCCGTGAACGACAATTCCGTTTCAGGTTCGATCGCTCTGAGGAGCGACGGGAGCGAGGCGAGGCTAACCGGAGAGGTGCGGCGGAATACGGCATCCGGAGTAAGTTTGTATGCGGCGGGTTATATCAACGGAGACTGGGCGTACATGACGGCGGTGGTTGACAGTAATGTGGTCAGTGGGGGTACGACCGGAATATATCTTCAGGCGAGCAAGTACAACATCAACTACATTTGGTATGGTCGGATTGACGCGACGGTGACGAGGAATGAGATCACCGGGAGTATCCATGGGATTAATGCGTTCGAAAGCTTAAGGTATTCGACCCACTTGGGGACTCTGAACCTGGCGAGTGCGGAGAATGTGATTACGGGGTCCCCGACGGGAATCCGGTTGGACGGGTTTGAGACGGCCTCATTCGAC
>JALGZR010000058.1 GCA_025774805.1 bacterium
CTTAATGCGTTAGCTACAGCACTGACCGGGTCGATCGGCCAACACTTAGTGCCCATCGTTTACGGCTAGGACTACCGGGGTATCTAATCCCGTTCGCTCCCCTAGCTTTCGCGCGTCAGCGTCAGGTGCGTGCCAGAGACTCGCCTTCGCCACTGGTGTTCTTCCTAATATCTATGCATTTCACCGCTACACTAGGAATTCCAGTCTCCTCTCACGACCTCAAGTCCTGCAGTTTCAAAGGCAGGTCCCCGGTTGAGCCGGGACATTTCACCTCTGACTTGCAAGACCGCCTGTACGCCCTTTACGCCCAGTGAATCCGAACAACGTTCGCTCCCTCCGTATTACCGCGGCTGCTGGCACGGAGTTAGCCGGAGCTTCCTCTGGAGGTCAGTCCCAGTGTGGCCGGTCATCCTCTCAGATCGGCTACCCATCGTCGCCTTGGTAGGCCGTTACCCCACCAACAAGCTAATGGGACGCGGGCTCCTCCTCGAGCGGCAGGTCCGAAGATCCCCACCTTTCATCGCTCTCCCATGCGGGAGCGCGATCGTATGCGGTATTAGCCACTCGTTAGAGAGGTTATTCCCCACTCGAGGGTAGATTGCCCACGCGTTACTCACCCGTTCGCCACTCTACTGGCCAGGCCGAAGCCCGACGTTCACGTTCGACTTGCATGCCTAATCCACGCCGCCAACGTTCGTTCTGAGCCAGGATCAAACTCTCCGTGGTGATGTACGTCTAGACGACCATCCCGGAGGACAGACGTCCAAATCACGGAAATGGAATCGATTCCGTCCGGTCCGGTCGAGACCGGAGCCGGCCGAGAACCCACCCGAATCCTTCTCAAGACGGTGTACGACTCTCGATTATCAAAGACCGTGCGCCGAGTTTTCATTTCAGCGCGGACGTCAATCTAGCACCCGGAAAGGGGGCCGTCAACCCTGATCCCGGGATATCCGGCCAAAATCCGACAGGTATTTGCAAGGATCGCAAGCGCGGCGGAAGCCCATGGGGCAACCCTTTTCACGGCAAGAGGTTGTCCCGTCGGCCCCGTCTCTCGCCACCGGTCACGTCTTCGAGGCGACCCGGATCCGGAGAAACCGTCTCTTTCCCACCTTGATCTGGTACACGCGACCCGGCTCGGCGGCGAGCTCCGCCCTCGGATCCGCTATTCTCACCCCATTCACGGTGACTCCTCCCCCCTCGATCAGGCGCCGCCCCTCGCTCCGGGAGGGCGCCAGGCCGGTCTCCTCGAGCAGCCGGGTGAGGGCGAGGCTCTCCCCCCAGGGATCGACCTCCCGTTCCGGGATCTCCTCGGGATCCTCTTTCCGCCGGATGACCCGATCGAAGTGGGCGCGCGCCTCGGCGGCCGCCTCCTCCCCGTGGTAGAGCTCCACCACCCGCGCCGCCAGCCGGGACTTCCACCCCATGGGATCTCCGCCGCCGCCGATTCCCGCGAGCGCGGTCCGGAGCGGCTCTCCCGTCCACCCTGAGACCTGTCTCACGTACGTCGCCATCAACCCGTCGGGGATCGACATGATCTTCCCGAACATCTCCTCGGGCGGCTCGGCGACCCCGACGTAGTTCCCCAGCGACTTCGACATCCGGCGCTCGCCGTCGAGACCCGGAAGGACCGGGTACGTCAGCGCCACCTGCGGCTCCTGTCCGTGGTCCCGCTGGATCGAACGGGCCGCCAGCAGATTGAACGTCTGCTCGGTGGCTCCGATCTCGACGTCGGCCTCGATCTTCACCGAGTCGTATCCCTGCATGAGCGGATAGAGGAACTCGTGGAGACCGATGGGGATTCCCGCCGCGTGGCGTTTCTCGAAGTCGTCGCGCTCGAGCATCCTGGCGACCGTGAAGCGGGACGTGAGCTCGAGGATCTCCTGCAGGCCCATCTCGGCGAACCACTCCCCGTTGAATCGGATCTCGGTCCGCTCCCGATCGAGCACCCGGAAGAACTGCTCCTGGTAGGTCTTCGCATTCTCCAGGATCTCCTCCCGGGTCAGTCGCGGTCTCGTCTCCCTGCGACCGCTGGGATCGCCCACCATCGCCGTGTAGTCCCCGACGATGACCACGATCCGGTGGCCCAGTCTCTGGAATCGCTCCAGGATGCGAAGACCCACGGTGTGACCGAGATGGATGTCGGGCGCGGTCGGATCGAAACCTTGCTTGACCCGGAGCGGTCGCCCGGTGGCCCGCGAGCGCTCCAGCTTCTCGCGGAGCTCCTCCTCGGTGAGGATTTCCTCGAGTCCCGGCCTCAACTCTTCGATCTGTTCGTCGACGGGACGAAAGGACGTCATCCGATCCTCCTCGGACGTCGAAAGTGACCCATGGTAGTCCGTCCCCGAGGGGGAGACGAGCGCATTCGTCCCGGTCGTCCCGGTCCGGATGGCCGCGCCCCCTCACGTTGACCAACGGGTTCCTTTCTCCCTACCATGGGGGCGGACCTTGGCCTGCGTTTCTCACCGGGCTCGGTCCGGGGATCGGCGAGGCACGCGGTCGTGCCCCTCGCTCGAGGCCACCGAAACCGTCTCCCGCCCCGGAGTGGTGCGCCATGTCCCATCTTCGCCTTCCCGCCGCCGGCGCGCTCATCCGGACCTGGCTCCTCCTGACGTTGGCGATCCTGTTCCTCGGGGGGGGCGGCTTCGTGGCCGCCCTGCTCCGCTTCCAGAACGAGCTCCCCTCGACCGTCCATCTCGAGCGGATCGAGCCCCCCTCGAACACTCGGATCCTCGATCGGGATGGACAGCCCCTCGGCGACCTCTTCGCCGAAGACCGACTCATCGTCCCCCTCGCGGAGATCCCCCGCACCGGGGCTTCTACGGGCACTGGGGAATCCGGATGCAGTCGCTCCTCCGCGCGGTGCTCGCGAACGTGCGGCGAGGCCGGACCTCCCAGGGCGGCAGCACGATCACCCAGCAGCTCGCGCGAAACCTCTTTCTCACGCACGAGAGAACGCTGACGCGGAAGATCAAGGAGGCCCTCCTCACGATCCGGCTCGAGAGGATCTACACGAAGGACGAGATCCTCGGGATGTATTTCAACCAGATCTACTACGGAAACGGCGCTCACGGCGTGAAGTCGGCGGCCCGCGAGTACTTCGCCAAGCCTCTCTCCGAGTTCAATCTGGCCGAGTGCGCGTTCCTGGCGGGGATTCCGGCGAATCCCACGCTCTACGATCCCCGCCGCCGCCCCGAGAACGCGCGGAACCGCCAGAAGCTGGTACTCGCCATGATGACCGACCACGGATCGATCACTCCGGAGGAGGCCGAGCGGGCAGCCGAAGAGCCGATCGAGCTGGTGAGTCGCGAGGAGCGGTCGATGCGGGCACCCTACTTCGTCGAGCACGTGCGCCGGCAGCTCGTCGCCCGCTACGGGGCGGACCGACTCTACGGCGACGGCCTGCAGGTCGAGACCACGCTCGACTGGCGGATTCAGGAGACGGTGGAGATCGCTCTCGAGACCCATCTGAGACGGCTCGAGGGAATCAACGAATACGAGGTGGCGCGCGACTCGACGTGGGTTCCTCCCGAGTCGCCCTTCGTGAACTCCCCTTACGTACAGGGGGCCGCGGTCGTGATCGACACGCGCAGCGGCGAGATCCTGGCGATGGTCGGCGGGCGGAGCTACTGGGAGAGCAAGTGGAACCGCGCCACCCAAGCCACCCGGCAGCCGGGAAGCGCGTTCAAGCCCTTCGTCTACACGGCCGCCGTGGAGCAGGGATTCGGGCCGTCGACCGTCATTCTCGACGAGCCGCTCACGGTTCCCATGCCGAACGGGGACGTCTACAAACCGGAGAACCAGAAGCGGAACTTCGCCGGCCCGATGAACATGCGCTACGCGATGTCCCGCTCGGTGAACGTCCCCGCGGTTCGGATGATCCTCACCGTGGGCCCGGAGGCGGCCGTCGACGTCGCGCGCCGGTGCGGACTCACCGGCCGGATCCACCCCTACCCGTCCACCGCCCTGGGCGCCTCCGAGGTCAAGCTCCTCGAGCTGACCGCCGCGTACACCGTCTTCCCGAACCTGGGCATCCTCCACCGCCCCTGGTCGATCCGGGAGATTCGCGATCGGAACGGGGCGGTTCTCGAGCGAGGCTCCGTGCGCAGCCAAGAGGCCCTCGCCGCGCCGGTGGCCGCCGTGATGAACACCATCCTCGCCGAGGTCATGGACCGCGGCACCGCGGCGTCGTCCCGCTGGAAGGGGATCACCTGCCCCGCCGGAGGGAAGACCGGCACCATGGACGATTATACCGACGCCCTCTTCGTGGGCTTCACGCCTCTCTACACGATGGGGGTCTGGGTCGGCTTCGATCAGAAGCGGACCCTGGGAAAGGACATGACCGGGGCCACGGCCGCCCTCCCGATCTGGATCGAGACGATGAAGGTCGCTCTCGAGGGCGCGCAGAAGGACCTCGCCCCGTTCCCCGTTCCGGAGGGAGTCGTCTGGAGGACGGTCTGCCGTGAATCGGGATACCGCGCGGTCCACGACTGCAGCGATTCCTACCGCGAGATCTTCGTGGACGGAGACGAGCCCGAAGAGCTCTGTCCGCTCCACTCGGGGAAGAGCCTCGACCCGATGAGCGACGGCATCTCCTTCGAGATTCTCGACCGCCGGAATCAGGGGGATTCGAGCGACCTCGAGCCCTGATATCGCCGGGAGAGGGGCGGTCGCCGTCCCTCGCCCCGGCGCGATGCGGGCGGCCGCCGTCCCTCGGCCCGAGTCGACGCGGGGGTCGGCCCTTGCGCTCCCGGTCCCTTTTCAGTATGATCCTGCGTCGATTTGCCAGCGGGAGGAGATGTCGTGGCGAAAGCGATCCGGGAGAAGATCCGCCTCGTGTCCAGCGCGAAGACGGGCTACTTCTACACGACCACGAAGAACCGCCGAACCCACCCGGACAAGGTCAAGTGCATGAAGTACGACCCGAAGGTCCGCAAGCACGTGGAGTTCGTCGAGCAGAAGATGAAATAGGCCCCCCGGGGTCGGCTCCCGTCGGCGGGGGCCGAGGGGGCCGGGATCGGCGCCCGTCCGCTTCGAACCGCGGACGGCGTAGCGCCGAGGAGGCCAGGATGAGTCGAGTCTGCATGGTCACGGGCATCCGGCCCCGGACCGGAAACAACGTCAGCCACGCGAACAACAAGACGCGCCGGCGCTGGAAGCCGAACCTCGTCTCCAAGCGGTACTACCTCGAGGAGGAGGACCGCTGGATCCGGCTCCGCGTCTCCGCGAAGGGCATGAAGGTCATCGACAAGAGGGGTCTGGCGACCGTCGTCCGGGAGATGAGATCCCGCGGCGTCAAGATCTGACCTCCGCTCAACTCATCCCCTGAATCGGGCCGGACCGCACGAGCGGGGGAATCTCCGGCCGTCTCTCGGAAAAGGCCATGGCGCCGAGCAGCCGCCGCTCGGCGATCTCCGCGTCCTTCTCCGTACGGGCGTGAATCTCGACCAGGGGATCGCCCGTCTCCGCCCGCTCACCCGTCCGGACCCGAAATCGGAAACCGACCGCGGGGTCGATCGCCTCGCCGACCCGCGTGCGCCCCGCCCCGAGCGCGTTCGCCGCGAGCCCGACCTCCCGGGTGTCCATTGCCGCCAGCCATCCCGCCGCCGGGCACTCGAGCGAGCGGACCACGGGCGCGCGCGGGAGGCCGCGTTCCGGGTCCTCGAGTGTTACGGGATCGCCGCCCTGCGCCTCCACCCAGCGAAGGAAGAGATCGTACGCGGTCCCCTCCGCGAGCGCGCGCTCGACCCGGCGCCGGCCCTCCTCCTCGCTCGCCCCCTCCGCCAGGCGGATCATCTCCGCCCCGAGCGCCAGGACGAGCTCCCGGACGTCTTCGGGGCCGCCGCCCCGCAGGACCTCCACCGACTCCGCGATCTCGAGCGCGTTCCCCACCGCCCGCCCCAGCGGCCGCTCCATCGAGGTCACGAACGCGGTGGCCCGCTTGCCGAGCTGGCGGGAGACCTCGACGAGCACCCGGGCGAGCTCCCCCGCCTCCTCCGAACCGCGCATGAAGGCCCCCGACCCGGTCTTGACGTCGAGGACGAGGGCGTCGACGCCGGCGGCGAACTTCTTCGAGAGAATGCTCGCCGTGATGAGCGGAACGCTCGGCACGGTTCCCGTCACGTCGCGCAGCGCATAGAGACGGGAGTCCGCGGGGGCGAGAGAGGCGTTCGATCCGATGATCGCGAACCCGGTTCTCTCGAGAACCCGGCGGAAGGCCTCGACGTCGAGATCGGTGCGCAGCCCCGGGATCGACTCGAGCTTGTCGAGCGTTCCGCCGGTGTGCCCGAGACCCCGGCCGGAGACCATCGGGATGACGACCCCGGCCGAGGCGACGGCGGGAGCGAGAGGGATCGAGACCTTGTCTCCCACCCCGCCGGTGGAGTGCTTGTCCGTCTTGACGCCGGGAAGCCGGGACAGATCGAGGATCTCTCCCGACTCCATCATGAGTCGGGTGAACGTCGCCGTCTCCCGCTCGACCATCCCGCGGAAGAGGACCGCCATGAGCCACGCGGAGATCTGGTAGGGGGGAACGCTCCCGTCGATCAGACCGGCGATCAGCCCGGCGAGCTCTTCCCGGGTGTTCTCCCTTCCGTCCCGCTTGCGCTCGATGACTTCGGGGAAGTTCATCCGGACCAGCCAGCCGCGGCCGCGTCTCCCTGGACGATGGCAAGGGAGGCGCTCGCGCCGAGGCGCGTCGCCCCGGCCTCGATCATGCGGCGCGCCGACTCGGCATCCCGGATGCCCCCCGCCGCCTTCACTCCCATCTCGGGACCGACGACGCGGCGCATCAGTTGAACGTCCTCCACGGTGGCGCCGCCCGGACCGAATCCGGTAGAGGTCTTCACGTAGTCCGCCCCGGCCGCCTTCGCGAGCGCGCACGCCTCCGCCTTCTCCTCGTCGGTGAGGTACGCGGTCTCCAGGATCACCTTGACCGTGGCCCGGGACCGCGCGGACTCGACCACGCCCCGGATGTCACGCTCGACCGTGCCGTAGTCCTTCGACTTCAACGCTCCGATGTTCACCACCATGTCGAGCTCGGTGGCCCCGTCGTGGACGGCCCGCCGCCCCTCGAACGCCTTCGTCTCCGGCCGGTTCATTCCGTGGGGGAAACCGATCACCGTGCACACGCGGACGTCCGTGTCGGCGAGAAGGTCGGCGCACATCGGCACCCACCAGGGCTGAACGCACACGCTGGCGAAGCGGTTCTCCCGGGCCTCCGCGCAGAGGCGATCGATCTCCTCTCGGGTGGCGTCGGGCTTGAGAACCGTGTGGTCGATCAGCGAGGCGAGACCGGGGTCGGTCGTCTCCCCCGGCGCGCCCCCGAGGCGGCAGATGCCGAGATCGCGGCAGAGGTCCGCGAGACCGTCGGCGGGAACGTCCGCGGGAACGCCCTCCCGCAAAGCGCGCAGAACCTCTTCGGTGATGCGGGCGATGAGCCTCTCGGAGATCACGAGTCGAGCTCCCGAATCATCCGGACGCGCCGGAGGTGGCGCCCGCCCGCGTGCTCGGTGGTCAGCCAGAGGGCGACCATGCGGCGGGCGAGGGCGAGGGGGAGAAACCCGGCACCCAGGGACAGGACGTTCGCGTCGTTGTGCTCCCGGCTGTTCAGAACGGAGGCGACGTCGTGGCAGACCGCGCAGCGGACTCCCGCAACCTTGTTCGCCGCCATTCCCGAGCCGATCCCCGCTCCGTCGATGACGATGCCGGCGTCGCACTTGCCGTCCCTCACCTGTCGGGCCACGGCGAGGGCGAATTCGGGATAGTCGCAGGAATCGCGCGAGCTCGTGCCGCAGTCGACCACGGCGTATCCCTTCCTCTCGAGGTAACGCGCGAGGTCCCCCTTCATCTCGTAGCCGCCGTGATCGGAGCCGAGAGCCACCCGCTGCGGCGGCCACCGGGCGGGGGTCGGTGCCCGGACCTCGACGCGGCGCCTCTCGACCTCGGCCACGACGCGCCGAACGACCTCGGCGACGAGCTCCTCGTTCATCGTCCCTCCAGGTGGAACGCCCGCGGAAGAAGCTCCCCCAGGGTCATCTCGACGGTGCCCTCCGACCCGTCGATCAGGACGGGAACCGACGGTCCCGCGAACTCCCGGAGAACCTGGCGACACGCGCCGCACGGCCAGGGCATCGCCGGCCCCGGACTGTGAATCGCGATCGCCCTCAGCGGAGAAGACCGCGGATCGACGAGGCCCCGGGCCCGCGCGGCGAATACCGCGGTCCGCTCGGCGCACACGGAGAGGCCGTACGAGGCGTTCTCCACGTTGACGCCGGTGACGATCGAATCGTCGGCGGTGAGAAGGGCCGCGCCCACGCGGTATTCGGAGTAGGGAGCGTACGCCCTCGCGATCCCCTCGCGCGCGGCCTCCACCAGAGCCCGGCCCCGTTCTCCGTCCATTCCGCGAGTTTCCTCCTTCGCGCTCATCCGGGCAAGTCCGCCAGGAAGGAAGTGCCGGCCGGGACCGCACCCACTTCGAAGTTCTCCGCCACGGTGGCCCCGAGATCGGCGAACGTGGACCGGGTTCCCAGGGATACGCCCTCCCCACCCCCCGTCCAGACGAGCAGCGGAACCTCTTCGCGGGAGTGATCGGTGCTCGGGGTGGTCGGGTCGTTCCCGTGGTCGGCCGTGAACGCGATCAGCGTCCCGTCGGGGGCCGCCCCGACGAGATCGGGGATGCGGGCGTCGAGCGCCTCGAGGGCCCTCGCCATGCCCTCCGGATCATTCCGGTGTCCGAAGCGCATGTCGAACTCGATCAGATTCACGAAGACGAGACCGGAATCGATCTCGCGTAACGAACGCGCCGTCGCGTCGACGCACTCGTCCGTGGGGAGCACGTGTTCGGTGCGGGTGACGCCCCGGCCGGCGAAGATGTCGTCGATCTTCCCGACGGAGACGACGTCCCTTCCCGAGGCCGAGACGAGGTCGAGGATGGTCGTTCCGAACGGCTCGAGCGAAAAGTCCCGCCGACGGTTCGTTCGCACGTAGTGCTCCGGACCCCCCGTGAAGGGCCGCGCGATCACGCGTCCCACCGCGTGCTCGCCCTTCAGCATCCGGCGCGTCTCCTCGCAGATGCAATAGAGCTCGGGGGGCGGAATCGTCTCCTCGTGGGCGGCGATCTGGAAGACCGAGTCGGCGGAGGTGTAGACGATGGGGCGCCCGGTCCGTTGATGCTCCTCCGCGAGCTCCTGGATGATGGCCGTTCCCGATGCCGCCACGTTGCCCAGCGCGGGTCTCCCGGCGATCTCCGCGAAGCGTCTCATGACGTCGGAGGGAAAGCCGTCCGGATAGGTCGGCATCGGACGATCGACCACGAGCCCCGCGATTTCCCAGTGGCCGCTCGTCGTGTCCTTGCCCGCCGACGCCTCCGTCATCCGGCCCCACGAGGCGCCCGGGGAGGCGCACTCCGGGACCCCCTCGAGATCGAGCACGCGACCGAGCCCGAGCGCCCCGAGACTCGGCAACGCGATTCCCCCTACCGCCAGAGCGACGTTCCCGAGGGTGTTCGAGCCCTCGTCCCCGAAGGCCGCCGCGTCGGGGGCCCCGCCGACTCCGACCCCGTCCAGCACCACGATCGCCACCCGGGGAAATCGCATCGCTCACTCGCCGGTCGTGGGCGAGGGCGAGGAGTGCTCCATCCCGAGGAGAGAGCGGACGCCGACGCTCCGTCCGGTGCGCGTGTAGACGCGCGGCACGCGTCGCCCGATCCCGATGAGTACCTCGTAGTGCAGCGTACCGGCCAGGGCGGCGAGGTCGCCGGCCCGGATCGTCTCGTCCCCCTGCCGGCCGAAGAGCACGATCTCGTCCCCGAGCCGCGCCTCCGGCACGCCCCGCAGATCGAAGACGGTGGTGTCCATCGTGACCCGCCCCAGGATGGGGACCCGCCGCCCGCGCAGGAGAGCGTAGCCCCGTCCGGAGAGCGCGTACGGATATCCGTGCCCGTACCCCACGGCGGCCGTGCCGATCCGCATCCGCTCCGGGGAGACGAAGTCCCCGCCGTAGCTGACCGGATGACCGGGCGGCAGCTCGCGCAGGTGGACGATCCGGCTCACGAAGCGCATCACCGGCGTGAGCTCGGGCGGAGGCGGAACGGCCTCCGAGGGAGTCAACCCGTAGGCGAGAATTCCCGGGCGCACCATGTCGAGCCAGGACTCGGACTGGAGCATCACCGCGGCGCTGTTCGCCGCGTGGAGAAGTCCGGGATCGATGCCCGCGTCGCGGACCGCGTCGGCGATCCGCCGGAAGTCGGCGAGCTGCCGTCGGACCATCGGCGCCCCTTCGGGGGCGTCCGCCTTCGGGAAGTGCGTGTAGAGGCCGGCCAGCTCGATTCCGGGAAGCCGGTCGAGACCGGTGCAGAACGCGACGGCCTCTCCCGGCGCGATTCCCGAGCGCCCCATTCCCGTGTCGACCTCGACGTGAACCGGGGTCCGGGTACCCGCGGCCCGGGAGAGATCGCTGAGCGCGTTCGCGGTCTCCGGATTTCCGACCGTCGGGACGAGTCGGTTGTCGACGATCGCTCCCGCCTCGTTCGGCAGGGTCGGGGACAGAATGATGATGGGCAGGTCGCTGCCCTCGCGCCGGAGCTCGATCCCCTCGTGGAGGGTGGCGACCCCGAGGGAGTGGACGTTCTCTTCCCGGGCCACCCGTGCGATGGCGGCCGCGCCGTGTCCGTAGGCATCCGCCTTCACGACGAGGTGAATCCGGACGTCGCGACCGAGGCGTCCTCGGATCCAGCGGAGATTCGACGCGAACGCGTCGAGGTCGACTTCGACCCAGGCCGGCAGGTCTCGCACCATCTTCACCCCCCCTTCCCCCGGCGGATCCCTGCCTGAGACGCCGCGGGCCGTCGGCCAGCATAGGAGAGGGTCGGGATCCACGCAAGGCGGCCGCCGACCGCTCCCACCGCCGGCGGACCCGAATCGCCCACCGGTCGCGGCCGCCCGGCACGCCGGTCCCGGCGTTCGGCGGAGGATGCGCTTGATGCGCTCGGACTCCTGCCGGTACGCTGGACCGTCCCGTGCCCGCCGCGGTGTCGAAGAATCACTGAGACGAGAGGGACCCCCATGCCGGCCTCCGAGGCCTTTCGACGTCTTCTCGCGCTCGAGTACACGTTGCGCGCTCCGGGAGGTTGTCCCTGGGACGCTGCCCAGACCATCGAGACCCTGAAGCCGAATCTCCTCGAGGAGACCTACGAGGTGCTGGAGGCGCACTCGGACGGTAGCGCGGAGGACTTTCGGGAGGAGCTCGGAGACCTTCTGTACGTGCTCCTCTTCATGGGGATCATCGCCGAGGAGGAGAAGCTCTTCACGGTGGAGGAGATGATCCGGGAGGCGCACGACAAGATCCACCGCCGCCACCCCCACGTCTTCGGGGAGCAGGAGGCGGGCAGCCCGGACGACGCGAAGCGGGTCTGGGAGGAGATGAAGCGGGGAGAGGGGAAGAAGGACCGGGAGTCGGTCCTCGACGGGATCCCCCACAACCTTCCCGCGCTCATGCGGGCCCGCCGCGTGCAGGAGCGCGCCGCGGCGGTCGGTTTCGATTGGGAGCACCCCGACGACGTCTTCGCCAAGGTCGAGGAGGAGATGGAAGAGGTCCGGCGCAGCTACCGGGCCGGCGACCGGGACCACGCGATCGAGGAGCTCGGAGACGTTCTCTTCGCGGTGGTGAATCTCCTCCGGTTCCTCAACCGCAATCCGGAGGAAGTGCTCGTCACCACCCTCAAGAAGTTCGAGCGACGGTTTCGGGAGGTCGAACGGACGATGAACCTCCAGGGCCGCCGGATGACTCTCGAGGAGATGGATGCCGTCTGGGAGCGGGTGAAGCGCGCGGAACGGGACGCCGACCGCGACCGGGGGGCCGGAGGCGACTCCCCCGGCTAGCCTGCATCTCTCACCAGCCTCTGCTGCGGCGGCGGCAAAGCCGCGCCTGGCTTCGTCGTCGGGGCGCTTCCACCCTGCGACGGGGCTACGGCCCCGCCTCGGGTGAAGGCCCCCCATCTGCTCGCCAGACACGACTATCCGCAGCCTCGCGACGAGCCTGGTGAGAGATGCAGGCTAGTCGGCGCCGGATCCTGGATCGGAAACCGGGACGACCTCCACGACGGATCGCCCCGGTCCGGGCTCACCTCCCCCGGGCCCGGGGATCTGACGGGGAGGCTGACCCGGTCGGACCACGGCCCGGATGCGGGCGGGAGCCACCCCGCTCGCGACGAGGAACTCCTTCAAGTACTCCGCCCGCTGGTACGCGAGGTCGAGACCACCCGGCGCGCGGGGAGAGGCGTGCAGCCTCAGCTCGACGATCCGCGTGGCATCCCCGCGCAGCGTCTCCGCCAGGGCGTTCAGATCGTAGTACGACACCGGGGACGGTGCGACGGCGCTCTCCTCCCACAGCACTCCCCAGAGATACTGCGCCTCCGTCATCCCCAGGGAGTCGGGGCAGCCGTCCTCATCGTCGACCCGGTTCATCGTCTCCGCCTCTTCCGGACACGCATCGACGTTGTCGGCGACGCCGTCGCCGTCGAAGTCGGTCTCCGGACAGCCGTCGTCGTCGGCGATCCCGTCGTAGTCCTCCGCCGTCAGAGGACAGGCGTCGTCTTCGTCCGGGATGCCGTCACGGTCGTTGTCCGGATCGGGAATCCCGTCCGTGTCGAGGTAGGTGTCGTAGTCCTCCGCAGCGTCGGGCTCCTGATCGAACTCGTCCGGGATGCGGTCGCCGTCGTTGTCGTCATCGGGACATCCGTCCTCGTCTTCCCAGCCGTCCGGGTCCTCCGGCACCCGGGGGCACCGGTCGCGGAAGTCGGGAACGCCGTCGTCGTCGCGGTCCACGTCCGGCCCGAAGCGGGAGTACGTCAGGGAGAAGACCAGCTGCCAGTCGGGGTAGAGCCGGGACGGCGGACGGTAGCGATCGGTCGACTCGTCGTCGGAGGCGAGCGCCACCTTGCTCCCCAACAGGAACGAGAACGACTCCCCGAGGGTGAAGCGGAGCCCCGGGGTCAGGAAGAGCGGTGACTCGCCCCAGGACACGTCGTCGTTGAGGATCCGATCGAGAAGGATCTCGGAGAAGAGCGTCAGGCGGCGCGACCCGATCTCCAGGGCCAGACGCAGGTCGAGCCGGTCCTTGGAGCCCTCCGGATAGACCGGCTCGAGGAAGTAGAGGGGACGCCCCGCGAACGCCCGCCCTCGGGAGTCACCGAACCAGCGGTACCCCAGGTTGAAGTGGAGGCGCGCCGAGGTGAGAACGTTCGACTCGGGAAGGGGGACCGTGAGGAGCGCGGTCACGGCCGGGTCCCACGAGTCGGTCGACAGCCCGCGCGCCCGATTGCCGAGGGGCACGCGCATGCTGGCCGCCATCGCGGTCAGGAGCCAGCGGTTGCGCCAGGGAAGGGCGACCTTGCCCCCGACGAGCCAGTCCCCGTAGGAGAAGATGTCCGGGCCCGGGGCGGAGTCGAACGTCGAGCCCCCCATGGCGTAGAGCTCGGCCCAGCCCCCGGCTCCGTACGTCATCTGGAGACCGCCGTCGAGGACGGTCCGGTCCGTCAGGGCCCCCGGGAACTGATCGCGCGCGATCCCGTACCCGGTGCCCGCGATACCGACGGTGTAGGAGTGGCGATCGGGTACCTCGGCGGTGCGAACGTCGTAGAACCCCTCCCCGCCGGCCCGGGAGGGAAGAGCAAACGACGGTCCCCATCCCCCGAGGAGCAGGGCGAGGGGCGCCAGGGCGAGCATCGGCGCGGCGCGACGGGAGCTCATTACGTGCTCGCGCCTTCCGAGGGCTCCTCCGCTCCGTCGGGATCCGCAGAGCCGTCCGCCTCGGACGGTCGATCCCCTTCCTTTTCTCCCTCTCCTCCTTCCTCATTCGCCTCGGTCGAGTCCTCGTCGGCGTGAAGAACCGCCATCCGCAGCTCGTAGAGGACCTCCTCCAGCATCGCCTTCTCGCGCTCCCGGAGATTGCCCTCGGTCTTGGCCTGGATCGCCGCCAGAGCGTCGATCAGTCCGCGGGCGTCGGGAATCCGCTTCTCCTGGATGAGCTGGCTCGCCATCTGCCGGAGCAGCAGGATCAGTCCCAGAAAGTTCGCCGTCTGCCGTTCCTCGACAGTGGGCTCGTGCGGAGCTTCAGTCATCGTCCACCTCCCGGTGGGGACGGTCCGCTTCCGGATCCCGAGGCCATTCCCTCCGGACCGATGACCGAACGGCCCATGTAGGGACGAAGCGCCTCGGGAACCCGGATGGTCCCGTCCGCTTGTTGATAGTGCTCGAGCAAGGCGATGAACGTGCGAGGCGTGGCGAGTCCGGACCCGTTGAGCGTATGAACGAGGGCGGGCTTCCCTCCGGCCGGTCGGTACCGGATCTTCATTCGTCGCGCCTGGTAGTCGCGGAAGTTGGAGCACGAGCTCACCTCGAGCCACTTCCGCTGACCGGGCGCCCAGACCTCCAGGTCGTACTTCTTCGTCTGCGTGAACCCCATTTCGCCGGTGCACATGAGCATCACGCGGTACTTCAGCCCGAGGGCCTTCAGCGGCCGCTCCGCGTCGACGACGAGCGCCTCGAGAGCGTCGTCCGACGTCGTTGGCGCCACGAAGCTCACGAGCTCCACCTTGTTGAACTGGTGCACGCGGTTCAGACCGCGCACGTCGCGACCGTGAGAACCGGCCTCTCTCCGGAAGTTCGGAGTATAGGCGGCGTAGTGAACGGGGAGGGCCTCTTCGGGGAGAATCTCGTCCCGGTGCAGGTTCGTGACGGGGACCTCCGCCGTGGGCACGAGGTAGAGATCGTCCCGGGCCACGACATACATCTGGTCTTCCTTGTCGGGAAGCTGACCGGTTCCCATGGCGCTCGTCCCGTTCACGACGATCGGGGGAAAGACCTCGCGATACCGGCCGTCCCGCGTGTGCAAGTCGAGAAACCACGAGATGAGCGCCCGCTCCAGGCGGGCCCCGAGCCCCATATAGACGGGGAACCCGCTGCCGGTGACCTTGACCCCTCGCTCGAAGTCGAGAATGTCGAGGGATTCCCCCAGCTCCCAGTGCGGCCGCGGCTCGAAGTCGAACGTCGGGGCCTCCCCGTGTTCCCGTACGACGACGTTGTCCTCGGGAGTCCGGCCGATCGGCACGTCGGGATCGGGGAGGTTCGGCACGGTGAGGAGCGCCTCCGCAAGAAGGGCCTCCACTTCCTTGCGCCGGTCCTCCTGCCTTTTGATCCGATCCCCGATCGAGCGCACGGCGGCGCGATCCTCGGCGGCGTCGGTCCCCTCCCGCCTCTTCCGGCCGATCTCCTTCGACCGGACGTTGCGCTCGTGCTGGAGCTCTTCGATCTCTCCGAGAAGCCTCCGGCGCTCCTCGTCGAGACGGAGGATCCCGTCGAGGTCGGCGGGGAATCCCTTCGCCTCACAGCCGGTGCGGACCCGGTCGGTCTCGTTGCGGATAGTTTTGATGTCGAGCATCCGGCCCCTTCCTCGGGAGACCCCGGGCGATCGGCGCGGAGGATACCCGGAATCCCCCGGACCGACAACGCGAGGAAGGACGCGGGCGCGCGCCGCCGGTCGAAGTCGCGTGAATTGCGGTGAGGTATCCGGAAAGAACGTCGAGCTCCCGGCCCGGCTCCCCCGGGGAGCCCCGGTCAGTCTGCGTTTCTCACCAGGCTCGTCGCGAGGTGGTGGATCGTCGTGTCTGGCGAGGAGATGGTGCGCCTCCGCCCGAGGCGGGGCCGTAGCCCCGTCGCAGGGCGGAAGCGCGCCAACGACGAAGCCAGGCGCGGCGAGCCGCCGCCGCAGCAGAGGCGGGTGAGATACGCAGGCTAGCCTCCGGCGAGGCGCCTGTCGAGCTCCACGACCAGCAGGGCGAGGAAGAGCCCGAGACAGATGACGAGCGCCGCGTTCGCGAGGTGACCATTGCGCAGCTCTCCCATCTCTCTCCGGCGGTTGTTCATCGCCAGCAGGGTCGCGGCGAGGAACGGCATGAAGAGGGCGCCGGCGAACGCGTATCCGACCACGAGCCAGACCGGCTTCCCGATCGCGAGAAGGGTCATCGGAGGAAACGTCAGGAAGAGCAGATACCACCGGTACTGCCGATCCCGCGGGCTGATCTTCGCACCGGCGGTGCGCCCCCGGCTTCGGACGAGGGCGACGTAGTCGGCGAAGAGATACGGTACGCCCTGCCAGACCCCGAACATGGAGGTGGCCACCGCGGCCCAGAAGCCGGCGAGAAGGACGAGCTCGCCGGCGCGCCCGAATCGATGCCCGAGAACGCCGGCCATCTCCAGTACGCCCGCGCTCCCCGTGATCCGGATCCCTCGAGGGTGGAGGACCTCCCCGGCGAGGACGACCAGGGCCACCCCGAAGAGTCCGGTCAGGACGTAGCCGGTGGCGAGATCGAGACGCACGCCGCGAATCCAGGACGGTCCCTCCCATCCCCTCTCGCGTATCCAGTAGTTGTAGGAGAGCAGGGTCACCGTGCCTCCGACTCCCCCGATCATCCCCAACACAAGGAGCGTGCTCCCCCCCGGAACGCGCGGCACGACGAGACCGGCCAGAGTCTCCGCGAGCGGAGGAGCTTGGAGCGCCGCCGTCCCGACGATGGCGACGAACATGGCCCCCACCGCCCACTTCATTGCGGCCTCGAACGCGAGATACCCCCCCACCCAGACGAACAGGAAGGCGGCGAGCGCGTGGAGGACGCCCCAGGCCGCGACCGGAAGCGCGGGAATCAGCGCGTGCGCGACCAGGCCGGTCGCGGCCATCAGCGCCCCTCCGACGACGAACGTCCAGAGGAGCAGGTAGACGAGAAAGAGGACCTGCACCGGTCGCCCGAAGAGTCTCACCCACCCCTCGAGAACGGTGGTGCCGGTCGAGAGCTGCCAGCGAGCGACGCCCTCGGCGAGCGCGAACTTCAGGCCGGAGCCCACGAGCACCGCCCAGAGCACGGGAAGCCCGTACGTGGCTCCCGCCTTGGCCGCGGCCACCAGATCCCCGGCCCCGACGCCGGTGGCGGCGACCACGAGGCCGGGACCGATGATCCGCAGGAGCTCGACCGGGCGGTGGGGCGGGGAGGGCGAGGGGACCATGGTGGTATCCTAGCGCGGAGTTCTCACGAGGGCCTACCGCGGATCGATCGTGTGGGATCGATCGCGTGGGATCGACCGCGAATCGACATCGTCCGCTCCCCCGAACCCGGGACGCCGCCGTGCCGGAGCTGCCGGAGCTCACGGTCTATCGAGAGAGACTGCAGGACGCCCTGGAGGGGCGCCGCCTCCGGCGCGCGCGGGTCCACGATCCTTTCGTGCTGCGCACGGTCGAGCCGCCCCTGGCGGAGATCGAGGGGCGCACGGTGACGGGGGTGGGTCGTCGGGCGAAGGTCCTCCTCCTGGAGCTCGGCCCGGGGGCCTCGTTCACGCTCGCCTTCCACCTCATGCTCGGGGGGAGGCTCGTTCTGAGGGACGTCGAAGGCTATCGCCCCCACCGCCGCCGCACGCTGTTCAGCGCGGAGTTCGAGGGGGGGCCGCTCCTCGAGATGACCGAGGCGGGGACGAAGCGGAAGGCCTCGATCCGCGTCTTCGGCCCGGAGGGAGCGCGGGAGATCACCCCGGGAACCGAACCCCTCGATCCCCCCCTCGAGGCGGCGAAGCTGGCCGAGCTCCTGGCGCGCCGCAATCGCCGGCTGAAGGGCGCGCTGCGCGATTCCCATCTCCTGGCGGGGATCGGAAACGCCTACTCGGACGAGATCCTCTTCGCGGCCCGCCTCTCCCCCCTGCGGCTCACCGGACAGCTCACGGAGGAGGAAGTGAAACGTCTGGCCGAGGCGATCCGCACGGTGCTGCGGGACTGGACCGAACGGGTGCGGCGCGCCTGTCCCGAAGGGCTTCCGGTGAAGCAGAATCTCTGGCGCCGAAACCTGGCGATCCACGGACGCGCCGGGAAACCGTGCCCGGTCTGCGGGGGAACGGTAGCTCGAATCTCGTTCAAGGAATCGGAGACAAACTATTGTCCCGATTGCCAGAACGAAGGGCGCCTTCTTGCCGACCGACGGCTCTCACGTCTGGGGATCCGGCGCCGTCCTCCCCGCTCTTCCGGCTGACGGCCGGGGCCCTCGTCCGCCGCGCCGCGAGAGGTCGGACCGCGCCCCGAGGAAGCCCGCGCTTCTCAGCAGGCTCGAAAGTCCGGACTTGCGCCGCCCCGCCGTCCCTGCGAATCTTCCCGGCTCGAACCCGGGAGCGGACGGGAAACCGCGCCGCGGCTTCAAGAGGCCCTGGAGCGGGCGGACGGCGGGATGGAAGTGACGGAGACCATGATCGGGACGGAGGGCGCCAGACTCCTCGCGGGGCGGAAGGGCCTCGTGGTGGGGGTGGCGAACGAGCGATCCATCGCCTGGGGAATCGCCCGGCGCGCGGCGCAGGCGGGCGCCGAGATCGCGTTCACTTACCAGGGGGAGACCCTGGAGAAGCGGGTGCGCCCGCTGGCCGAGCGGGTCGACTCGAGCGTCGTCGTTCCCATGGACGTGACCGACGACGACCAGGTCGAGCGCGCGTTCGAGCTCGTGCAGGAGGCGTTCGGAGGGCTCGACTTCCTGGTCCACTCCGTCGCGTATGCCGACAAGGAGGATCTCCTCGGGCGGACCGTGGACACCTCGCGCGAGGGTTTCCGCCGCTCGATGGAGATCAGTGTCTACTCCCTGATCTCGCTCTGCCGTCGGGCGGAGAGGTCGTTCTCCGAGGGTGCGAGCATCCTGACCCTCTCGTATTACGGGTCGGTGAAGGCCGTCCCCAACTACAACGTCATGGGAATCGCGAAGGCCGCTCTGGAGGCGGCCGTCCGCTACCTCGCCGTCGAGCTCGGCCCCCGCGGGGTCCGGGTGAACGCCATCTCCGCCGGACCGATCCGCACGCTGGCCTCCTCCGGCATCACCGGGTTGCGCGACATGCTCGGGGACGCCGCCAAGCGGGCGCCCCTGCGGCGGAACGTGGACACCGACGACGTCGGCGCGGCAGGCCTCTACCTCCTCTCCCCCCTGTCGAAGGGAGTGACCGGCGAGATCCATTACGTCGACGCCGGCTACAACATCACCGCTCTCTGATCGCGGGAGAGGACTCCCCTCGTGTCGTTGTCGGAGGGAAGGCGAGTGACGCTGGCCGAGAGGATCGTGGCGTGCCGGCGCTGTCCCCGTCTGATCGCCCACGCGCGCCGGATCGCCCGGGAGAAACGACGGGCGTACCGGGATCAGACGTACTGGGGCCGGCCGGTGCCCCCCCTCGGGTCGAGGAGCCCCCGCCTGCTCGTCGTCGGTCTCGCCCCCGGCGCCCACGGGGCGAATCGGACCGGCCGGGTCTTCACCGGGGACTCGAGCGGGGAGTGGCTGTTCCGGGCGCTGCATGCCGCGGGATTCGCGAACCGTCCGGAGTCGATCGGCCCGCGGGACGGGCTCCTCCTGCGCGAGGCCGCGGTGACGTGCGCGGTGCGGTGCGCGCCCCCGGGGAACCGTCCCCGGCCGGAGGAGCGCGAGGCGTGCCTCCCGTTCCTCGTCGAGGAGCTCTCCGTCCACCGGAGACTCCGCGTGATCCTCGCTCTCGGCCGATTCGCCTTCGACGCGGTCCTGCGGGCGGCGAGGTCGGCGGACTTCCCCGAGTGGCGGCCGAAGCCCGCCTTCGGACACGGCACCGAGTGGACCCGATCCGACGGACGGATCGTCCTTCTCGGCAGTTATCACCCGAGCCGGCAGAACACGCAGACGGGACGCCTCTCCCGTGCGATGTTTCAGGGACCGGTCGATCGCGCCCGGGAGATCCTCGACGCGGATTCGTGAGACTCCGGGGGCGGGGAGTCGCCCGCGATCCGCTGGAGAACCGCTCCCGCCACGAGCGGCCAGGCGATCGTCGCGTCGGCGTAGACCTCGGCGAATCGACCTCCCTCCTCGGGCGGAACGAACTTCCCCCAGCTGACCCCCTCCGAGTAGGTGCATCCGGAGAGCCCGCCCCAGTGCACCGGCTCGGGGCAGATCCGCACTCCGTACCAGAAGCGCACCGACCCTCCGCCGCCGGGCATGCGCTTCTCGAGCACCTCCCAGAACGGGCCGATCTGCTGCGCCCAGTTGCGCGGGACTCCCCCGCCGACGGTGAAGATGCCGAGCCGCGGCTTCGAGCGACAGAGGTCGGCGTAGTGGCGAAGATCGAGGAAGGGATCGAAGGCGAGACGGGGACGCCCCGCCGCCTCGCGCCGGCGGTTGGCCACCTCGAAGTCGAGGCCGACCTCCGAGTCGGTGAACGCCGGAACGTAGACCGGGATTCCCCTTCGACGCGCGATCGGGAGGATTCCCCGCTCCGCTCCCTTCGCGAGGATCCGGTCGGCGAGGAGCTCGTGCACGCGCCGGCTGCACATGGTCTCGTCGCGGGCCGGCTCCAACGCCTCCTCGATGATACGCTCGATGTCGTCGAGGTTCGCCTCGAGCTCGAGGGTGTCGTGGACCCGGTTGTATCCCTTCGCGTAGAGCTCCCGGTCGTCCATGCGGGAGTCGTACCGGAAGTGGGTGAGCCCGGCGGTCTGGACGAACCCGTGCGCCAGCAGAGCTCCCGTCGATACGACCGCGTCGAGGAAACCCGCCTCCATCATGTCGCAGAGAAGGTGGCCCATCATCCCGACGGTCATCGCGCCGGAGAACGTCCCGACGACGAGGCACCCCGGATCCTCGACCATGGCCTGGAGGACCTCCGCCGCCTCCCCGACTTGTCGTCCCCCGAATGCGGTTCGCCTCATCTCGTGCACGAGCGCGGAGATGTCGGTCGCCCGCCGGATCTCGAGGGGTCGGACCGCTTCCAGTCCGTCCTCAGCCCCCCGGTGAAGCTCGCGGCCGAACGTCGGGCGGGGGGGATCGGGATCGCTCATGACTCGGCTCCCGGGCCGTGGGGTGGGATCTCGGGAACACGTGTGGTGAGGGTCAGCACGTTTCCGGTCCCCGGTTCGTGACGGTGACGGATCTCGTCCATCACGTCGGACAGGATTCCGAGACCGTAGCCGCCCTCTTGCAGCTCTTCCGGCGGGAGAAGGACGCCGCGTCCGGCCGCGGTCGGATCGAAGGGAGGACCCGCATCCCGAATCTCCACCGTCAGCTTTCCGCCCGACCGTTCCATCGTGAGCGTGACGGGACCGGGGCCCCGGCCGGCGTACGCATGCTTCTGCACGTTGTTCAGGACCCCGACGATCGCGATTCGGATCCGGGACGTCTCCGGAAGATCGGGGGTCAGTCCCAGCCCGTTCTCGAGGTACTGGCGGACGAGCGCCGACAAAAAGCGGCCCCCTCCGACGGTGGTGTGTGTCTTGACCTCGATTCGCAGAGTCGCTTCCGCGAGCATGGCGGTCTCCCTCAATTCGACCCCACGTCAGGAGACGCGTCGACCGGTCCCCCGGTGAGGAGAAACGGACGGACGAGGCGCCGGACGCTCGATCGGAGGATCGCCCGCCGGTTCCGCTCTCGGGCGACCCCGATCGTGATCACGCGAGCACACCGCGCACCGCGTCGATGACGGTGCCGTCGACCCAGTGGATCGTGGCCACGATCTCGTCCGCGAGCTTCGGGGGCGCGGGAGGTCCACCGGTGAGCCTCTCCACGTCCTCCTTGATCTCCCGGATGTCGCGGATCGGGAGATCGCTCCCGCGCAGCGCGTCGAGGAGATCCTGACGGCGCGGATTGATCGCGATTCCCCGCTCGGTCGCGACGACGTCGATCAGCTCCCCCGGTCCGACGAGGGTCGTGACGCGATCGACGAGGACGGGAATCCGGTCGCGTACCGAGGGGACCGCGAGAACTACACACCTCCCGAAGAGGCAGTTCTGCCACCCGCCGATGCCGTGCAGCAGCTTCCCGTCGGAGTGGGTGACCACGTTGGCGTTGAAGTCGACGTCGACCTCCGTGGCGCCGAGAACCGTGACGTCGACGAGCGACGCGAAGTTGCCCTTCCCGTGGTAGTTGTAGCTCGTGAAGGGGCTCGTGTTCACGTGGGTCGGGTTCTCGCGCATGGACCGGACGCCCTCGAGGTCGAAGGTCTGCCCGTCGAGGATGCAGGGGGTCAGCCCTTCCTCGAGCATCCGGACGAGGTAGCGATTGCTGCCCCCGCGAACGAAGGACGCCCGGACATCCTCCTCCACGCCGAGGCGGCGCTTCACCTCCGGATCCCGCATCATCTCCCGGAGGAACAGCGCGAACGCGAGCGAGATCCCCCCCGCGCCCGCCTGGATGCTGAAGCCGGGCCGGAGAATGCCCGCGTCCCGGACGAGCCTGGCGATGTTCTCCGCGATGAGGAGTCGCTCCGGGCTGTTCGTGACCCGCGTCGTTCCGGACACGATCTTCGACGGATCGCCGACGCGGTCCACCTCCACCACCTGGTCGACGTAGTTGCCCTGGATCTGCCAGGGGAGACAGGGAAAGGGAACGAGGTTGTCGGTCACCACGATGACGTGGTCGGCGTACTGACTGTCGGCGAGCGCGAATCCCAGAAGTCCGCAGGCGGACGGACCCCGATCGCCTGTCGCGTTGCCGAAGGCGTCGGCGGTCGGCGCCGCGATCACCGCGATGTCGATCCGCAGATCGCCGTCCTGAATCGCCTGGTAACGGCCACCGTGGGAGCGGAGGATCCCCGTTCCCCGCATCCGTCCCGTCGAGCAGAAGTCGCCCAGCGGTCCGTTCATCGAGCCCTCGATGTGGTGGATCACGCCGCTCTCCAGGTGGCGGATCAGCGGCGCGTGGCAGGGAAACGACGCGCTCGGCGCCCACACGAGGTCCTTCACACCCATCTCCGCCGCGAGATCGAAGATCTGCCGCGCGATCAGGTCGCCGTCCCGGAAGTGGTGGTGGGTGGAGATCACCATCCCGTCGCGCAGGCCCGCGCTCTCCAGTGCGGTCCGGAGATCGGTCGCGCGCTTGTCTCCGTCGGCGGGGAAGTCGGCGCACGTCGCGATGGGGGGAGCGTGCTTGTTTCCCTCGGGGCGATACGCGCCGACGCCCCGGAAGGGAACGCGCGCCCTCCCGTTCACGACCTCCGGAACTTCGCGGCCCGCGGCGTTCGTGACGATCCCGGTCCGGAGCGTCTCAGGCATCGGACGAGATCTCCTCTCTCGACTTCCAGTCCGGATCGAGAAGCCCCGACGCGACCGCGAGGTCGACGACCCGCTCCGCCCGCTTCACCACGGGGGGATCGATCATCTTCGAGCCGAGGGAGACGACTCCCAGACGCTTCTCCCGGGCCTCGTCGAACGCGCGAACGATCCGCGTCGCCTTCTCGATCTCCTCTCCGCTCGGGGTGAACTCCCGGTGGACGACCCGGATCTGCCGAGGGTGGATGCACCCCTTGCCGACGAAGCCGAGCGATTTCGCCTCGCGAACGGCGGCGGCCAATCCCTCCGGGTCGCCGACGTCGGAGTGCACCGAGTCGATCGCCTGCACCCCCGCGGCGGCGGCGGCGGCGACGACCGTGGAGCGCGCCCAGAAGCTCTCGCGTCCCTCGGCGCTGCGGGCCGCCCCGATGTCCGCGGTGTAGTCCTCGAGGCCGAGCGTGAGCGCGGCGACGGTCGGATGCGCCGAGGCGATCGCCTCCGCCGCGAGCATCCCCTTCCCGCTCTCCAGGATCGGCATCAGCCAGGGCGGATCCTCCCCGGCGGCGTCCGCCAGGCTTCCCGCCGCCTCGGCCACCGCGACGATCTCGTCGGGGCTTTCCACCTTCGGGATCAGGATCATCTGCGCGCCGTGACCGACCGCGAACGGAAGATCTTCGAGGCCGCGCGGAAGCTGATTGAGACGCACCATCCGCTCGGACCCGCCCCAGTCGAGAAACCGGAGGGCGTTGCGCACGAGGACGCGCGCCGCGTCCTTCTCCGGGGGCGCGACGCTGTCCTCGAGATCGAGGATCACCCCGTCGGCTCCGTAGAGACCGGCGTTCAGCATGAACTTCGGGGACGAGCCGGGAAGGTAGAGACGGGAGCGACGGAATCGATCCCTCGCGCTCGGACCGGTGTTGGCCTCGAGACGATCGGGAAGGACCGCGGCGGTCCGGTCGTCGCCGAGGCTCCGCACCGCGGCTTCGAGCCGCGCGGCGAGCACGAAGGGAAGGGCTCCGCCGTCCTCGACCTCGAGGGCGGCGTGATCGCATCCCAGCGTGCGGCAACCCTCCTCGAGCTGGCGGCGGATCGCGTCGCCGTACATCCCCGCAACCTTGCTCGTCAGGGCGATCTCGATTCCCCCGCTCTCCCGCGGCCGGATCCGCACCCAGGCGTCGGAGCGGACTTCCGCTCCCCGCGGTCCGGCCTCTCCGACCGCACTCACGCCGACGTCTCCCGGACCAGCGCCTCGGCGCCGCCGGCCACCACGAGCCGCTGGGGAACTTCTCCGAGTCGCGGGAAGGGGAAGACCCTCTCCCCCACCCGGATCACCGCGGCACGGAAGTCGACGACGGCGTGCCGACCCGTGCGCAGCGTGAGACCGTCCTCGCGCGAGAGGTCCTCGGCGAGGAAGTCGACGAGAGGAGCGCACTCGAGCAGCGGGAACCCGTTGTTGAAGGCGTTTCGCTTGTAGGTCTGCGAGAAAGAGCCGGCGATCACCATCGGGATCCCGAAGAACTTGATCGCGGTGGCCGCCTGCTCCCGGCTCGAGCCCGATCCGAAGTTCCGGCCCCCCACGAGAAGATCTCCCGGTCGCGCGACGCTCCGGAACTCGGGATCGTAGTTGCGGAAGACGTGCTCGGCCATCTCGTCCGGTCCGAGGTCGTCCCGGTAGGTGACGTCCTTGCCGTAGATGCCGTCGGTGTTCATGTTGTCGCAGGGCAGATACAGGAGCTCCCCTTCGACCGTCGCCGGGAAGCCGGGCAGGATCTCGGTCTCCTCTCCCCCGTCCTGGGAGGGCTTGGGCGGCGCCACCGTGATGTCGGTGACGACGGCGCGCGATTCGAACTCCTCGGGACCGGTGATCCGGCCGGCGAGCGCGGACGCCGCCACGACCGCCGGGCTCGCCAGGTAGCACTCCGACTCCCGCGACCCCATGCGACCCCTGAAGTTGCGGTTCGTGGCCGAGATTCCGACCTCGCCCGCCTCCAGCGTCCCCTGCCCGAGCCCGATGCACGGCCCGCATCCGGGGGGCAGCGCCTTCGCCCCCGCGGCAAGAAGGTCGTCCCACGCCCCGAGACGCTTCGCCTCCTCCTCGACCGTCGCGCTCGCCGCCGCGACGTAGAACTCGACCCCGTCGGCGACCCGCTTCCCCTTCACGACGCGTCCCGCCTGCACGAGATCCTCGACCCGCGAGTTCACGCAGGAGAGGAGGTAGGCCTTGTTCACCCGGATGCCCCGCTTCGCGATCTCCGGAAGAGGGTGGACCCGCTTCACCTCGTTCGGCCCGGCGACGTGAGGAATGACGCTCCCCAGATCGAACGTGATCCGTTTCGCGTAGAAGGCGTCGGGATCCGCCCCGAGACCGTCCGCGGCGAGCGCGTCGATCGTCTCGGCCCGCAGGCGCGGATTCGCGTCCCCGCGGGTCGCGAGCGCCGCCGCCCGCGCGCGGAGCCACGTCTCGAGCAGGTCGTCGAACGGGAAGACGCCGGCCAGCGCCCCCCACTCGGTCGTCATGTTCGCGATCGTGAGGCGCTGATCGATCGAGAGCGTGGAGACGCCCTCTCCCGCGAACTCGATCGCGTGGTTGAGGACCTCGTCCCCCCGAAACGCGCCGATGAGCGAGAGGATCACGTCCTTGCCCACGACGCCCTCCCGCAACCGCCCTCGAAGCGTGACGAGGGCCACCGGGGGAACTTCCCACCAGGTCTCCCCGGTCGCCCAGATCGCGGCGGCATCCGTCCGGACGACCGGGGTCCCGACGGCGGCCAGGGCGCCGTAAAGATTCGAGTGGGAGTCGGACGCCACGACGAACGTCCCGGGATGGACGAATCCCTCCTCGGCCATGATCTGGTGACCGATCCCCTGCTTCGCCGGATAGAACGCGATGCCGTGCTCTTCGGCGAAGTTCCGGATGGCCTCGTACTTCGCGAGGTTTTCGGGGCTCTCGTTCTGGATGTCGTGATCGAGAACGAAGACGGGCTGATCGGGATCGTGTATGCGCCTCGCACCGATCGACCGGAACTTGGGAATCACCGCCCCCGTGTTGTCGTGGGTCATCACGTGAAACGGGCGGATGCGGACGACGTCCCCCGAGCGAACCTCACGGTCCGCCGGCCAGCCGACGGCGAACCGCTGCGTGATCTTTTCCACGAATGTCCGTCCCACGGACTTCCCTCCACTCCGGGCCGAATCTAGCAGTGAGATTGGGCCGGAGCAAGGCAACGCTCGGGCCCCGACCCGGGGGAAGCGGGTCGGGGCTCGGGACCGGGCGAGGGCGATTCGGACGAGGCCTCACCTCGTGCCCGCGGACTCTCCGTCCCGGATCGCCTGGAACCTTTCGAGCTGCTTCCGGTAGTGCTCCTTTTCCGGAGCGTCCGCGATCGCCTGTCGGATCAGCTCGATCGCGTCCTCGAGGTCTCCGCGCGCGTGCCGGATCTCGGCCACCGTATCGAGCACCATCGCGCGCTCCGGACCGGGCGGCGCGAGCTCCACTCCCCGCCGGCCGAGCGCCTCGGCCTCCTCCAGGTTCACCGCGTTCTCGAAGCACCACCAGGCGAAGGAG
>JALGZR010000139.1 GCA_025774805.1 bacterium
CACGATCAAGGGTAGGCGGCAGGGCGCGGGGTGTCAACCGTCCAGTCGGCCCGGGGTGGGAACGACGGGTAGGATCGGCCGGCCGCAACGTCCGGAGCCCGCCCGTCGCGGACCGGGGAGGCTCAATCCTTGACCGAGATCGAAGCCGTTCCCGTACCCTTCGTCGTCGAGCCGACCCGCGACACGTCGTCCGTCGCCTGCAGGCACGACCGGTCGAGCCCGCTCAGGGCGCGCACGGCGCGGCGATCGTACTTCGTGTCCGCGCCCTTCTGCAGCAGATCGAGCGCCTCCCGGACCGAGATCGCGCCGCGATGGGATCGGTCGGACGTCATCGAGTTCGAACGCGTGGGCCGCGATCAACAGATGGGTCGTCAGCGGGATCTCGTCTCCTTTCAGACCGTCGGGGTATCCGCTCCCGTCGGCCCGCTCGTTGTGGTGGCGCACCATCGGCCACACGGAGGCGAGAGCGGGAATCCCCCTCAGGATCCTCTCTCCCGTCACGGGATACTTTCTCAGGTGCTCGAGCTCCTCGTCGGTGAGGGCGCCCTCCTTGTGCAGGACCGCGTCGGAGATCGTGACCTTCCCGATCCCGTGCATGAGAGCCGCGCGCCGGAGGGTGCGGACCGTGTCGCCGTCGAGCTTGAGGGCCCGCGCCATCTCCTCGCAGTACCGGGCCATGCGGTCACTCCGTCCTCGCGCGTAAGGATCGCGCTCCTCGACGGCCCGGGCGAAGACTCCCAGCAGCGAATCGAGGTCCGCCTCGAGGCGGGCCTGGTTCGTCGACTGACCGAGGGCCACCAGGGCGAGACTCGCGAGATTCTCGAGGACCATCAGATCGGCTTGGGTGAACTCATCCCCCTCCCGGCGATCGTAGACGACGAGGACGCCGTGAAGTGTCTCACCGAGGAGCAGGGGAACCGCCAGCGTGCTCTTGGGCGCCTTCGAGAGGCCCGGTCCCATCGGCCCCATGCCGGCCACGTCGGTGTTGCGGAGAAGGAGGGGTCGACGCTCGCGGGCCGCCCTCCCCGGAATGCCCTCGCCGAGCGGGAGGCGGTAGTCCCGGAGACGGTCCGCCTCGTCGCCGGCGGCGGCCAAGGTCACGAAGTCGCCGCCCTCTTCGTCCACCCCCACGAAGCACACGGTCCGCGCACAGAGCGCATCGAGGAGCCCCTTCACGAGCGATTCCGGCAGCCCGCTCTCGTCGGTCGAGGACTGAAGCGCGCGCGCGAGCTCCGTGATCCCGTGCCGCATGCGCTCCTGGCTCCGCTGTGCCTCCTCGGAGCGCTGCTCGAGCTCCGCCGTGATGCGCTCGATCGTCTCGCTGATCTTGCCGATCTCGTCCTGGCTCGCCTGCCGGATGCGGTGGCTCAAGTCCCCCGAGGCGGTCCGGGTCGCACGGTCGAGGATATCGAGGAAGACCCGAGCGAGCTCCGCCCGGATGAAATGGAACCCGGCGACCGCCGACGCGAGCATCAACAGGATGACCACGGCGGCGTGCCCGGAAAAGAATCCGGTCGTGCCTTCCGCCCGCGGTCCGACGAGGTAGATCGCCAGCAGGATCGGCACCAGCGACATCAGCGCGAACCCGATCGTGAACTTGCGCGAGATGCTCGAAGGCCTCTGCCTCTCTTCCGAGACATCGATCGCGTCCCCGGCCCGGCCGCGCGGCCGGTCCGAGCCTTTGCGTTGCGGTCCGCTCAACCCGTCCTCCCCTGCGGATGCGGAGGTCTCCCAGAGTTCGTATCGTCCAAAGAACCGTACGATCTGAGCCCTTAGTTGGCTGGAACGGACCGGGGACGAAGAGGGCAATCTCTTGCCGGGCATGCTCTTGGCGGCGCCGCCGGAGGCCTCCGACACGCCGCCGAGCCCACCCTCAGGATCTCCCGGAGAGCACCCGGTCGTAGATCTCCGCCGTCCGCTCCACGACCCGATCCCAGTCGTACTCGGCCTCGATCCGCTCCCGGCCCCGCGCCCCCATCTCGGCCCGCCGGTCCTCCTCTCCGTGGAGCCGTCGCAGGCGGTTTCCGAGATCGGCGACGTCTCCGGTCCGGAACGTCTCCCCGACCCCCTCCACGAGCTCGCGGTTCTCCGGGATGTCGCTCGCGAGCACGGGGCGGCCGTAGCTCATCGCCTCCAGGAGCGCGATCGAGAGACCCTCCAGACTCGAGGGCACGACCACGAGCGCGGCGTGCTGCTGGAGGGCGGCCAGGTCGTCTCCGTAGACCGATCCCACGAAGCGCACTCCCGGGTCGGCGATCCGCCGACACGATTCCACGTAGTCGTCCGTGAAGTGCCCCTCCCCCGCGACGACCAGAGGCCAGTCGCAGACCGCCCCCCGGTGCGCCTCGAGCAGAACGTGCAGTCCCTTCTCGGGAACGAGTCGACCCACGAAGAGGAGGTACCCGCCCGGATCGATCCCCCACTTCTCCAGTGGCGACGTGGGTCCGGGGGGCGGAATCGGCGTCCCGTTCGGAACGTAGTGGACGCGGCGGGCCCCCGTCGCGGTGAAGTGCCCTTCCAGCGTTCGGGAGACGACGATCGTCGCATCGGGAAGGCGGGTGGCCGTCCATTCGCAGAGGCGCAGGAAGGTCCGGGCGACCCTCCCCCACTTCTCCCGCCGCCAGTCCAATCCGTGAACGGTGATCACCACGCGCTTCGCTCTCACACGAGGCATCCACGCCAGGGCGGACGGGCCGAGCGCGTGGTAGTGGACGATGTCGGCCTCGGAGAAGAGCGCGTGCGCACTGGAGAGGGCGACGTGCGTGATCGCGTCGAGGTGCTTGGTGGGAACCGACGGCAGGCGAACGAGCTCCAGGCCGTTCAAGGACGCGCCGGCCGGCGTGTAGTGCGTCCGGCAGTAGACCCGGACCCCGTGCCCGCGGCTGACGAGCCTCGAGCCGAGCTCCTCGACGTGACGTTCGATCCCGCCGTACGTCGCGGGCACGCCCTTCTGGCCGATCATCGCGATGCGGATGACGCCACCTCCTCGAGGATCGAGAGCATCGACCGGATCTGTCCGGCCAGACTGTACTCCCCCTCGAGAACCTCTCGTCCTCTCCGCCCCATGCGGTGGGCGAGCTCGGGATCCCGCTGAAGTCGGGAAAGCCCCTCGGCCAGCCCCTCGGCATCTCCCGAATCGAACAGTAGCCCCGTCTCCCCGTCCCGAACGATCTCGGGAATGCCCCCGATCCGCGCCCCGACCACTGGCACTCCCGAGGCGCACGCCTCGAGAGCGGCGATCGGAGCGTTCTCGTACCACTCGGACGGGAGGACCACGGCGCGCGCGCCCCGAATCCGATCGAACAGGTCGCGGCGCTCCAGGTATCCGGGGAAGTCGACCCGTCCCGGCGCCAAGCGCTCGGCGTCACGGCGCACCCGGTGCTCCTCCGGGCCGTCGCCCGCGATCGTGAGGCGAAGGTCGGGGCGGGAGGCGACGGCGGCGACCAAGGTCCCGAGTCCCTTCTCCCTCGACAGGCGTCCGACGTAGAGAAAGCCGTCCCCCGGTCGGTCCGCGGCGCGAAAGGCCTCCGGGTCGAGGCCGTTGGGAACGAACGACACCCGTTCGGCGCTCATTCCGAATTCCACGAGCTTGCGGACGAGGAAGCGACTCGGGGAGATCACCCGGCGGATTCCCCGCTCCAGCGTTCGGCGATGACGGTGCCAGGTCATCTCGAGAAACGCCACCACCGAGGCGCTCCGGCTCGCCCGGACGCAGCGGTGGCGAATCACGGGGTGAAAGCGGCCGCCCTTGCACCGCTCGCAGACCTCCCCCCCCGTGTAGAGCAGGTAGTTCGGACAGATCACCTTGTAGTCGTGAAGGGTGTGCACCGCCCCCACCCCCTCCTCCCGGAGCACGTCGACGATCGAAGGAGAGAGCTGGTGGTGGAAGTTGTGCAGGTGGGCGACGTGGGGACGGGTCGCGTGGATCAGGCGGCGGATCCGGCGGGCCGCCACCCCCGAATGGAGGACGCGGACCGCCGCCCTCAGCCGGGCGACCGGGGATCGCGCGGAGTAATCGACCTCGGGCACGAAATACTCCGCCCAGGGGGTCTCCCGATTCGCGGGGGACGCCATCGCGAAGGGAATGACCTCGTGACCCGCGCTCTCGTAGCCGCGGGCGAGATCGAGCATCACGCGCTCGGATCCGCCCTTCGCCCAGTAGAATTTGTTGACGACCAGTATTCTCATGGTCGGCGGAGAGTCGTCGGCGTCGCCGACGATCGGGTCACGGGACGTCCCGGGACCGCGGCGTGGCCCCGGCGAGCCAGCGCCGGAGGATCCACGCCGCCGGAACCAGCGGCTTCGCCTTCATTCTGGGTGCGACGGTACAGCTCATCCAGCACCGGATCGAACAGCTCCGGACCGCCTCCAGGACATCCGGCGTTCCGGAGTCGGCCTCGATCTCCTCCCGGCTCTTCTCGAGCAGACTTCCGAGCGGCCGATCAGGCTCCCGCTCCCACGAGCTCCTTCAGGACCGAGACCACGTACTCGGGAGCGGCCTCGTCCATTTCGGCATAGAGGGGGAGGGACATCACTTCCCGGGCCAGTGCTTCCGAGTGAGGGAACGCGCCCTCGCCGAAGCCCAATCGGGAGTATGCGGGTTGGAGATGCAGGGGAATCGGATAGTGGACACCCACGCCCACGCCCCGCTCCCGCAGGAGAGGAAGCAGCTCGTCCCGTTCCGGGACCCGGACGACGTACAGATGGTAGACGTGGCGGAGGTTGCCGTTGCGCGGCTTCAGCGGCCGGATGTCGGTCCCGATGAGAAGCTCGTCGTAGCGCGCCGCGAATCGGCGCCGTCCCTCCGTCCAGTCCTCGAGGTGTCTCAGCTTCACGTCGAGGATCGCCGCCTGCAGCCCGTCCAGACGGTAGTTGAAGCCCTCGACCTGGTGCTCGTACTTCGTGCTGCGGCCATGGTCGCGCAGCAACCGGATCCGCTCGGCGAGCACCGCGTCGTCGGTCGTGATCCCGCCCCCGTCTCCGTACGCCCCCAGGTTCTTGCCCGGATAAAAGCTGAAGCAGGCCACGCGTCCAATCGAGCCGCACCGCTTGCCCTTGTACTCCGCTCCGTGCGCCTGCGCCGAGTCCTCGATCACGGTGATCCCGTGACGCTCGGAGATCTCCAGGATCGGATCCATGTCCGCCGGCTGCCCGTAGATGTGAATGGGGACGACCGCCCTCGTACGGGGGCCGATGGCCGCCTCGAGCTGGCCGGGATCGATGCAGCCGTCCTCCTCGCGAGAGTCGATGAGCCGGATCGTGGCCCCTGTCTGGGTGATCGCCTCGGTCGTCGCGATGAACGTGTACGGAGTGGTGATCACTTCATCTCCCGGCCCGATGTCCAGGGCCGAGAGCGCCAGGTGGAGGGCGGCCGTTCCGCTGGCGACCCCGATCGCGTGCCGGGTTCCGCAGTACTCCGCGAAGTGCTCCTCGAATCGCGCGAGCGCCGGACCCCCGACGAACGCGCAGCTCTCCAGAAGCTCCTCGATCGCCGGCGTAAGCTCACCGCGGATCGTGTGGTACTGGGCCCGAAGGTCGTTGAACGGCACTTTCACGGTCGTGTACCTCCCGGAGTCGCCCCCGATGGGGAGGACCCCGTTGGATTCACGGCGAGCTTCTCGCCGTTACGTCGGATCGAGTCGCACGCGCGCTCCATGACTCGAACCACGGCCAGGCCGGCGTGCCCGTCGGACCGTGGCTGCTCCTGCTTCTGGATGCAATGCACGAAGTGCTGGCATTCGTTTTTCAGGGGCTCGCTGTCGTCGAGGCGCGGAGTGTAGATGTCGCCGAACCGGTACGACAACTGAAACTCCCCGAAGGTATCGTAATGCGGCTGGACAGTCATCCCCTTGTCGTAGACCCGGATCTTCTCCTGGGTCGACACGTCGTCGTACACGAGCATCTTCTGTCGCCCGGATACTCGAGGTGGATGAACGCCACGTCCTCGATCCCGGACTGGATGTACGCCTGTCCCTGGGCGCTGACGGTGAGCGGCTCGGATCCGAGCATGTAATTGAGAATCGAGACGTCGTGGGGAGCGAGATCCCAGACGACGTTGATGTCCTCCTGGAACAGACCGAGATTCACCCGCGTCGTGCTGATGTAATAGATGTGCCCGAGCTCGCCGGACGTGATGAGCTCCTTCATCTTGTTGACCGCGGCGGTATACACAAACGTGTGCCCGGCCATCAGGGTCAGTCCCCGTTCCTCGGCAAAGTGATTCATCTCCTCCGCCTCGGACACGCTCGCCGCCATGGGCTTCTCCACGAGGAGGTGCTTGCCCGCCTCCAGGAACCGCATCGCGATCGGGTGGTGCGTCGACACGGGCGTCGCGATGAGGGCCGCATCCACCTCCTGATCCGCGACGATCTGATCGACATCGGTCGTCGTCTCGACGCTCGGGTAGAGCCGGGAGATGTAGCGCAGGCGCTCCTTGTTCAGATCGCAGGCGACCTTCATCCGGACGTTGGGGAATTGGGTGAAGTTCCGGATGAGATTGGGGCCCCAGTACCCGCAACCGATGACGGCGACTGTTAGCAAGGGGAAGCTCCTTCCAGTTGAACGGGCGGTCGCCTCAGTACGCTCCCTCGCCGAAGATCACGACGGGAACGGTTCGAAAGAGGATCTCGAGGTCCGTCTTGAGGGACCAGTGATCGATGTAGTAGAGATCGAGCAGAACCATCTCGTCGAAGGGGACGCTGGAGCGACCGCTGACCTGCCACAGGCCGGTCAGGCCCGGCTTGGCCCGAAGCCGCTTCTTGTGCCACTCCTTGTAGTGGTTCAGCTCGTAGAAGATGGGCGGTCGGGGACCGACGATGCTCATCTCTCCCTTGGCCACGTTCAGCAGCTGGGGGAGCTCGTCGAGGCTGGTGCGCCGCAGGATGTGGCCGATCGGCGTCACGCGCGGATCCGTGGTCATCTTGAAGACCTGTTCCCGTCTCAACGCATCCGAGAAGTTCAGCTCCTGACCGGTGATGAGCTTGGTGGCGTACTCCCGATGGATCGAGTCGTCCGTCTCCAGCTTCATCGTGCGGAACTTCCACATGGTGAATTCGCGCCCGTGCTGCCCGGCGCGCACCTGTCGGAAGAGAACCGGTCCCGGGGAGAAGATCTTGATCAGGAGCGAGATGAACAGGATCAGTGGATGGAAGAGCGTGAGCAGCGACACGGAGACGATCAGATCGAACAGACGCTTCATCAGCATGCCCAGGTGGGGCGTCCCCTCGGACCGGATGTCGTACGTAGGCACTCCGTCGATGGTCTCCACGTGAGTGTCGGAGGCCACGAGGTGGAGAATGTCGCTCACGAGGCGAACGGGAAGCTGCGCCTTCATGCACCGCGACATCATGGCCAGGGTGCCCTCCTGGCCCAGACTCGGCATGGCCAGAAAGACCTGATCGGCATGCAGCTCGCGGGTGACTCTCGAGAGTTCGTCGATCGACCCCCGCACGACGACCCCGTCGATCTCCTGCCCGATCTTCTCGGGGTCGTCGTCGACGAACCCGACGACCTCGTACATCAGGGCCTCGTTCGTCCGGATGCGCTGGAGAAACCGCTTGCCCTCGACCCCGGCGCCGACGACCACGATGCGCTGAATGCGGCGGCGGGCCTGGAACCGGCCGAGGTAGAGCGACCGGAGGAACAGCAGACGGACGATCAGGGAGAGCCAGAGCGTGAACAGCCACGCGAAGCCGAGGACGAGGCGCTTTTCGAAGAAGTAGTTCGTCCGGGTGAGGAAGCCGAGCGCCAGGACCAGGAGGCACCCCAGGGTGATGGTCTTCAGGATTCCCGCGGTCTGGTCGAAGAGCGTCCCTATGACCTTCGGCCGGTAGAGACCGTTGACGCCGTGGATGACGATCCAGAGGGGAAGCAGCAGGATCAGGGTGATGTAGTGCTCGGTCCGCACGGGCACCAGAGGCCCCTGGAAGAGGCCCGTGGAGAAGCGCATCCAGTAGCCGCCCAGAAAGCCCGCGAACAGAACCGCCGCGTCGAGGACCATCGCGGCGATCTCGAGTCGGAGCTCCGAGGGGCGGGTCGGCTCGCGCGGGGCGGGAGTCGGATCCGGGGAGGCGCCCGCGGGGATTGGTGTCTTGACCTGGCTGTTCATCCCGCTCCGTTCCGCCGGGGGATCACCCGGCGCGATCTCGAAGTATTCTAACGAATTACGGTCTCCCGATCGAGCCGATTCTCGTCGGGGAGGCCGCTCTCTTCACCCAGCACGGCCCGGTAGACCTCGAGGGTCCGGTCGACGACGCGGTCGACCCGGAATCGCTCCTCGGCGATGCGACGGCCGCGGAGGCCGTGGGCCGCGCTCCGGCCGGGGTCCTCCAGGTAGCCGCGGAGGGCCTCGGCGAGACGCTCCGCATCTCCGGGGGGAACCAGCGCGCCCGTGACTCCGTCCTCCACGAGATACCTGGTGCCGCCGACGTCCGTGGCGACCACCGGGAGCCCGACCGCCATGGCCTCCATGATCGCGACCGAGGCGGTCTCCTGGCGGGAGGGAAGGACCAGCACGCCGGCCCCGGCCAGCTCGCGCGCCAGCGACTCGGGCGGCACGGCCCCCGGCAGCTCCACGCGCAGTCCGATCCCCAGGGCCGCCGCGCGCCGTCGCAGAGACTCGACGTAGCCGGCATCGTCGGCCGGTCCCACGAGACGGAGGCGGAAGTCGACGCCCCCGGACGCGAGGCGCCCGGCCGCCTCCAGCAAGGTCTCCGGGTCCTTCAGGGGCACGATGCGACCGGAGAAGACCACCACCGAGGGATCTCCCGGTCCATCCCGGTGAAAGAACTCGTCGGCCACCGGATTCACGATCTCGTGCGTCCGCAACGAGCGGAGGCGATCGCCGAAGTACTCCCGAACGTACGGGCTGATCACGATCAGATGCCGGGCCCGCTTCAGACACATCCGTTCCATCCGGGTGATCGCCCACGCCCGCACCCGGTTCGCTACCCCGGCGGGGAGTTGCCGTCCGTACGCGTCCTGGATTCCGTGCGCGGTCGTCACCCACGGCCCACCCGCGTCGGCCGCGCCCAGGGACGCCGCTCCGAGCACGTGGGCATGGACGATGTCCGGGGCGATACTCGCCAGGGCCCGCGCCGTCGTGCGTCGTTCCCCGAAGCCCAGGGTCAGGTTCCCGAAGCGGGACGACGCCGGGAACCGGTGCACCCGCACCCCCTCCAGCGTCTCGACCGTCGAGTCCTTCCGTCCCAGCTCGCAGCTCACGACGTGCACCTCGAGCCCGCTCCGGCGGGCCATCTCCGTGGCCAGACGGCGCACCACCGCCTGAACGCCGCCGACTCCCCCGTCGGGGGACCGCGGATACTCGGAGACGAGGGCGATTCTCATGCTCCGGCCTCCTTCTCTTCCGGCAACGCGGGCCACGGGATGCGGCGGCGGGGCTCGGGAGCGGCCCGCACGGGGAGATCCCGCACGTGACGTTCGTACATCCCGACGGTGGTTCCCATGAGGGCGAACATGAGCACGTTTACGTACTCGAAGTACCGCATCTCGAAGAACATCGCGTTGAGGAAGTACCCGACCATCGCGCACCACAAGCAGACGATCCAGTCGCGGGACAAAAGGCCCTCGTGGGGCAATCGGCGGTACGCCTTGAGAGAGGTCCGCCAGATGAAGAAGTAGATCAGCAGGTACGGAATGAAACCGCTCAGGCCCTGCTCGGCGAAGATCGTGGCCAGCATGTTGTGCTGGACCGCCTTGCCGCCGACGCCGGGGTCGATGTAACCGAAGAAGGGAACGTGGCGCGGGCGCCGGTACTGGAGGGCGACCTCGGGGAAGTTCATGAAGCCGCACCCGAAGAGGGGGTTGTCCGCGAAGACCTCGGCGGTCTCGTACAGAAGCTCGATCCGGTGGTGCACGGTGTTGATCGTGGCGAGCCCGCCCTTCTCTCGGTCCGCGGTCGAGAGATTGTCCCAGTTCAGGAACACGACGACCATTCCGGCGAGAACGAGACCCGTGCACATGGTCCGGAGACGCCGGCTCCAGATCACGCCCGTGAAGAGGGCCCCGACGAATCCCAGGTAGACCGAGCGCGTCATGGTGAACACGAGCGTGGCCGGAGTCACGAGGACGAGCACGAGCTGGAGGATCCGGGGAAACATGCCCTTCAGGCGGCTCAGAAAGAGCATCGAGGGAAAGAAACCCATGATCATCACGGTCCCGAGAACGGCGGGCTGGATGAAGATCCCCCGGACCCGAAAGCCGAGGCGGGCCAATCCCCGGTCCCCCAGGTTCGGATCGACGATGAACTTCGGGAAGACGAGCTCGTACCACTTCAACTTCTCGAAGACGCCCATCACCCCCATGTAGATCCCGATCAGGACCAGATACCCCACGAGGATCTGGACCTGGTGCTTCTGCTTGATGGCCGCGCGGGCGAAGTAGAAGAACATGAACGGTAAGAGATACCCCCGCATCAGCATCTGCCACCGGGGGGCCTGGCCCGAGGTCACCACCGAGATGAAGAGCATCACGAGGAAGGCGATCATCGCCTTCTCGATGGCCCCGAACCTGGGTACCTCCCGCAACGCCATGAGGATCTGGGCCAGGAAGATCAGATACAGGAGCATCGCCACGATGCGCGCGGGATAGAGATCGGGGAACCCCGGCAGTCGAATCCAGAACTCGTGTTGGAAGAAGATCACGGCGGTGAGGTAGAACAGGAATCCCCACACGATGTCGCGCCGGAGGAGCAGGAAGACCACGATCGCGACGTTGAGCAGGCCGAGCGCGGCGACCAGGATCGTCACGTCCATGACCGCCCCGAGATACACGCTGAGAGCGACCATGAGTCCGAGGAGGATCGTCCGGACCAGAGGAGTCAGGCGGATCGGCTCGGGCCTTCCGGCGGAGAGGGTCTGTCCCAGATCGAGGCTCATGCCGTCCTCCCCTCGTAGAGAAGGACCTTCACCCCCGTGTATTCCCACCGACCCTCTTCCCGAAGCGTCTCTTCGAAGATGCGACGGATCCGGGACTCGGGGGCCACGTCCCACCATCGCGTGAGCACCAGCCAGACACGCCCCCCGTGCTCCCGGGCCTCGGCGACGTGGGTGCGCATCTCCTCGTCGGTGCGAAGGAATCGCTTGTGGACGTGCAGGAGACGGGCTTTCCCGTCCGCGGCGTCGGCAAAGTAGTATCGGAAGGGGCGAAACGCGTAGATGACCACGACGGCGTCCCCCGGTCGCTCGTTCTCCAGGATGAGGCGGGCCGCGGAGCGGCAATCCTCTTTGCCGTAGGCCGGGTGGAAGAAGTGATTTGCCAGGGAGACGACGATCAGCAAGGCGGCCACGAGCGCGGAACCCCGGACGAGGCGTCCTCGACCCGACCAGCCGTGGGCGAGCAAAGCGAGAAAGACGGGGAAGAAGACGACGAGGTAGCGGGGATGGAACGTCTTGATCTCCCGAAGCGCGAGAAACACGGAGAGAACCAGCGGCACCCCGATGACGGACAGCAGGAAGGAGCCCCTCCCCCGCCGAACGGCGTCCCTGAACCCCACGATCGCCGCCGTGGCCACGGCCGCGATCCCGATCCCGATCACCGGGGCGTGCGGCAGGAGCGCCTGGAACGAGCGGTCGAGGTGCAGGGAGCGCAGGGACGGGCCGAGCGAGTAGCCGTAGACGAAGGACCAGAACACGAACGGCACCTCGACCGGGGAGAAGCTCGACTGCTCACGCAGGGGCATGCCCACGGGAGAGGCGGCGTCGACGAACAGGCGCTCGGCCCCCATCCTCGAAAACCAATCGACAAACCAGGGCAGAAAAACGAGCCCCACGAAACCGAGAACTCCGACCCAGCCGAGAAGGAGTCCTCGCGGGCGGGGCCGGCGCA
>JALGZR010000140.1 GCA_025774805.1 bacterium
GCGCGAGCCGGCTTCCCTCGGACTCGCCCGGGAGGCGCTGGGAAACGTCCTGGCCCTCCGAGGCGAGGACGCGCTCGCCCTGCGGGCGTTCGAGGATGCGCGCCGGGACCCGGCGGCGGCGGAGGCCCGAGGCTACCTCGCGGAGCGCGCGCTCGCCCACGGGGAACTCGCGCGGGCCGATTCCCTGCTCACCGAGGCTCTCGCGTACACGGATCACGACGGACGCCTGCTCGGCCTGCGGGCGCGGCTGTTCGCGCGGGAGGGTCGGATGGAGGAGGCGATTCGGGAGTCGGAACGCGCCGTGAGGCGAACCCCCCAGGACGCCCGGCTCCTCGTGAACCACGGGTCGCTGCTGTGGGAGGAGGGTGAGACGGGGGCGGCGGAGTACCTGTGGGAGCGCGCCACCGCGATGGACCGGATGGCGGCGGCGCTCCTCAGCGGCGTTCGCAACGCCATCGGGGATCGCCCGTCCCCTCCCCTGCTCCCACTGTTCGTCGGGCCGGATCGACGACCCCTCGGGTTCGACGAGGAACCCCCGCCCGGGGAGGCGACCGACGACGCGCCCCCGCCCTCCGACGCGCGTCCTCCCTCGACTCCATGAGGTGGTCACCTCAGAGCAGCGAGTGCGACTCCCCGCCGTCCACGGCGAGTGAGACCCCGTTCACGTAGGAGGCGCGCTCGGAGCAGAGAAACGCCACGACGTCGCCGATCTCCTCGGGCCGCCCGAGCGATCCGCGCGGAACGAGTTCCCGCCAGCCGTCGAACACGGCCTCCGGTGTCGTCCCCCGGCGGGCGGCCGCGGCTGCCGCGAGCTCGGTCAGCCGCTCGGTCCGGGTGAATCCGGTGCAGACCGAGTTCACGTTGATGCGGTCCGGGCCGAGCTCCCGCGCCAGGCTCTTCGCCAGCCCGTGGACCGCGGGACGGAGGACGTTGGAGAGCACGAGCCCCCCGTGCGGCTCCTTCGCGGTGATCGACGTGAGGTTCACGATCCGCCCCCACGGCTGCTCCCGGAGATGGGGAAGCGCCGCCCGCACGAGCCTCTCCACGGACCGGAGCGTGAGCTCGACCGCCCGTCCGAACTCCTCCTCCCCCACGTCCCCGAAGTCGCCCGAGGGCGGACCGCCGGCATTCGTCACCAGGATCGCGAGTCCGCCGAGCGCCTCGACGGTCTCCGCGACGATCCTCCCCGGGTCCTCGCGGATCGAGACGTCCCCCACGAGGGGCACCGGCGACGCGCCGGTCGTCTCGCGGATCCGTGCGGCCGCCGCCTCGATGCGCTCGCGATCGCGCGACACGAGGGCGACGCGCGCCCCCTCTCGCGCGAGCGACGTCGCCGCGGCGAGCCCGAGTCCCGCGCTCGCCCCGGTGACGAGCGCCGGCCGTCCTTCGATGCCGAGTTCCATGTCTTCCTCCCATAGCCTGCATATCTCACCAGCCTCTGCTGCGGCAGCGGCTCGCGATTCGTCGGTCGTCGGACGTCGGTCTTGATCCTCGGCGCGCGCGAGCCCGGAGTCAACCGGGGCGTGTCTTGTCGACCCCGCACCCCCATGCTAGCCTGCGTCTCTCACCAGGCTGGGGTCCGCGGAATCGTCGCGGGTTGAACGAGGGGATCGAGCGAGAGAATCGGGAGGGATTCGTGGGCATCTTCGAGACGATCGTCAACACGGGAAATCGTTTCGTTTGGGGATGGCCCGAGAAGTTTCCCCTGATCGTGGGACTTCTGCTCGCGGCCGGGCTGTTCGTGACTCTTCGCCTCGCCTTCATCCAGGTCCGCTCGTTCCGCCACGGGTGGAGCGTGGTCCTGGGCCACTACGACGATCCCCGTCACGCCGGGGACATCTCCCACTTTCAGGCCCTGACGACGGCGCTGTCCGCCACGGTCGGCATCGGGAACATCGCGGGCGTCGCGACCGCGATCCACTACGGCGGTCCGGGAGCCCTGTTCTGGATGTGGGTGACGGCGTTCTTCGGCATGGCGCTCAAGTACGTCGAGTGCATGCTGTCGATGAAGTTCCGCGTCTTCGACGAAAAGGGCGAGGCGGCCGGCGGGCCGATGTACTACATCGAGCGCGGCCTCGGAGCCTCCTGGAAGCCGCTCGCCGTGCTCTTCGCGCTCTGCGGAGTGATCTGCAGCTTCGGCTCCGGGAACATGAACCAGGCGAACACGGTGAGCCTCTCCGCCCAGACGACTCTGCACGCGCCGACCTGGGTCGCGGGCGGGATCATGATGCTGCTCGTCTGGCTCGTGATCATCGGGGGGATCCGACGGATCGGGGCCGTCTCCTCCCGGCTCGCGCCCACGATGTTCGTGCTCTACTCGATCGGGGCGGTGATCATCCTCCTGAAGAACCTCCCGGAGGTTCCGGCGGCGTTCGCGATGATCCTCAGGGAGGCATTCAACCCGTCGGCCGGCGTCGGGGGCACCGCAGCCGGCGTGTTCGCCACGACTCTGGTCTGGGGGATCAAGCGTGGACTCTTCTCGAACGAGGCCGGTCAGGGAAGCGCGCCGATCGCCCATGCCGCGGCCAAGACCGACGAGCCGGTGCGCGAGGGCGTGGTCGCGATGCTCGGTCCGTTCATCGACACCCTGATGATCTGCTCGCTCACCGGACTGTGCATCGTGCTCACCGGCGTCTGGTCGGAGCACCGTTCGATGGAGGGCGCGCTCTCCGGCTGCGCGGTCCACCGGGTGGCGGAGGTCCCGGAGCGAGGCAACGTCGTCGCCGAGGCGCCGCCGTTCGAGGGGGACCTCCGGGTGCAATCGGGTCTCCTGCAGGGCGCGGCCCTCTCCCGCAACGACGGCTTCGTTCTCGGAGCGATGGTGCGGGACCCGGACGGCGCCCCGTGGACCGGCACCCTTCGGGTCGAGGGCGGTGCGGTCACGGATCCTCCCGAGGAGATCCACTGGACGGGCGCGTGCCTGCAGAACTCCTCCGCGCTCACGACCTGGGCGTTCGAGAACGAGCTCGGCGGCTTCGGCAAGTGGGTCGTCACGTTCTCGGTCTTCCTCTTCGCCCTCTCGACGACGATCTCCTGGTCGTACTACGGCGACCGGTGCGCGGAGTACCTCTTCGGGATCGGGTCGGTCACGCTGTATCGATGGCTCTACGTGGGGTTCGTCTTTCTCGGGGCGGTCCTGACGCTCGAGACGGTCTGGGCCTACGGCGATCTCGCCCTGGGTCTCATGGCGGCGCCGAATCTCATCGCCATCTTCGCGCTGACGAGACGGGTGAAGCAGGACACGGACAAGTACTTCTCAGTGGAGCACCCCCATGTCCGCTGACGGGGCCGCCGGGACGTCCGGGAGGAAGGTCCCGGCGCCGGTCGTCGGCGTCATGGGGGGCGGCAGCGTCGGCTCGGTCGTGACGGAGCTGGCCGAGCAGCTCGGCGAGAGGATCGCCCGGTGCGGCTGGACGCTTCTGAACGGAGGACGCGACGCCGGAGTCATGGCGGCGAGCGCCCGGGGCGCCGCGCGGGGAGGGGGGCTCGTCGTCGGCGTTCTTCCCGGATCGGATCGAACCGGCAGCTCCCCCGATCTGACCGTGGTGGTCGTCACGGGGATCGGGGACGCCCGCAACGCGATCAACGTGTTGAGCTCGGACGTGGTCGTCGCTTTGCCCGGCGGCGCCGGAACGCTCTCGGAGATCTCCCTCGCCCGCAAGGCGCGCCGTCCGCTCGTGCTCCTCGGCTGGCCCGAGGGAACGCTCGCCGAGTTCTCCGGGGACGCCGTCGTGCGGGTCGACGACGCCGCGAACGCGATCGAGGCGATCCGACACTTCCTGGAGAGCGGGTAGGGCGGGTAGGGCCGGAGCTCAGTAGAGCTGGAAGTTCGCGCGGATCCTCGCCTGCTCGTCCGCGACGAGGCCGGCCAGGCGCTCCCGGAGCCTCGCGGCGAGCAGGACCTCCCCGTCGCCGTTCACCCGACCGTCTCCCGGAGTCAGACGGCAGGCCGGCCCCTCGGCCGGCTGCACGATCACTCCCTCCTCCGCCGGGACCACCTTGATGCGGCCCTCTTCCAGCTCGTGGTCGAGGATCCACCGGATCGTCCGCACGACCTCCGCGGCATGGTCCGGCGCGTGCCCCTCCAGCAGGAGCAACCGCTCCTCGCGATAGAGGATCTCGGTGACCTCCTCTCCGCCGAGGAAGATGGAACGCGACCGGGGCTGGGGGGCGCGCGTCACGAGTCGGCGGCGGATGGGCCGTCCCGTCTCCTCGAGCCGTTTCAGAGCGGAGTGCACGCGGTCGCGCGTGAGCGGGTGCGTCCGGTAGATGCCGAGCTCCTCCTCGATGAACTTCCCGGAGGACCCGGCGAGACGCTCCAGAAACGTGAGAAAGCCGGTCGAGTCGTAGCCCGTTCGGGTGATGTAGTCGATGCCGTACGCGTCCGCCTCGATCTCCATCTCCACGGTGTGCCCGTTGAGCACCGCGGCCGTGATCGTGCTCGCCGCGGTGTTCGCGAGAATCGCCGCCTCCGGAGATCCGCCGATCACGAGCGCGGCGATGGCGGCGAGCTGGAGCAGTCCGAGCCCTTTGGGGGTCTCCCGCATCCGCCGGATGGCGTGCTGGTTCACGTTGTGGGCGATCTCGTGCGCGAGCACTCCGGCCAGCTCGTCGTCCGACTCGACCGCATCGAGCAGACCGGTCGTCACGTAGACCCAGCCCCCCGGAATCACGAACGCGTTGACGAGAGGGGAGACCACGATGTGCGGCCGGTACTCCACGTCGGGCCGCTCGGTGACGGCCGCGATCTCGTCGAGCATCCGCTGGAGCTTCGACAGGGTCTCTTCGTCCGAGAGAAGGCGGGAGGTCTTGGCGATGTCGTCCGCCGCCTCCCGTCCGAGCTCGATCTCCCGGGGCGTGCTTCCGGGAGGAAGACCCGGAGCGACGCGAGGGCTCAGGGAAACCCCGGTCACGAGCAGGGCGCCGAGGAGTGCGTGGCGGACGGACAAGGCGGGCTCCGGGCTCCGGGGGGCGGGGCGAGTCCGAACCGAACCTACGAAAAGCGGATCAACGTGTCAAAAACCCGAACGCTTCGGGCGCGTTCGACCTGCGCCCGCGGTTGCCGTTCGCAGTGGGTGACCGCTATGCTTGGAACCGCCCTGCACCTCCCGGGTTCCCCCCCCTACCCCACATCCTGAACGGAGACACCATGCCCGAGAAGCGTCCCGCGACCCTCGGCGAGCTGAGGGCGGCCGGCCATCGCCCCCGAAGCGTACGGGAGGAGATCCGGCAGAACGTCCTGCGGGCGCTCCGCCGCGACGAAGAGCTGTTTCCCGGAATCGTCGGCTACGAGCGCACGGTCATCCCCCAGATCGTGAACGCTCTTCTCTCCCGGCACGACTTCATCCTGCTCGGGCTCCGCGGTCAGGCGAAGTCCCGCATTTTGCGACAGCTCGCTCGCTTTCTCGACGAGGCGATTCCGGTGGTCCGGGGCAGCGACCTCAATGACGATCCGTTCCGGCCGGTGTCCTCGAGGGCGCGACGGATCGTGGAGGAGCGGGGAGACGACACCCCGCTCGACTGGCTGCCCCGTTCCCGGCGGTTCGAGGAGAAGCTCGCCACGCCGGACGTCACCATGGCCGATCTCATCGGGGACATCGATCCGATCAAGGCGGCCACCGAGAAGCGGACGTACGCCGACCCCGAGATCATCCACTTCGGGATCATCCCCCGCATGAACCGCGGGATCTTCGCGATCAACGAGCTGCCCGACCTCCAGCCGCGCATCCAGGTCGGCCTTCTGAATCTGATGCAGGAGAAGGACATTCAGATCCGGGGCTTTCCCGTCCGCCTGCCGCTCGACATCCTCCTCGTCTACTCGGCGAATCCCGAGGACTACACGAACCGGGGCAACATCATCACTCCGCTCAAGGATCGGATCGGCTCGCAGATCATCACGCACTATCCGCGCACGTACGAGGACGCCGCGTCGATCACGTCTCAGGAGGCCTGGATCGATCGGGATTCCGAGGTCGAGGTCGTCGTTCCCCCGCTCTTCCGGGAGATCATCGAGGAGACGGCCCTGCAGGCGCGGACCTCCGAGCTCGTCGATCAGGGATCGGGGGTCAGCGTCCGTCTCAC
>JALGZR010000059.1 GCA_025774805.1 bacterium
CCGGTGTAGCCTCCCTCGTTGACGATCCAGCCCTTGGGAACCACGGTCGCGGGACGCCCGGTTCTCGTTCGCCAGTCGGCGAGCGGCTGAAAGGAGTCCGTCCAGGCGTGGCGCGTGATGATGACGCACTCGTAGTTCCCGGGCCCCACGCCGCGGTGGCCGCGAGGGCCGCCGAAGGCCGCGACCGGATTCACGTCGCCGGGGTTCACGACCATGTTCCGGAGCGCCTTCTCGTACGATGCGCGTCGCTGCCCGACGAGGGGCGGGGGGAGATAGTCGCCGCAGACGTATCCCGGAACCCCCTCGATGACGATCTCGAGGGTTCGTGCGAGAACGAGGGCGCGCCGGTTCGGAACGTATCGAACCGGTCGGAGCTCGACGATCGCGATCGGCTGCCCTGCGAGATCGGCCTGTCGGGAGAGCGTCGCGTATTCCCCAGGGTACGCGCGTGACGACGAGTATGTCTCGGGGTCGGGCTCCACGAAACCGCGACGGGGGACCTTGCTCGTCAGGGGGACGGGCGGCTGGGCGGGAAGCAGGTCGTACTCCCCTTCGATCTCCACGACGTCAATCGCCCGGGACCTCAGGCTCGTCACCCGCATGTCCGCGGGAAGCGCGATCCGGATGGTCCGGGCGGGGACCGAGGGTTTGCCCGCCTCGATTCCCTGGCGGAAGCCCTCGAGTCGAACGATGTCGTATCCCCGGAGCCGGTCGAACTCCAGGTCGCCTTGCGAAAACGTGGAGGTGGTGCGCACCTCGTAGCGCGCGCCGTCCCACAGAACGTCGACGGGCGCGGCCGGGCCGGCGGTGACGAGGGCTGCGAGTGAAACGAGTATCGAGGCGAGTGCGGCGGTCGTCGCCCGGCAGGCGGACGCAGGGGGCAACCGCCGGATCATGGCGGTCCGAAACATCGCTGGCCTCCCACTGGGGGGGAGACACCCACCATACGCTCGGTGAAACGGGCCTTCAAGTAAAACGGAGTACGGGCTCGACCGCGAGCAGATGTGGCCTACTTCAGTCGCGTCACCTTCCGCGTGACGACGAGTCCTTCGCCCTCCAATCGCGCGAAGTAGACGCCGGCAGGAACGGATCGACCCCTCGAGTCCCTCCCGTCCCAGGTCGCCAGGAACCGGCCGTCCTTCCCGTGACGACTCGGCAGGACCGCCACCCGCCGCCCCGTCACGCCGAGTATCTCCACTCTCCAGGGACCGGCTTCCGGAGGCACGAAGATCAGAACCGCCGATCCACGGAAGGGATTGGGGTGGACGACCAGGAGCTCGTCCGTGCCTTCCCGAGCGGAACCGCCGACCGAGGGGACCGTGGTCGCCGAATACCAGTAGCGCCGGGCCCGGGGAACGAGCGAGGGATGGTCGTACTCCCACACCTTCGTTCCGTCCGTCGTCACCTCGAACACGAGGCCGGTCTGGGCCTCCGTGATGAGGGTGTTGCCGTTGGGAAGTCGGTAGGCGCCGCCGTGCGTCGGCCCGGCGTAGAAGGAGTCCTCGTCCACGTACGTCCACGCAGGGGCCGGCGGACCGTATGCCGAATCGGGAGCGAGGAAATAGGTTCCCGACGAATCGACGGGGGGAATGATCTCGGCGACGGTGGAGTAGTCGTCCAGCGGGCCCTCCCGATCGCCGTTGTCGAAGGCCAGTATGTTCCCGGCTCCGGGAAGGCCGGGGTCGATCCAGTTGACCCCGTGACAGACGTGGAAGTACTGGTCCGACGAGTCTCCGCGGCCGTAGACCTCGGGGTTTCCCCAACGATAGAGGATGTCTCCTCCCATCCCGCTGTTTCCCCCCGTGTGTCCCGCGGCCTCCGACGTCGTCGTGCTGTGGTCGAGGACGTAGAACTCGTTCATCTTCCGCGTGCTGAAGATGATCTGGTCGAGCTCCGCGTTGTAGTCAATCGCGTTCGCGTGGATCCAGTCCCCGCCTCCGTGGGCGGCACCGACCCTTCCGTAGTTGATGTCGATCAGCTCCGGGTGATCGGCGATCACGCCGTAGTTGGCCTTCGTCGAATCGGCATCCTGGATGAGATGGTCCCACGCGTGCCACTCCCAGACGACATTGCCCCCGCTCGCGCCGACGGGTTCGATCTCCACGATGAGCGTCGGCCACATTTCACCGGAGATGTCCTGACGTCCGGCGTCGATCGCCTCCTGCATCGTCTTCCTCTCCAAGGCAATCAGCAGGACGTTGCCGTCGGGCATCGGCTCGATGTCGTGGTGCTGTATGTGGTCGTAATTCGAGAAGAGGAAGTCCCAGACCACGACGTCGTTTGCGTCGATTCTCTGGATCCTCCCTCCGTTGGAGCTGAACTGGGCGTTGGGATCCTCGCACGGCCTCACGATCGACCCGTCGGGGAGCAGGTAGGCATTGGCGGCCGGCCGGTGAGCGCCATGCCAGGTCATCACGGTCACGCCGTCCATGTCGATCAGGAACGTGTCGAACGAGTTCTTGGGAGAGATCAGGGTCTCTCCCTCGAACGGCTCCTGGGCCCGAGCCGGAACCGTGGCCCAGGAGATTCCGAGGAGCGCGAGAAGAAGCGGTCGTGAGAACATGGTGACGAACTCCGATCGATGTCATCCCCTCGCTCGGGGGATCGGGGGACTCATGCGTGCCGCGTGATCACGATTGCCGTCGTGTCGTCCTCCCAGAATCCTCGATTTCCGTGGTCGCGCGCCGTCCGGAAGAGCGTCTCGAGAACCTCCGGCGCGGGCCGTCCCTGCGTCGCCTCCACCACGGCTTCCACGCCGGCCTCGTCGAACATGACCCCCGTCGCATTCTGCCGCTCCAGGATTCCGTCGGTGAGAACGACAAGCGTGTCCCCCCGGTCGACGTGAGCCCAGCCGCGCTGGTACGAGGTCGTCTTGACGGGACCGAGGATCGTGCCGCCGATGCTCAGTCGACGCACTCCACGGTCCCCCGCGATCCAGGGCGCAGGATGCCCCGCGTTCACGTAGAACAAGTTACCGTTGGATTCGAGCTCGGCGTAGAAGAGCGACACGAAACGGGTGGAGAGGGCGCTGCGTGCGATCACGCGGTTCAGTCGGTTGACGATCTCGGTGATCTTGAGGTGGCGCTCCGAGCCCATCCTCAACCCCGTGACCACATCCCGGGCGAGCAGGGCGGCCGGGAGTCCGTGACCGCTCGCGTCGCCCAGCGCGAACACGAGGGAGCCCGGATCCCCGGGGAGGAAATCGAAGAAATCCCCCCCGACGGCCTCCGCGGCGTCGGAGCGCGCCGCCACCGAAAACCCCTCCAACGGAAGGGGCTCCGTGGGGAGCAGGCTTTTCTGAATCTCCGCGGCCTGCTCGAAGTCGGTCTTCAGGTGCTGGACCACGAGCCGGTGGTTGATCGCGTTCCGAATCGTGTGCAGCGTGAAGTCCAGCTCCTCGCGGTCCCAGCCCGGTTCGAGGCCGAACGCCAGGATGCGGCGCGGCTCGCTCTTCACGAGGAGCGCCCCGGAGTCCAATCCGCCGAGGCGGTTCTCCAGCGCGACCGACTGCCCCTCGATGAAGGGATCGAAGAGGAAGACTCCGTGCTCGAGAACGAGCTTCAGCGGACGGTAATTCGGTTCGATCACGACTCCCAGCGTCTCGGGGTCCCGGGAACCCACCTGGTGGACGAGCTCGAACTGACCGTCGATCCCCTCCTCGTAGAGACGGCCGCTCTCGATCCGGAGCGTGTTCCCGAACCGGCGTACGGTCTCGTCCACTACCCAGCGGAACCACTCCTCCGTGATCTCGACGCCGTCGCTTTCCCGGAGGAGTCGATCCAGCTCCCGGTAAAACTGCTTCGGCTGCAGAATCGCGCTGTCTCGCGTCACTGCCATCCCTCGTCGGGTTCGCGCTCCACGGGGCGGAGCTCCCGGATCATCGCGCCGCGCCTCCCGCCGGACCCGGCCCCGGATCGCCGGGACGTGGCCACGCCCGGACCGCGACCAGCAGGAGGCCGACGAGAACCGGCGGAGCCGTGAGACTCCACGCGACGTTCGCGCGCGGGTGGAAAAGGACCTGCCCCAGCACCCCGAGTGCGAGGAGGACGATCCCGCCGAGAAGCTCGTTTCTCCAGACGATCAAGAGGGCGGTGACGATCAGACCGGCGACGACCAGGTGATTCACGAGCGACCCGACGCCGTGCTCCGCCAGCTCACCGAAACCGGAGGCCACGTTGAAACAGAGCCAAAACACCGCCCACAGGATGAGGAGGATGCGGGCGATCCACCGGATGATCCGCGCAACTCCCACGGTGCCTCCCTGACGAATGGGGATCCGAGGAAGGATCCAGGATGCTCCCGCGGCGTTCCCGACGTCAACCGCACAGGGGGGGGAGCCGTCCGGACCGCGCGCTCTTCTGTCGTCCGATCCGTGGTCGGTGCGCCGCGGTCATCGCGAGACGCGCACGACCTTCGTCGTCTTCACGTGCCCGGCGGCCTCGAGGCGATAGAAATAGATGCCCGAGGGAACCGGCGCGCCGGTGTCGTTGCGGGCGTCCCAGAGAACCGTGTGGGCCCCGGCGGGGAGATGCCGGTCGAGGAGCGTACGCACCCGACGGCCCGAGACGTCGTGAACGTCCAAGGAGACCCTGCCGCCGACGGCAAGGTGACACCGAATCGTCACGTCGTCGGTGAACGGGTTCGGGAAACCCGGCTGCAGGTCGAATTCGGACGTCGACTCCCCGGGACGGGGAACGGCCGTGACCGGTCCCTGATGCCCCTCGATCGTCATGACGTACTTGGCCGAGCAGGGGATCCCCCCACCGACCAACGGCCGGACCCGGATCCAATACGTCCCTTCGCCTAGGGTCAGAATCAACGAGAAGGGCTCACACGGCTCTGCCGTGGCATGCGCGATGGCGGTCTCCGCCTCACACCCCTGCGTTCCGTCGAGAACGGAGACGAAAACGGGGAAGTCGGCCTTGACGTGAAGCGCGATCTCGCTGGTGTCGGCCGGCGAGATCTCGTACCAGTCCTCGTCGTGCCAGGGGTGGGATCCGAAGGTTCCGCTGAAACAGCAGAGCGTGAAGGGATCCGCTCCGGGCGGAAAGGTCTGGAAGACGGGAGGCTCCGATTCGCACCCGCCGTTGTGGACGTCGACGTAGCCGAGTCGGCACTTGGGCTCTCCCTCCTCGTCGGCTCCCTCCGGACAAACGAGCTCGCACGATGCGCTGTCGACGATCCGGAGAAGATACTCGCCGCACTCGCTTCCGTATCCGTCGACCACGATCAGGTAAGTCGTGCCCGCCACGAGGGGCAGGTCGAAAACGTAGGACAGATAGGGGTACGGGTAGTTCGGACCGGTGCACCGATCGTCGTTGCAGGCGTAAGGTTGACCCGGGGTGATCATGTTCTCGTAGACGAGGATCTTCGTATCATAGTGCGAGTCGCAGAGGGAGATGTTGACGACCCGGTCGTCGGTCGAAAGATAGGCGTAGACGACGTCCGGACCCATTCCGCCGTAGGGACACATCTCGTCGTAGTCGTTGGCGAATCCGCACGTGTTTCCGATGCCTTCGAACGGCAGAGCGGGAATCGTGAACGGCTTCTCCGCCGTGTCTCCGGGCATGGAGGAATCGTTCGCCCCGCGCATCGTCGATGCGACTCCCGTGCGCTCGACCGCGACCTCCGTCGGACGGGTTCCGAGAGTCGGCGTGGAGACCAGAGAAAAGGACGTTGCGAGCAGAACGGAGGTCGTGACCGGGAGAGGGGACCGAAGCATGCGTCACCTCCAGGAAGTGGGGCACCCGTGAGCGTACTCCCGGGCGAAGGTGATTTCAAGCGGTAGACCGCGGGATCTCCGAGCGCGGCAGGGCTCGCCCTGGTCCGCCGCCGTCCGGCGGAGTAGTACTGATTCGATGCGGACAGGACCTTCCCGGCGGCGGGATTCCGCCGCCGGAGCGGGGATGACGAGTCGGATCCGGGAAGGAGAATGACATGGACCGGAAGAGGAGCATCGAGCTCTTGAACGACGCCGCCCGAGACGAACTGCAGGCGGTCCACCAGTACATGTATTTCCACTTCCACCTGGACGACCAGGGCTTCGGGCCGCTGGCCGCGCTCTTCAAGAGGATCGCCATCGAGGAAATGGGCCACGTCGAGAGGGCGGCGGAACGGATCCTCTTCCTCAACGGCGACGTCGAAATGGAGCCGAAGGGGTCGGTCGAGCCGATCCGGGATCCGGAGGCCATGGTGGCGAAGGCGGCCGAGATGGAGTGGGAGGCCGTGAAGGACTACAACAAGGCCGCGCAGGAGTGCAGTGCGAACGCGGACGCAGCGTCGCGGCAGATCTTCGAGTCCCTGATCAGCGACGAGGAGCGCCACTACGATCTGTTCGATCAACAGCTCGAGAACATCAAGCGTTTCGGACACAATTACCTCGCACTCCAGTCGTTCGGACGGGCCGAGCCGGGGGCGCCCGAGGCGGACTAGCCTGCACATCTCACCAGGCTCTGCTGCGGCAGCGGCGAAGCCGCGCCTGGCTTCGTCGTCGTGGCACTTCCGCCCTGCGACGGGGCTACAGCCCCGCCTCGGGCGAAAGCACCCCATCTCCTCGCCAGACACGGCTATCCTCGAGCCTCGCGACGAGCCTGGTGAGAAATGCAGGCTAGCGACCTCGGGGGCCGGGCCGCGGGCCGTCGGCCCGACGCGAAAGGCCCGACCTCGCGTCGAGCGGGATCGGGCCTTGGCGGGCGGTGGGGTGAAGCCGATCCGAGCGCTCTCGGATCACCCCATTCGAATCTTCGCGCGATACGCCTCCGCGGCCTTCTCGGCTTCCTCCCCCTGCAGGATGAGACGGATGGCCGCGTGGTACGCGTAGGCGCGCTCGAGGTTCGAGTCCGGGTCCGTAGGGGTGAGGTAGAACCCGCCCTTTCCCGAGGCGAAGGCCGAGGACCATCCCGCGAGCGCCTCCCCGTCGGCGAACAGGATCCAGATCTTCTTCTCGGGGGTCGTCTTCGTGGTGAAATCCTTCACCTCTTCGTGCGTAGGATCGCCCTCCAGGGTCTTGATGAAGAAGACCGCCTTGAGTCGATTCGTCTCGATGCAAACGACCGTACCGTCCTCTTTCCGTAGGTGGAAGGACGCGCATCCCGGCTTGAAGTCCGCCGTTCGCCCCTTGTGGAGTGTCCCGTCCAGGTGGCGCGCTGCCACCAGCTTTCCCAGATTGCTCATGATCGGCCTCCCGTTCCGAGCCCCCTCGGAAGATCGACGCCGGCAGCCTCCCGCTTGAGCTTCCCGCTCGAGCGCAGGAGGCCATCCGGCCGGGGCGCGGCGCCCCGGTACCGCCGTCGGCTCCGATCGGTTACCATGCGGGGTCCACCGATCCACAGGAGAGCGCCCCGATGTCGTCCGAGACGCGTACCGCCGCCGACCCCCGGGTGTCCTGGCACGAGTACTTCATGGGCATCGCCCACCAGGTCTCGACCCGGGCCACATGCGAGCGCAAGCGGGTGGGGGCCGTGATCGTTCGAGACAAGACCATCCTCTCGACCGGATACAACGGATCGATCCGGGGATTGCCCCACTGCACCGACGTGGGCCACATGCTGGAGGACGGTCACTGCGTCCGGACGGTCCACGCCGAGGCGAACGCGATCTGTCAGGCGGCGCGAAACGGGGTGCGGATCGAAGGAGCCGACATCTACACGACGGCAAGCCCCTGCTGGGGGTGCTTTCGGCTCATCGCGAACTCCTCGATCCGGCGGGTCTACTACGGGGAGTTCTACCGCGATCGCCGATCCCTGGAGATCGCAAAGGAACTGGGAATGGAGCTGGTCGATCTGAGCGGGCTGATGCGGACGCTGGACTCCGGGCAGCCCGAGCCGAGGTCTCCCCAGACGGACCCGGTCTGACGTCTCACCGCTCCTTCCGCTCTCCGAACTCGATCCGGAGCTCTCCGTTCTCCATGCGGGCGCGCTCCACCTCCCGGCCGTGGAGGACGCGGGGGAGATAGAAGGTGCGGCGGTAGGGGCCGAGAACGACGGAGATTTCACAGTTTCGATGGGTGAGATCGATCTCGTCTTTCGTCGCGAGGGGCAGCGGCATGATCAGGTCCACTCCGCCGTCCTCGCGGGAGCGCACGTCGAACGTTCTCCCTGCGTAGAGACGGGTGGCCGGATCGCGGTCCCCGTGAAGGGCCTCCCCGAGCCGGCGCAGGTCGTCGGGCCCCATCACCTCGCGATCGAAAGCAGGAGCCTCGAGCACGGGCAGGGGGGAAAATGTCTCCTCCACCGTCTTCCGGTGCATCTGCTGCCGCTTGCGCATCTTCCCGAAGTAGCCCCCGGCGGCCTCCTCGGGAAGCATGCGATTCAACACGACGGCGTCGAGGGAATACCCGAAGAGGTGCAGGTAAGTGAACGTGCGACGCGACTCCTTGATCACGACCGTCTCCGGATTGACGACGAGACGAACCGAGGTGACGGTCGGATCGGTGAAGCGGTCGTGGACGGAGTCGAGCTGATGGAAGAGCTCGGCCGCCGCGTCGTACGTCTCCTCCTGCGGCACGGGGAAGTCGGTGACGGCCTGGACGGCCGGCCGGAGCGCGCGGGCCACGCGGCGATGAATGGGGAAGAGCTTCTCCATCCACCAGCGTCCGACATCGGGCAGCGAGAGAAACCGGAGGGACTCGCCCGTCGGAGCGGAGTCGATGACGATGAGATCGTAGTCGTTCGAGCGGAAGTGCCGCCAGACCCAGAGGAATCCCGCGACCTCCTCCATCCCGGGGAGCACGCTCATCTCCTCCGCCAGGACGTTGTCCAGGCCGCGCCACCGGAAGAGATCGCGGACGTATCGCTGGAGCTTTCCCCAGTGCTGCTCCACGGAGTAGTGGACGTCCACCTCCTGGCCATGGAGGTTCGGTCCCAGCTCGACCGGCTCGGGGCCGAGCGGGCGGTCGAACACGTCGCCCAGACTGTGGGCGGCGTCCGTGGAGAGGACGAGGGTCCGGGTCCCCCGCTCGGCGGCGCACAGCGCGGTCGCCGCCGCCACGGAGGTCTTCCCCACACCTCCCTTTCCGGTGAAGAGAAGGATTCGGGGCAACGATCTTCCCCTACTCGACCTCGACCTTGCGGGGTTCGGCCCTCTTCTCCTCCTGTTCCAACCGCTCGATTCCGGTGTCCAGGAGGCTGCGGACGGCCAGGAGGCCCTCGCGGAGCGAGCCACGGGCGTGGTCCGAGAACTTCTCGGGGACGCAGGACCGGAGCTCGACGGCGAACGCCTCGGCCGCTCGGGCGAGGTGCTCCGTCCAGCGGGGTTCGCGTGATGTCTCGTTCTCAGGCATCGTCATCGCCTCGGCGGGGCGTCCCGGGCCCCGCTGCATCCAACATAAGAAAGAAGCGGGCGTCGGGCCAGCCCGCGGGCGGTAGGCTCGACCGGCTCGACACCCCCGAAGAGCGGGGGGATTCCCCATCCCGGGAACGGACGGGATCATGCCGACCGTGACGTTCCGCTTCTACGAGGAGCTCAACGACTTCCTGCCCCCGGGCCTCCGAAAGCGCGACTTCTCCCGGACCTGCGGCTCGGACGCGACGATCAAGCACGCCGTCGAGGCGCTCGGCGTTCCCCACACCGAGGTGGATCTGATCCTGGTCAACGGGAGATCGGTCGACTTCTCGTACCGTCCCCGGCCGGGAGACCGCATCAGCGTCTATCCCGAGTTCGAGACTCTGGACGTCACTCCCGTCACGAGACTCCGTCCTTCGGCCCTCCGCCGGCCGCGGTTCCTCGCGGACGCCCACCTGGGTCGGCTGGCGAAGTACTTGCGCATGCTCGGTTTCGACACCGTCTACCGAAACCCGTTTCCCGTCGGGGAGATCATCCGAGGAGCCGCGTCCGAGAAACGGGTCGTCCTGACGCGGAGCCGGGCGCTCCTCATGAACCGGTCCATCGATCGCGGCTGCTTTCTTCGGAGCGGCCATCCCTTGGAGCAGCTTCGGGAGGTCCTCGAACGGCTTCAGCTTCGCTCCGCCGCCCGCCCGCTCACCCGCTGTCTCCGCTGCAACGAGCCTCTGACGCCGGCCCCGGGGGGGTCGAGGGTTTCCGCTCGGCCTCGGGGAGGCGGAGAGCCTCCCGGGTCGGTTCGGCGCTGTCCGCGCTGCGCGCGCCTCTACTGGGAGGGATCCCACTTCCGCCGCATGCAGCGCTTCGTTCGCGTCGTCTTGGAGGGCGGATCGGAAGGCCCGGACGGTTCCAGACGGGTCAATTCGCGTCCCGATACCGGTTCTTGATCTCCGCCCAGGTCGAGGGATCGACGGCAACCGCGGCGCACCCCTCTCCGCCGGCACCGATGAGCGTCGCGCACGGGCTCTGATCGGGGAGACAGGGCGAGTTCGCGGCGAGAGTGTAGTCCCCGCCGTTGACGGGAGCGTTGGCGCACGATTCCGGATCGCAGAAGAGAGGATCTCCGAAGCACTGCGGACCGTCGAAAGTCACCGTGCCCGCCCCCTCGATTCCCGTGGAGTCCACAGCGCAACAGGTGAGCGTGACCTGGTCACAGGCGATCTCCATGAGGATCTCGTTCCCCGCGGCCGTCGCGCAATTCCCCCACACGATGCACCGTTCGACGGTGGCGGTCGTGAAGAACTGGCCGCGAATTCCCGCGCCCCGATCCGCCGCGTTCGCCGAGATCGTGCACTCGCGGAGGGTCGGCTCGCATTGGTCCATCAGGTAGATGCCGCCCCCGTTGCCGGTGATGACGCACCGCTCGAGGCAGGGGTCGCACTCCGCCTGGCAGAGCACCCCTCGCCCTTCATTCCCCGCGATGGTCGATCCTTGAATGGTCGGGGAGCCGCCGGCCTGGCACAGCACCCCGTGTCCGACACCCTCCACGACGATGCAGTCCCGGATCGTCGGCGCCGCTTGCCGGCAGTAGATCCCGGAGTCGAGCGCGTTGCGGATCTCGAGGCCTTGCACGACCGAGCTGGCGTCCTCTCCGCTGAGAAAGGAGATCCCGGACGAGGTTCCGCCGCAGTCGATCGTCGTCACCCCCGGCCCGCTCTCGGACCGGAGCGTCACCGCCTTCCCCGAGAAGTCGATGTTGCAGTTTCCGGCCCCGGTGTACGTTCCCGCGCCGACCAGAACGGTGTCGCCGGCGGCCGCGGAATCGATTCCGGCTTGGATCGTGGCGGCGTCGCCGCCCCCGTCGTCGGTGACCAGCCAGGTGCGGGCGGACGCCGGGGCTCCGGCCAGGAGGACGAGAATGGTCGTCGAGAGGCAGTACTGCGCAATCCTCCCTCGATCGAGGCGAAAGCCGCGGGGCGGCGGAGACATCGGACCCCTCCGTTTCTGCAGAATCGCTCCAGGTTACTATTCAGGATACTCCTCACCGTTGGACCGATTCAAGAGCCGGAAGTCCTGTACGCCTCGCGGGGTCCGTGGAGTCGCGTGGAACGGGGCTCCCGCCGTCCCGCCGGGGCGCCGTACCCTCGGCGTGCCGTCCGTCCCGCTTCCGCTCCGCCGGGAATGCAGCAGGGGCGGCTCTCGCGAGCCGCCCCCGAGAATTCGAACCGGATCGGAGCTCGAGACACGGGCTACGTCGGGACCCCCATCCCGTAGAGGGTCATCGTGTTCACCGGCTTGCCCTGGAGCTTGAGGTAGTAGAAGAGCTGCCCCTTGTGGTTCTCGAGGTGACCCACCATGCCCAGAAGTCGCTGACCCAGAGGCATCGGGGTCGGATCCCACGGGGCCGTGGACGCCTCGTTCGCGAGGCGGTTCTCTCCGGCCTCCTCGATCAGGCGATGCGCGCGCAGCTTGTCCTCGGCGAGGAGCTTCTTCGCCTCGGCCACGCTCGATACCGTCGGAAGCTTCTCGGCCGGAGGGAGCATGTCCTCGGCCGGCATGTCCTCGGGATTCACTCCCTCGGGAAGACCCCAGTCTCCCGTCACGAAGCCGCTCACCGTCATTCCACAGGCATTCGTGATGTGCATCAGAAGCTGTCCGGTCGTCATCCAATTGGTGCCGGTGGCGGGCTTCCAGTCGAGCCGGTCGTCATCGACGAGGTCTATCAGGCCCTCGGTGGCGCCGTAGATCTGGTCCATCTCGGACTTCAGAAGGTTCGTCCAGTTCAATGATCCACTCCTTCGTCGGGGAACGGGGAACAACACCGTGTAGTGGGGCAGGAGGATCACATCATAGCAGGGTTGGGAGGACGGATCACGCCCCTTGCCGGGCGCAAGGACGGCGGCCGCCACCGCGCCCCTTGGCGACCCTGGCAGCATGCCCGCGTATACGGCCATGTACTCCGCCGGCCGAGCGATGCGTAACCCGCCGGGCGTCAGGCGAAGCTCCCCAGTGCCTCGGTCTCGCTCCTGTACACGTGGATAATCCTCGGAGTCACCCCGCACGTGTCCAAGACCTTGAGAACGCGATCGGAGCCCCCGAGAAGCTTGAGCTCACCACCCTGGTTACGGACGGAGACGTACGCCGCGACGAGGTGGCCGAGGCCGAGGGAGTTGACCCACTGAAGTCCGTCCAGATTCACCAGGAAGTTCCTCTGGCCCTCCTCCAGGGCTGCCTTCACACTGTCCTGAAGGTCCCGACATGAGGCGCCGCCATCCAGCCGTCCCGCCAGGTCGAAGATCATCACGTTTCCGATCGCTCGGGTCTCGAGGGTCAGCATGGAGAACTCCCGGAAGGAGAGGAGATTCTAACACGACCTTAACCACACTCCCTGGGGTGCGGCAAACGTCTACTCGGTGCCCCCGCCGGGGAATCCGCTTCCGCCCCGGACGCCTCGTCGCCCGCCGCCCCGGGTGCGCGTGCTCCGACCGGGTGTGTCCGCATATCAGCCCGCCGTGTCCCGAAGACCCGCTCCTCCGAACGGCTCTCTTGCCAAGAGGGTGGAGGGCAATCGGTTACGAGAGCCGGAGCGGTCTGGCACGCGCGTTGCCCTTCGCCGGTAGGGGCCCGGACCGAGCTCGGCGACTTCGTACGAGTGCCGGTCCGATCGTTGCCGGTCGGGTCGGTCATCGGTCCGATGCCGCCGTCAAGGAGGGATCGAACATGAGAACCCCGTTCCGCAAGAGCCGTGGGCTCGCCGCACTCGCACTGATACCGGGCATGGTCCTTCTGAGTGGTTGCTGGACCCTGTCGATCCACCCTCTCTACCTCGAGAGCGATCTCGTGGTCGATCCGGGTCTGGAGGGGATTTGGGGAGACCCCGAGAGTCCCGAGGGAGAGACGTGGCAGTTCGTCCGGGAGACGGAGACCTCTTACCGTCTCGTGATTCGGGAAGCCAACGACCTGCTCGTCGATCCGCGGAAGCACGGGGTCTTCGAGGCACGCCTGGTCCGCCTCGGGGACCGTCTCTTCCTCGACCTCTTTCCGGAGACGCCCGAGACCGTGAACGAGTACTTCGAGTCGCACGTGATCCCGGCACACTCTTTCAGCCGGCTCGTACTGGAGGGCCACGTCCTTCGTCTCGCGCCTCTCAGCCCGGAGTGGCTGAAGGAGAATCTCCGATCGGGCGCGATCGAGCTGGCCCACGAGACGCAGGACGATGAGATCGTCCTGACGGCATCGACGGAGGAGCTCCGGGCCTTCGCTCTCGAGCACGCCTCGAACGCGTTCGAAGAGGAGGAGGTGCTCTCCCGATTGCAGTGAGACGCACGCGCGAAGGCCACCGACGTTCGCTCCCCGAACCCGCGGAATCGGGCTACCATGGGAGCGTCGGCCGGTCCGTCTCCTCCACCGGCGGGGAGCCGGCCGGTGGCGATCGGCCCGGGGGGCCGGACGGTCGGGCCTCCTCGGGAAGCTCCCGTCCTCCGAGGAGTGAGCGATGGTGCCCACGGCGCGAAAGAGTTGGGGTCCACCCCCTCTGCCTCGCGAGTACGGCGCGTGGGCCATGCTTCTGATTCCCCTCGCGCTCGGCTCTCTGGCCGCCCGCGCCGTGTCCGCCTCCGCGCTTCTGATCCTCCCGGCCACGGCCCTGCTCTTTCTCGGTCGCTTTGCCGCGATCCCGGGCGGAACGCGGACCCGTTCGAGCGCGGTCGGAGGAGCCACCCCCGAGATGCGACGCCTCCTCTGGACGGGTGTCTATCTCGGGGCGAGCGTGCTCGGTCTCGGTCTCGCCGTATGGCTCGCCCCCGCCTCCCGTCGGACCGAGGCGCTCTCACTCGTCTTCCTGATCGGCGTCCTCGGAGCGGCCAACGCCGGGCTCGTCCTGTCGGGCAAGGGACGGACCCTCGGGGCGGAGAGCTTCGCGATGGCCGCCCTGGCGACGACCGCATCTCTCGTGATGGTCCTCGTGGGCGAGCCTCTGGACGGGCGAACGATCGGGATCGGATTGATGTGTCTCTGTTACTTCCTGTCGAGCATCGCGTTCGTGAGGGCGTTTCGCGTTCTCGGCGAGGGGCGGGCCCGACGCTCCGTGATCACCGCCTGTCTCGGAGTGCACGTACTTCTCGCGGGATCTTTGATCGTGCTCTGGAGGATCGGCTGGCTTCCGGTCGGCCTTCTCTTCGCATTCGTGCCCGTGCTCGGCCGAACGGCGTGGGGGTTGGCCCGGCCCGCGCCGAACGTCCGCGCGCTCGGCTGGCGGGAGCTCGTCGTGGCCGCGACGTTTCTGATCATCGCGGGCACCACCTTCCTCGCGAGCTAGCCCGCGCTTCTCACCGGTCTCTGCCGCCGCATCGGGCCACCGGGCGGCGCGCTCCCTCCGAGGTGAAGGGCCGAGCGCTTGTGCGAGCCAGGGCCGTATGCGAGACTGCTGCGGCCGAGATGCGTGAGGGAGAGCCGATCGGCGCCGGTCCGGCTCAGGCCGTCGACCCCGCTCGACGAGACACCGACATGAAAGAGCGATTCAATTCGGAATGGTGGTCCATTCAGCTGCCGACCGGTTGGTCCGGCCGAGTAAGCGAGGAGACCGCTCTCCTCTCGGCGGAGGGAGGTCCCGGGCTGATCCAGATCCGCACTTTCCACAGCAATGGTCGGGACATCCGCGACGACGATCTCAAAGAGCTCGCCGACTTCCACGTCCAGGCGGGCGCCATGCTCTACCACATCCGCTACGGCGGCGGCTTCACCGGGTTCTACGTGCACTACGAGTCGGAAGGCAAGCTCTGGTGGGAATGGTGGCTGCGCAACGGCCGCCTGGCGCTCCACGTGACCTACCACTGCCCGAGCGAGGTTCGATCGGTGGAAGAGGCGACGGTCGCCGCGATACTGAACACCCTCCGCTACGAAGGGATGAAGCCGACCGGCTGACCGACTGCTCGCAACCGGCTCGTCGCCCGGTCCGCCTCTGCAGCGGCCAAGGCCGGTAGGATCGCTCCACCCGGGAAGGCCTTCGGTGATGTCGTGATCCGAGCCATTCGATCGACACTCCGCCTTTCGGACGGACCCCGCTCGCGCGTGCGCTTCTGTCTGATCCTGCTCGCGCTCGTCTCCGGGTGCGGTCGCGCGGAGGGCCCCTCGTCCGGAGAGACCCCCGTGCCGGACCCGCTCGAACCGAGTCCCGATCCCTTCGTCGATGTGACGGCGGAGACCGGTCTCGACTTCGTGCACGTGAGCGGTAGGAGCGGTCAGTTGTACATGGTCGAGATGATGGGAGGGGGGTGTGCGGTTCTCGACTACGACAACGACGGGGATCTGGACCTCTATCTCGTCCAAGGCCATCCGCTCGGGCCGGACGGCGACTCGACACCGGGTGGGAAGCCCTCCCCGGACCGGAGAGACCACCGGGATCGTCTCTATCGAAACGACCTCGGCGCTCGCTCCGATCCCGCGCGACCGCTCTCGTTTCGCGACGTGACCGGGGCGAGCGGCATCGAGGCGCGTCACTACGGCATGGGGGCGGCGACCGGCGACTACGACAACGACGGCTGGGTGGATCTCTACGTCACGAATTTCGGGACCAACCAGCTCTGGCACAACAACGGGAACGGCTCGTTCTCCGAGGTGGCCGCGGGGGCGGGCGTCGATGACGAGAGCTGGAGCGTCGCCGCGAGCTTCTTCGATTACGACCGGGACGGGTGGCTCGATCTCTTCGTCGTGAACTACGTGGATTTCTCCCTGCGAGGGCATCGGGCGTGCTACACGACCGCGTCGGCCCGGGACTACTGCGGCCCGGACAGCTACAACTCGCAGCCCGATCGTCTGTACCGGAACCGAGGGGACGGAACATTCGAGGATGTCACCGTCGATTCGAAGATCGTCACCGCTCACTCCTCGGGTCTCGGCGTCGTGACGGCCGACTTCGACGACGACGGCTGGAGCGACATCTACGTGGCCAATGACAACGACCGCAACTTCCTGTGGATCAACCGCGGCGACGGGACCTTCGCCGAGGAGGCGCTGGTCCGTGGGTGCGCGGTCAACTGGGCGGTCGAGACCGAGGCGAGCATGGGGGTCGAGGCGGGCGACCTCGACGGCGATGGAGACCTGGACGTCGTCGCCGCCCACATGGACGGTCAGACGAACACCCTCTGGGCCAACCTCGGCGGGGGCATCTTCGAGGACGCCACGCGGAGATCCGGCCTCGGGAAGGAGAACTTCCGACACACGACGTATGCCCCCGTCGTGCTCGACTTCGACAACGACGGCCGGCTCGACATGATCGCGGTGAACGGAGCGATGCAGCTCTTCAACCTGTGGAATCCGGCCGGGGATCCCCACCCCCTCCGGGAGCCGAATCAGCTCTACCGCAACACCGGGGGCGGAGTCTTCGAGGAGGTGACGGCGGCGAGCGGCGCGGTCTTCGAGCTCTCCGAGGTCAGCCGGGGGGGCGCGGACGGCGATCTCGACAACGACGGAGACCGGGATCTCCTCTATGCCAACATCGACGGCCCCGCCCGGGTGCTCCTGAACCGGGTGGGAAACCGGCACCACTGGATCGGGCTTCGGGTGATGGACGCGAGCGGTCGGCGGGACGCGCACGGCTCTCGCGTGGAGCTCGTCCGACCGGCGGGACCCCCGCTCGTACGGAGGGTCGGAACGGACGGAAGCTACGCTTCGGCGAGCGATGCCCGGGTTCTCTTCGGCTTGGGCGATCGGGAGGAGATCCGCGCCGTCAGAGTCCGGTGGCCCGACGGACATACGGAGGAGTGGACCGATCTCCCCGTCGATCGCTACTCGGTGCTCCACCCCGGAACCGGTCGCCCGGTGGAGAACCCGTCACCCCGGCCCTGACGCGGCCGCGCGGGCCATCGGTCAGTCTTCCGGCCACGGGTCCCGACACGGGCGATTCGCCTCGTACCGATCCAGGTTGGCCTGCAACCCGGGCAGAAGATCGGTCCGGCCCGCCGCCTTGGCCGCCTCGAGCACCCCGCGCTGCAGCTCGACGGCCTGCTCGAACTCGCGGCGTTCCGCGTGCGCCATGGCGAGAGTCTCGATGTACTCGGACAAGGGTTCTCTCTCGACCGCCTTCCGAGCGAGCGTGACGGCGCGCCGACCGTCTCGAATCGCGTCCTCGGGACAGGCGGCCAGCAGTCGAGCCGTCGCGTTCACCAGCATCAGATCCTCCGGAAAACCGGACAGCCCGGTCTCCAGCTCGTCGAGCGCCTCGGGGAATCGCCCGCTCCGGACCAGGCAGAGCGCCACTCCGAAGCGGGCCCTCGTGTTCGCCGGGTCGAGCTCGAGGACTCTCCGGAAGCTCGCGATCCCCTCGGAATACCGCCGGGAACGGCGGAGGGCGTTGGCCAGGTTGAAGTGACTGTCGACGTCGCCGGGATTGCTCTTCAGGGCGGTCCGGTAGTGCTCGATGGCCTCCGGGAACTCTCCGGCGGCGGCCAGCAGCGTTCCCAGATTGCGGTGGCTCCGCGGACGGCCGGGGTCGAGTCGCAGCGCCTCCTCGAAGGCCTCCCGGGCCTCGTCCGCCCGTCCGAGGCGGAAGAGCGCCGTGCCCAGGTTGAGCCACGCGGTCGCGTGTTCGGGATCCTCTTGAACGGCCCGGCGAAAGAGCTCCGCCGCGCTCGCGAGCTCGCCCCGGGAGAACGCCGCGGTTCCGGCCTCGACCAGCGGGTGCGTCCCCCGGATCAGGCGGCGCACCGCGTCCATCCAGGGATCGTCGGGAACCACCCGACCTTCACCGCGCCGCGCGAGGTGCTCGTCCGCGCGTTCCTGATCCCCGAGGGAGCGATACGCGCCGGACAGTAGGAGATGCGCCCGCGTGGCCTCGGGTTGAAGCTCCAGGGTTCGATGAAAATGCTCCACCGCCTTCGAGGGATCGCCGCGTGAAATCGCTGCCTGTCCGAGAAAGAAGTGACTCGCCGCGCTGGACGGATCCTCCTCGAGCACTTCGTGCAGGATTCTCTCGCCCTCGTCGAGCTCCAGGCTCAATACGTGTTGCCTTCCGAGGGAGGTGAGCGTCGGGAGGTCGCCCGGCCGGAGCGCCAAGGCCTCCCGAAAGAGGGCGATGGCCGCCTCGGCATTCCCCATCTCGGCCTGGAGCTGACCCAGATAGTAGGTCCAGCGGAACTCGTCCGGCATCAGCGTCCGGGCGTTGCGGTAGCAGGCCTCCGCCGGCGCGTTCAGATCGTGGGCGTGAAACGCCATTCCCGTGCCGCCGTAGGCGCCTGCGAGCTTCTCGGCGGTCGTCGACGGATCGAGCGAGAGCGCATCGATCGTATCGAGTCGATGTCGCAGGCTGGCGGCGACGGCATCTCCCAGTCGATCCAGTGCGACCTCGGGAATCTCGACGAGCGCTTCCGGTGCTCGTGCCGTCTCCCCCTCCTTCTCGCGCTCCCCGCAGGCGCAGAGAAGGGCCATGGCAGCCGAGAGGCCACCGAGGACGACCGCTCGACGGGATGGGCCCCCGCGCACGACCTGATTCCGCCACAGTATCCGCCGCAGGACCATGACGCTCCTCACCGGCCGGGCTTCGCGACGTTTCGAGGTGACGGTGCGTCCGAACGACGGCGCACCCGCCGATCGTAGCACGTGTCTCTCCGGCTCCTCGACCTCTCCGGTTCCGCGGCCCCGGCCCGAGCTCGGTCGGGGGAGACGGGGCCGCCGGGCGGCGGGTTGCGGCCCGCGGGCGGCGCAGAAGGACTGGCCGACGAACCGGGGATCGTGCCATTCTGCCCGTCCGAGTCGCGCGGCCCGTCGAGCCGGTTCTCCACCGGTTCCCGGCCTCCCCGCGACGCGCTCTCGGCGGTCGTCGGCGGAAAGAGCCGTGAGAGGAGATCGGGGTATGAGCAACGATCGCAAGGACATCGTCGCCCAGTGGGCCTTCGACACCCGGGCCATCCTGGGGCGGTTTCACGTGTGGTTGGAAGACGTCGAGGACAGCGAGCCGCAAGGGTCCCCGAACGCGGATCCCTCCTTCGTGGGACCGGCCCTCGAGAAGTCCTTCATGGTCGCCACGGCGGTCACGGCCCTGGGCACCCGTCTCTTCGGAGGCTACGGGCAGGGCCGGGGAGCCGAAAAGGCACGGGTCAACCGCGTCAAGAAGGAGGCGGACGCGATCTCGGCCTACGCCATGAGCGAAGCGCTCTGGTATCTCTCCCGGAATCTCCCGGAAAACCACGTGGTCATGGTGAGTCTCGGTGAGGGACTGATGCCCAAGGCGGGCGAGACGCCGGAGATGGGCTCGAATCCCCTCCTCGGATTCGGTCGCGTCTACGCGCGACCCGAGGTCGCGGGATTCGTGCATCGGCGGGCTCTTCGTCTGATCAACGACGAGGCCTACCTATGGGAGGATTTCTGGAGCGAGGTGCGAGGGGCCGGCATCACGATCTGGGGCGCCGCCGTCGACACGTTGGAGAACACGTCCCGCTTCGCCAAGGGCGCGGAGACGGGTCCGATGTGCGTTCTGCACCTGTTCGACCAGCCGCTGAGCATCTCCCTTCCCTACGAGGGCTACATGGGGAGCCTCTGCCTGCCGAACGAGGTGGTCCGGTCGGCGGAGCGCAAGTCTCTGCTCGCCAACTACCTCACGCCGCGCGCGAAGGTGCTCGAGGCCATCCAGGACACGTATCCGGGGATCGAAAGGAAGAACATTCACGTCTGGACCCTCACGGGGGCGTCCCGGGTGAAGCGTCTCGGCGATCTGTGGGAGGAGTGGCGGGCGCTCGGCGTGCACCTGGTCGAGGACGGTTGGACCCTGTCGACCGGAATGGAAGCGTTCACGGAGTCGGGAACGTATGCGCCCACGTTTCTCGTCGGGCCCTATCCGGCCCCGGACGGCGAGCTCCATCTCTTCCTCTGTGACGGATACGCCGCGTCGGCGGAGGCGATCCAGGCCGCCAGCCTCGATCCGATGCTCGATCAGCAGACCACCATGTGTGTCTTCTCTCCCAAGTTCGAGTCGTCGCACGAACGGGAAGGGAGGCTCATGCAACTCGATCCCGATGCGGGCGACTTTGGTGCCCGACTCGGAGAGGTGCTCGGACGGGAGGTGAGCGACGACGACGTGACGGCTTATCGCGGGATCATCCGTCACGCCGGCGCGGCCGGAATTCCTCTCGGCCGGCCGGTGTTCACGATCGACGAGCTGTTTCCCGGGAAGAACTGGCGCGGCCTGGCGCTCAGCGCCTGCATGTTGCCCGACTCGTACTCCGGCATGCCCGGAGTCGAGGATCTGGGCTCGAACGTCTACCGCGTGACGGCCCGGGCGGCCGCCGAGGGTCGCGTCCGACATGTCCGGTTGTCGTTCCGCCTCATGGAGAGCTTCGAGGAGTCCCGCCGCGTCTTCTCCCCGCTTCTGGACCGCTTCTTCGCCGGCGAGAGCTATCGCAGTCGACCGGTGAAGATCTCCGATTCGGGGCGCATCCGCAACGAGCTGCAGACCTGGTGTTCGGAGGCCTTGGAGCACTTCGGAAGCGACGGGATGCGGATCCACCTGGACGACGTGGAGAATTCCGTCCTGCCCTCGGAGAAGAAGGAGTTCGTGCGGGAGGTCCTCGGTTGGTACAAGGAGAACCATCCCCTCTGGTTCCGGTGGTTGGAGATTGGTTGACGTATCGCGGACGGACTTCCTAACATCCGGCTTCCATGCCTCTTCGGCCCCCTTTCCCCCGTCGTCATCCAACCGGAGCCCGTAAGTGAGTCCGTCTCCGCCCCGTACCCCCGAGGAACCGAACGAATCCGGAAGGTCGCCCGGAACCGAGCCCCAGGCCATCGAGCCCCGGCCACTCGACCTCACGTCTCCCCAGTTCACTGCCCGCGGCGTTCTCACGGGCATGCTCCTGGCCATGATCCTGTCCACCTGCAACATCTACACCGGCCTCAAGATCGGTTGGGGCCTCAACATGTCGATCACGGCCGCGCTCGTGAGCTTCGGCTTCTGGAAGATCCTCGAGAAGACGATTCGGACGCGGGAGTGGGGGATTCTGGAGAACAACATCAACCAGACGGCCTGCTCCTCCGGGGCGGCGGTGTCCTCGGCCGGACTCGTGGCCCCGATTCCCGCCCTCGCGATGATCACGGGGCAGACCCTCGGCTGGCCCTATCTCGCACTCTGGGTATTCAGCGTCTGTCTGGTCGGAATCACGGTCGCCATCACGCTCCGAAGACAGATGCTGATCGAGGAGAAACTGCCGTTCGCCTCGGGCATCGCGTCCGCAGAGACGCTCAAGGAGATGTACGCCCACGGCGGGGAGGCCCTGAAGCGGGTGAAGATGCTCGCGGGCTCCGGGCTCATCGCCGCGTTCGTGAAGGTCATGACGGACGTCACCCGATGGGTCCCCGTCGCTTTCCCCTTCGGGGGCGCGCTCCGCGGTGTGCCGATGTCTCAGCTCACGTTCCGTTTCGACACGAATTTTCTGATGTACGGCGTCGGTGCGCTCATCGGAATCCGCGCCTGTATCTCCCTTCTGATCGGCGCTGTGCTCGCCTGGTCCATCGTTGCCCCCCATATGCTCCTCAACGGAAAGATCCGCCTCGAGACCTCGGAGACGCTCGCCGTACTACCGTCTGAAGTCGAGCTCGAGGCGGCGCCCGAGGGATACGCGACCTACGACGCCCAGCGCGGTCTCCTCAAGTTCCAGGGACAGATGACGGTGGAGGAGCGGGATCACCTGCTCGCCAAGAGCGACGACCCCCGGTACCGCGAGGCCGTCCATCGACTCTGGATGCGCTCCGATCGAAACGCCGCGGCGCCGGCCGATGCCGCCCTGTGGACCACGACGCGGCCGCTGGAGTTTCGGGAGCCGGTCGGCCGGATCCCGCTGGCGTTCAATCTCCCGCGTCACCTCACGAGCTCGATCCGGATCGACCGGGAGGCGGAAACACTCGTCGTCTTCGGAGCGCTGCCGGAGGAGGCGCGCGCGAAGGTCGAGGATCTGATCGCCGAGACGGAGCAAGGTGATCCGAAGCACGGCGAGGCGATGGCCCGCCTCCGCACCGCTCTCGATGCGCTCCACGCGCGATCGAACACCTCGTTGCTCGAGGGCGGACAGACCGAGCTCGTCTTCGGGGACGGACAGGTGGTCTACGACGACGAGTCGAAGACCCTTCGGATCGCCGGGGTTCTTCCGGCCGGGAGCACGATCCTCGACGAGGTCGTCGGGCGGCTCGGCCTCTCGCCCGACGCGCTCGGTTCCCTGGCCGACGATACGCGATTCCGACCCGTCGTCCCCGGCTTCCGCGGGCTCGTGACCTGGCTTCTCTGGCCCGGCGTCACGATGATGGTCGTCGCCTCTCTCGCGTCGTTCGCCTTCTCGTGGCGCTCGATTCTCGCGTCCTTCACCGGGCGCGGCGGGGGCGGGGAACAGAAGGCCGACACGGGAGAGGTCACGCGGACTTGGTTCGTCGTCGCCATCATCGCCGCGCTCCTGCTGTCGGTCACGCTCCAGGTCTCGCTCTTCGCGATCGTATGGTGGACGGCGGTCGTCGGAGTGCTCGTGACGTTCCTGCTCGCCATCGTGGCGGCCCGCGTCTCGGGAGAGACGAACATCACTCCGGTGGGAGCCATGGGAAAGGTCACGCAGCTCATGTTCGGGGTGATTGCGCCGAGCCAGCCCGCACCGAATCTCATGGCGGCGAACGTCACGGGGGGGGCGTCGAGCCAGTGCGCCGACCTCCTGCACGATCTCAAGTGCGGTTGGCTTCTCGGGGCCTCACCCCGACTCCAGACCCTCGCGCAGATCTGCGGGGCGTTCGCGGGTGCCATGGCCGGCTCGTTCGTCTACCTCGTGCTGTTTCCGAGGCCGGCCGATCAGCTCATGAGCAACGAGTGGCCCGCCCCGGCGGTCGCGACGTGGAAGGCGGTGGCCGAGCTCTTCCAGGTCGGATTCCGGGCGATCCCCGAGGGGACGCCGACGGCCATGGCCATCGCGGCGATCGCGGCCCTCGTGCTCGTCTTCGTCGAGAAGCTGACCCCGGCGAAGTACCGCAAGTTCACGCTCTCTCCCGCGAGCATCGGACTCGCGTTCGTCGTTCACGCCCACTACAGCATCACCATGTTCATCGGGGCGGTGATCGGTCTGATCCTCGCGAGGACCCGCGGGAAGTGGACGGCGGCCTACCTGGTCGTGATCTGCGCGGGAATCATCGCCGGCGAGAGCCTCACCGGCGTCGGGGTGGCGTTCTCGAAGATCGATTTCGCGACGATCCTGGAGCAGATCCTGGGCTAGCCTGCAACAAATCCGATCCCGGAAACGTCTTACGGTCGGAGGTGATTGCGATGTCGACCACCCCCCGTGGACGGACCCTTCCGAGAAGTGAGCGGCACAGCGTCTCGCGGACCCTCGCGGCCCTGCAATTCGCCAAGCGGCTGGCCGCGAATCGTGGACGGGTCTCCCCGACGGATATCGCCATACTGCGCCGGGCCGGATTCACCGATCACGAGGTCTCAGAGATCTCCTCCCGGGTGATCGCCTCGGAGTGAAAAACGCCCGCTGACGGACCGCCGTCCGCGGGAGGTTCCCGGCCTGCATTCCTCACCGGTCTCCGCTGCGGCCGTGGCTCGCCGATGGCCTCGCCACGAGCCGGGTGAGAGATGCGGGCCGGCCCGCCCTTTTGCCTCAGAACTACAGATTTCGGTCCTCAACATGACCGATGTCATTTCATCCGGGCCCGGGAGCTGGCATAGTCGGCGGAGGAGGTGCCCTGTGACCTTCTCCAATCGACGGGCCGCCCGACCCCTACCGGCGGCCATCGCTCTGCTCGCCCTCGCGGCCGCGGCCGCCCCGGCCCTCGGACCCGAAGAACGAGTTCAGGCGGGCGGGGCCGACATCGTCGTTCCGGGCTACTCCGTTCCCTCGTTCGTCCTCTGGGACGGAGACTCTCTCCGGGATCTCGTCGTCGGAGAGGGCGGGGGGACGACCCCCGACGGGAAGATCCGCGTCTATCTCAACGTCGGCACCGAAGGGGAGCCGGAGTTCTCGGACCATGCCTACGTCCAGTCCGAGGGATCCGATCTGATCCTCCCCGGCGGCGGGTGACTCGGCGTCTTTCCCCGAGTGGTCTACTGGGACGTGGACGGACGCAAGGACCTGCTCGTCGGAGGGACCGACGGAACGGTGATGATCTACCTGAACGTCGGTACGGATGAGGCTCCCGTGTTCGACGGGGGGACCCGGCTCCAGGTCGGACCGTCCGGCGACAAGTCGGACATCGATGTCGGGTCGCGCGCGACGCCGGTCCCGATCGACTGGAACAGCGACGGAAAGAAGGACCTCGTCGTGGGCGCCCTCGACGGCAAGGTGCGCGTCTTTCTCAACGAGGGCACGCACGACTCCCCGGATTTCCGCACCATGCAGTTCGTGCAGGACGACGGCGTCGATCTCGTCGTTCCCACTTGGCGCTCGAGCCCCGATGTCGCCGATCTGACCGGGGACTCCCGGAAGGACCTGCTCACCGGGGACACGGCCGGGCAGCTTCTCTTCTACGAGAACACGGGGAGCGACGCGTCCCCGAGCTTCTCGGGTTACGTGCTCGTCGAATCCGACGGTGTCCCGATCGATCTCCCGCTGTCGCCGCGCTCCCGCCCTTTCTTGTGTGAATGGACCGACGATGGGGTTCCGGACGTTCTGCTCGGGGCGGGAGACGGTCTCGTGCGCCTGTATCGGGGAGTCCACCCGGCCGTCGACGCAGTCGTCGAGGAGTCGCCTCGGCCCGCCGGCGGCCCTCGCCTTCTGCCCGCCTTTCCGAACCCGTTCCGGGGCGGCACGACCCTTCCCGTAGCGCTTACGGGATCCGATCACGTCGTCCTTTCCGTATACGACCCGGCGGGTCGACGGGTGATCCGGATTCTCGATCGGAAGCTCGGCGAGGGGGTACACCGCGTGCCCTGGGACGGCCGGGACGACCGGGGCCGGCCCGTGCCCTCGGGCGTGTACTTCGTGCGAATGGTGGCGGAGAGAAGTACCGAGGGCCGGACACTCGTCCTCCGTCGTTGATCCACGGACCGACCGCGGGAGGCGGTGCCTCGACCATCCACACCCGCATCTCCCGGGGGCCCGGTCGGCCGCTCTCCGATGGCGTCACCCCATTGTACGGCAAAGAGTTACCGGGCCTCGTCGGAGGGCCGGGCGCGGGAGGAAGGGCAAATACCGGGACACGGATCGCCGGGTTGGATCGGGTCGGCGCGAGGGGTCGCTCGAAGACGGCCCCGACTTTTCCCCCTGGACGGGCAACCTGAGGTATTCTTCATGGCCCGGATCGTCGGAATCACGGTCCGGGAAGGCGGCCCGGAGACGGGGGGCTGCGGAATGGGCCCGCCCGCCGGCTGGGGACGTCACCGATGCGGGCGGTTTCCCGCGGGAAGCGAGTAGTCGGGCAGTGCGGCTGGACCGAGCAGTACGTCAGGACCGGACTCCGACCATTCGAAAACCCTGAGGAGTACGGGAATGCGTACGACCGGAACCGTGAAATGGTTCAACGATGACAAGGGCTTCGGATTCATCTCCCGCGAGGACGGAGAGAAGGACGTCTTCGTTCATCACTCCGCGATTCAGCAGGAGGGCGCCAGCCGAAGGACTCTGCACGAAGGCGAGCGGGTCGAGTTCGACGTCGTGCAGGGCACGAAGGGTCCGGCGGCGGAGAACGTCGTCAAGGTGGGTGCCTGAGAGCGGCTCGAGCGAAGTCCGGTGAAAGGTGAGGCGGGGGCGGTTCCTGGGGGATCGCCCCCGCTCCCATTGCCCTCGAAGGGGGCCGGTGCCGGCCCGCATCGTTCACGGGGCCGGCTCGGGGGGCGGCCTGCGAGGCCGAGCCCTGCCTCAGCTCATCGGTACAGCGCCTTGACCGAGCTCCAGCTCGAACGCTCCGTCGCGACCGGCACCCCGATGACGAACGAGCCGGAGGTGATCGCCAGCTCGACCCCGGTCTCCGGATCGGTGACCATCGCCTCGAAGCCACCCTGAACGTCTTTCCACGAGATCTGCGAGAACGTCACCGTTCCGGACGTCGAGCCGTATTTGCCCGCGGCGTCGATCAGGAGCAGCTCCTCCGCCCAATTCGTCTTCCAGAGGTCCGAGGGGGGGATCCAGCCGACGGCGTCGTCGACGAACGCGAGAAAGCCGGTCGTCCCGTCGAGATCGTAGGTGCCTGCCGTGATCGGCTCGGCACCGCTGACGATGATGACGGCACCGTCGGTGTAGTTCGTTCCGTCCTCCATGGCTCCTATGATCGTGAGGTAGTGGACTCCGTCGAGGACGTAGGCGGTGGCCGCCGTGCCCTCATTGGGGGGATCGTGGGCCAACATGCCATCCGAGCTGAAATGACCGGACACGGGGCCCGACGGCACCTGGGCGTAGTCGAAGGCCATCGCGCCGGAGTTGATCAGGAAGTCCGGCTCGAGGGTGGCGAGCGCCGAACCGGAGAGAATGAAGAGGGCGAGCACGGTCGTGGTCAGGGTCTTCATGGGGCGGCCTCCGGAGATGTGGTCGGCGGACGTGCCGGACGGCGAAGAGCCGAGCACTCTACTATTATAGCAGCCTGCCTGGACCCTCCACGAGACCGGGACAAGACCACGAAGAAAAGCGGTGTCTCAGAGCTCTGAGACACCGCTCGATGGTGACCCGGCGAGTGGATCCCGGGGGAGGGCCTCCCGATCCGGGATACGGAGACGCTCAGATCAACGGTACAGCGCCTTGATCGTGCTCCAGGTCGAACGTTCCGTCGCGACCGGCACATCAACGTTGAACGAGCCGGTGGTGATGGCGAGGACGATCCCGGTCTCCGGATCGGTCACGCTGCACTCGAACGTGCCCGCGATCTTCGAAACATCGAGATCCGTGAACGTCACGGTACCGGACGTCGAGCCGTACTTGCCCGAGGCCTCGATCGAGAGAAGTTCGAGCGACCAGTTCGTCTTGTACAGATCCGAGGGCGGAGCCCAATCCACGGCGTCGTCGACGAACGCGAAGACGGCGACGGTCCCGTCCAGCGGGTACGAGCCGACCGTGATCGGGTCGGAGGGATCGCTCACGACGATTACACCGCCGTCGGTGTAGTTCAATCCATCATCCGTCGCTCCGACGATGGTGGCGTAGTGCACGCCGTCGAGAGCGTAGGTCAAGGCGGCCGTTCCCTCGTTGGGGGGATCGTGGGACAAGACGCCGTCCGAACTGAAGTGGCCGGTGACGGGGCCGGGCGGCACTTGCGTGTAGTCGAAGTCCATGGTCCCGCCATTGAGCAGGATGTCCGGTCCGGGCCCGTCAGCGAACGCCGGAAAGGAGAGAAGGAGCAGAGCGATTGCGCTAGTAGTCATCTTCTTCATCGAGAAACCTCCGGAGGCCAGGGATGCAGGGACTGGATGTACTTGGCTGCAATGCGCCGAGCACCACGTCATCATGTCGGATCGTGCCAGCGGGTCATGCCAGCAGATCGTGCCCGCAGGTCATGCCAATCCACCGGGTCATTATACCATAACCACTCCCCCGGGCCGTCCCCAGAACCATGAAAAAGCGGTGTCTCAGAGCTCTGAGACACCGCTTCGGGGCAGCCCGGAGGGGGAGCCCCGACGGGAGGGACATCCCGATCCGGATAGGGAACCGCTTCAGATCAACGGTACAGCGCCTTGATCGTGCTCCAGGTCGAACGTTCCGTCGCGATCACCCCATCCGCGTTGAAGGTACCCGAGGTGATCGCAAGGGTGATCCCGGACTCCTGATCGGTCACGGTACACTCGAAGGTCCCCGCGATCTTCGAATCGTTGAGATCCGTGAACGTCACGGTACCGGACGTCGAGCCGTACTTGCCCGCGGCATCGATCCCGAGCAGCTCCTCCGTCCAGTTCGCCTTGAACAGATCCGGAGGAGGGGCCCAATCCACGGCGTCGTCGATGAACGCGAAGATGCCGACGGTTCCGTCCAGATCATAGGAGCCGACCGCGATCGGGTCGTCGGGATCGCTCACGACGATCACCCCGCCGTCAGTGTAGTTCGCTCCGTCCTCCAACGCGCCCACGACCGTTGCGTAGTAGGTGCCGTCGAGCAAATAGGTCGTGCCAGCAACTCCCTCGTTGGGGGGATCGTGGACCAAGATCCCCTTCGCACTGAACTGACCGTTGACGGGACCTGGCGGGACTTGCGTGTATTCGAAGGTCATCGTCCCGCCATTGATCATGATGTCCGGTTCAGGTCCGTCGGCGAAAGACGGAATGGAGAGAAGAAGGAAAGCGATTGCGGTAGTAGCCATCATCTTCATCGGGAAGCCTCCTGATGGTGCAGTGGCTCATCGTCTCTGTCGTCGTCCCTGGCTGCGCAGCACAGACACAGAGAGGTACAGGCAGTATATCAAAGAGGAGAGGCTCAAAAAAGGCCCCTGTGGAGGCAACTTTTTGGCGCGGATTCGGGGGCCTCCGTGGAGGTGGCCGAGCCCCGGCTCGGGCCCGGTCCGGGGGGCACCGGGAGGGGCAGGGTCGGCCGGAAGGGTCTCCGGGGTGGGGACCCTGGCAAAATCCGACAAAAAACAAGAAAAAGCGGTACTCCAGACTGGGCTCCGCCGCGCCCTGCCGCCGATACGGGTCTGCGAGGGCCCGCTTCTTCCCGTTCGCCCCCGACCGGGCTTCGGCTACTTCGACAAAGCCCCGAGAGAGCCGCGATCGGGAGAGGAGAGGGCGGGAGGACGGGAGGAATCGCGTGGGGGCGTGACCGGATCGAGACGACCAGCCGCTCCTCGCACCGGCCGCGGGGGGCGCGGACGGGAGTGTCGGATTCTCCCGGCCGGCGTCCAGCCCGGCCTACGCCGTCGAGGCCTGAATGGCGGAGATCGCCGAGTTGACGGAGTCGTGAACTTCGAAGAGGACGTTGAGCTTCGTGATTCCGAGCAGGCTCAGGATGCGCTGGTTCACGTTGCAGATCCTGATCCTCCCACCGGCCTTCTGATAGGCCACGTTCGAGGCGACCAGGATGCCGATTCCCGTACTGGACAGCCACTTCACCTTGGCCATGTCGATCACGAGGTTGAGCTTCTTCTGCTCGGCGAGCTCGGCGATCATCTCCTTGAGGCGATAGTTCTCCGGACCTCCGTACATCTCGCCGGAAACGGTCAGAATCGGAATGCCGTCCATTTCCTTCGTCACGATCTTCATGGCACCTTCCCGTTCGGTCGCCCCGCTCTCCGGGCCGGAGACTCGAGGGGGGCCAGGGTGCTGCGCGGCTGGGCCCGAATCATAGGCGATTCGGCGGGATAGGAAAAGTGCGCGATCCTGACCTCGGCCTCCGTCCCCGGATCGATCTCCCCCACGGGGCGTCTCTAAGGTGCTCGGGAGGGGGGGACGATACCCGGAGGGGAGGTCGACCTGCCGGGGGCCTCCGGAGGTCGTCGCTTTTGTCTCAGCACACCGATGGGATCGGATCCGCTCCGCCCGGGTCGCCGTCGGCTCGGCCCGTCGTGTTGATCGCCTCCGGCTCCGACGACTCGACCCGGGAGATCGCGGCGGAGCTGTCCCGACTCGGAATCGACGCTCGATCGACGGCCTGGAGCGATCTGGTTCGCGACGCGGAGACGATCGACGCGGATGGGGTGATCGTGGATGTCGGGAGCCGCATCCCGGACGCGAACGACCTCGCCCGGATCGCCGCCGCCGTGCCGACCGTCGTGATGTCCGACGACCTCGACCCCGACGCGACCCTCGCGGTCCTGCGCACCGGAGTCGCGGACGTTCTCCCCCGACTTCGCCACGGGCCGCTGCTGGCGGAGCGTCTCCGGCGCCTCCTCCACCCGTGGAGGGGCGTGGGGAGCCTACGGCGCGGGACCCCGAGGGTTCGAGAGGCTCATCGCGCGGCCGAGATGATCACCTGGATTTGGGATCGGGCCGGGGGACGGCTCTCCTGGGAAGAGGGAGCGGAGAAGGTTCTCGGCCTCTCGGGAAGGCCGCTTCCGACGTGTCCCCGGCTCTTCTTCCGTCGGGTCTGCGAGGAGGATCGCCGTCGCGTCCATCGGGCGGTGCTGCGGGCCGAGGCCCTCGACGAGCCCCTGATCCAGGCGTTCCGCCTGATCGACGGGAAGGGCGGATTGTGTTCCGTGGAGGTTCGCGCGGACCGGGTCCTGGACGGGCAGGGCCGGCTGCTCCGCTGGTGCGGGACTCTCCGTCGGAAGCCCGAGGGTCGCTTCGAGACGTCCTTCGGGGCGCCTGCCCCCGAGATCGACGAGCTCACCGGAGTCGCCACGCTGGCCCTCTTCCGTCCGCAGATCCGCCGGGCCGCCTCCCGGGCTCGCCGCGAGGGCCGGATGATCGCGGTCGTCCTCCTGGACCTCGATCGCTTCGGGCAGATCAACGAGCTCCACGGTCACGAGGCCGGGGACCGGATCTTGCGGCAGGTCGCCGAACGTCTCACGAGGTCCGTGCGGGACTCCGACTCGATCGGAAGGGTGGTGCGCCGCCTCGGCTACGAGCGGCGAAGGGTGTCGCGCCTCGGGGGAGACAAGTTCGTCGTTCTGCTCGAGGGAATCAGCAAGGCGCGGGAAGCCGCCCTCGTGGTGCAGAGAATCCTTAGTCGACTGGCGAATCCGTTGCGGATCGGTGATACGACGGTCTCGCTCTCGGCTCGAGCCGGAGTCAGTCTCTACCCCTCCGACGGGCTCGACGCCTCGGAGCTGCTGCGATGCGCCGAGGCGGCGATCCAACGCGCCGAGCATCCCGGGGTCTCGAAACGCATCCGTTTCTTCTCCAAGGAGGCGGCACTCCGGCACCGACGCGACATCGACCTGGAGGAGAGGCTGCGGGTGGCGGCCGAGGCGGGCACGTTCCGGATCGCCTACCAGCCCAAAGTCTCTCTTCCCAGGGGGGAACCCATCGGGCTCGAGGCCCTGCTCCGTTTCGATCATCCGGAACACGGTCCCGTCTCTCCGTTGACCGTCATCGAGATCGCGGAGCGGACCGGGATCATCCACGAGCTCGGGAGCGCGATCTTCCGGAGGGTGTGTCGGGACGCCGAACGGATTCGAGAGCAGACCGGGGTGGGGACGCGGCTGTTCACGAATTTCTCTCCGCGCCAGCTCGAGAGTGAGGACTGGAGTGACCGCGTCGGTCGAATTCTCGAGGAAACGGGGGTGGATCCGAATCTCGTGGGAATCGAGATCACCGAGTCCGTGCTCGTCGAGGATCGCGCCCCACTGACGTGTGCACTCGAGAAACTCGCCGATCAGGGAGTGGAGATCTCCCTGGACGACTTCGGCACGGGGTACTCTCACCTCGGCTACTTGACGCGGCTGCCTCTCCACGAGATCAAGATCGATCGGTCCTTCGTCGTGGGACTGACGGACATGCGGCCCGGCAGTCAGGAGGTGGCGGCTCTGATGGTCATCTTGGGTCGGAGTCTCGGGATCCGGGTCGTCGCCGAGGGAGTGGAGACGGAAGGTCAGATCAACCTTCTCCAGGCCATGGGATGCCGGGCCATCCAGGGCTTCTACTTCTCGCGTCCGCAACCGCTCGAGCACTTTTTCGACGGCGTTCGCGACCGGAGGATCGCGCCCGCCGGCGCGACGGCCCCCGCCGTCTAGCCTGCATTTCCCACCGGGTGCGGCGCTTGCGGCCACAGCTGAGGCCAGGGAGGGACACGGGCCCGACCCGCCGCCCGGGGCCCCCGGTGTCCCCCTTCGCCGGCGCCGGCGATCCGTGTCTACTCGCAGAAGATGCGGACCGTGTCCCCATCGCCCGACTCGACGTCGACCTGGAGATCGCGAAGCGCCTCGTTCAGCTCCTCGCCCTCCAGTTCGCTGAGATGGGAGAGATCGATTCCCCGTTCGGACAACTTCGCGCTCGCCTTCTCCGGCATCATCGTCGAGAGCTTGATGCCGGTGCGCACGAGGGCGAGGGGAACCCGGATGTTCACCTTGTCCCCGTCGGAGCTGTCCACGACGACTCGCAGGTACTTCGGCTGCGATCGGCTCCCGCCGTTGCGGGAGGCCGCCTCCGAGTCCGACGCCTCGGTTCCGACCTCCCGGCCCGCGCCGGACACGCCCAGACGGTCCAGCAGCCTCTCGGCATCCTCGTTCGTGATCTTTCCCTCCGCCAGCATCTCCAGGACCTTCTTCGTTTCGCGCGACATGACGTATCTCCTTCCCATTCGCGACTCTCTCGCGAGTTGCGGTCA